>JAFAHO010000133.1 GCA_019237205.1 Hyphomicrobiales bacterium
GAAGCGCCGGCCTGCCTCGGCCGGCCCTTCATGCCGAGCAATTAAAAACGCAGGTGACGGAACAAGGAGAGCGACATGAGTCTGGTAACCCGCCGAAATTTCATCAAGACCACCGCCGCGGGACTCGCCCTGCCGGCGCTCGGCAGCCGCGCATTCGCCGCCGAGCCGCTGAAGGTCGGGTTCGTCTATCTCGGGGCGATCGGAGACTGGGGCTGGACCTGGTCGCACGAAAAAGGCCGCAAGGAGCTCGTCGACGCGCTCAAAGGCCAAGTGGTCGCCAACTATGTCGAGAACGTCAAGGAAGACGCGAGTGCGATCCCGGTCATGAAGGACCTCGCCCAGCAGGGCAACAAGCTCATCTTCACCACCTCCTACGGCTACATGGACCAGACGATCGAGGTCGCCAAGCAGTTCCCGGACGCCAAATGGGAGCACTGCACCGGCTACAAGCGCGCCGACAACGTCGGCACCTACAACTCGCGCTTCTATCAGGGCCGGGCGGTCACCGGCACGATCGCCGGTATGATGAGCAAGACCAACACAATCGGCTTTGTCGGGTCGTTCAAGATCCCCGAAGTTGTGATGGGGGTGAACGCCTTCACGCTGGCGGCCCAGGCCGTCAATCCGAAGATCACCACCAAGCTCGTCATGATCGACACCTGGTTCGACCCGGCCAAGGAGGCCGCCGCGGCCGAGACGCTCGCCAACATCGGCTGCGACGTCATCGCCCAGCACGTCGACAGCCCTGCGGTGTTGCAGGTCTGCGAGAAGCGCAAGATCTATGGGTTTGGCTACGGCGCCGACATGTCGCGCTTTGCGCCGAAAGCGCATCTGACGGCGAGCCTCGACCTCTGGGGCCCCTATTACATCTCGCGCGCCAAGGCCGTGCTCGACGGAACCTGGAAGCCGGACGACACTTGGTGGGGCATGAAGGAGGGGATCCTGGGCATGGCGCCCTACAGCAAAGCGGTGCCTGACAACGTGCGCGCCGCCGCCGACAAAATCATCGCCGGCACCAAGGACGGAAGCTATGAGGTCTTCACCGGCCCCATCGCCGACCAGACGGGCAAGGAGCGCGTCCCCGCGGGCGAACGGATGAAGGACGCCGACATGCTGGTGATGGACTGGTACGCGAAGGGCGTGCAGAGCTGATCCTCGCTTAAGCCCTGGTCCCGGACGCCGTCGAGAGAGACGCAATTCGGCACGCAACAGGGGGAGAGAGCCGATCTCTCCCGCCGCGCTGTGATTAACCGGCTGGCTTTCTAAACGGGGCATGTTTTTTGCTTAAAATCTTCAAGGCGTTTGAGCTTTACGCGTCAGACCGAAGGAGAAGGACGTGGGTTTCGTCACACGGCGGAATTTCGCGAAGGCCCTGGCCGCCGGGCTGGCGGCGCCGGCGCTGCTGCGCGGCGCGCGCGCCGCCGAACCGCTCAAAGTCGGGTTGGTCTACCTCGGCCCGATCGGCGACTACGGCTGGACCTGGGCGCACGAGCAGGGCCGCAAGGCGATGGTCGACGCCCTCAAGGGCCAGGTCGTCGCCGACTATGTCGAGAACGTGAAAGAGGACGCGAGCGCGACGCCGATCCTCAAGGACCTCGCGCAGCAGGGCCACAAGCTCATCTTTGCGACGACTTTCGGCTACATGGACCAGACGGTCGAGGCCGCCAAGCAGTTCCCGGACGTGAAATTCGAGCACTGCACCGGCTACAAGCACGCCGACAATCTCGGAACCTACAATTCGCGCTTCCATCAGGGCCGCGCCGTCGAGGGCGCGATTGCGGGAATGATGACGAAGTCCAACACGATCGGCTATCTCGGCTCCTATAAGGTGCCCGAGGTGGTGCTGGGCGTGAACGCCTTCACCCTTGCGGCGCAGGCCGTGAATCCGAACGTCGCGACCAAGCTCATCACGATCGATTCCTGGTTCGACCCGGCCAAGGAGGCGGCCGCCGTGCAGACGCTGGCGAACCTCGGCTGCGACGTCGTCGCCCAGCACACCGACAGCCCGGCCGGCCTGCAGATCTGTGAGCAGCGCAAGGTTTGGTGCTTCGGCAATGCCGCCGACATGTCGCGCTTCGCGCCGAAGACGCAGCTCACCGCAATCGAGGACATCTGGGGCCCCTATTATGTCTCGCGCGCCAAGGCGGTGCTCGACGGGACTTGGAAGCCCGACGACGCCTGGTGGGGGATGAAGGAGGGCGCCGTCGTCATCGCGCCTTACAACAAGGCGATGCCCGACAACGTGAAGGCTGCCGCCGACAAGATGATCGCCGGCTGGAAGGACGGCTCCTATGACGTCTTCACCGGCCCGATCTCGGACCAGTCCGGCAAGGAGCGCCTCGCCAAGGGCGAGCGCATGAAGGACGCCGACCTCGCGGTGATCGACTGGTACGTCAAGGGCGTGCAGAGCTAGGTGCTGCAATTGCCCTCACCGCAGTCCTCTCCCGCTTGCGGGAAAAGGTCGCGCGGCAAAGCCGCGACGGATGAGGGTGGTTCCCCTCACCCCGCCAATTCATGCACCTGCGCCTCGGGGCAGATCCGCTTGGCGATCTCGGCCAGATGTAGATGGTGGGTGAAGTAGACCACCTGCCCAACGCGGCCCATGTCGGCGAACAGCTTCAGCGCTTCCTCGGCGCGGAAATGATCGAAGGTCTCCATGATGTCGTCGGCGACGAAAGGCGCCGGCGGCCGCGACTTGGCGAGCTCGTGATAGCCCGCCACCCGCAGCGCCAGATAGAGCTGGAACCGCGCCCCTTTTGACAATTGCTCAGCCGCTTTCGAGCCGCCGTCGGCGCTGAGCGCGATCAGCGTCTCGCTCTGCCCGTTCGGCTGCGTGGCCAGCCCGCGATAGGCGCCGCGGCTGATCTCGGAAAACGCCCTTGACGCCCGCTCCATCATCGCTCCGCGATGGCGGTCGCGATAGAGGCGCAGCGCCTCGTCCGCCGCCGCAACGCCCGCGCGCAGCGTGAGATAGCGCCGCGCGCCGTCCTTGATCTCCTCCAGTATCGTGCGCCGCCTTTCCTCGATGCGCGTGACCGCGTCGTCGCCTTCGACCGCGTCAAGGCGCCGCTTGGCTTCGGCGTATGCGGCAAAAGCCTCCGCGTGCGCCCGATCGTCGGCGGCTGCGCGGGTCTTGAGCGCGCTGAGCTCCTGCTCAAGCGCGGTCCGATCCGCGCCCTCGAGGCCCGCGCGCGCAGTCTCGAGCGAGTTGGCGACATTGGCCAGGATGATCGCGTCCCGCGCTTCGCGCCCCCTTTGCTCGAGACGATCACGCGCTTCACATGCTCTGAGCCTTTCGCCGACTTCCGTGAGCGAGCCGACGCCGAAGAACGTCGTCATGGCCGAGGCGAGCTTCGCGGTCTCGGTTTCGGCGCGCGCGATCCCCGCAAGCTCCTTTTGCGCCGCCTCGAGTTCGTCTCTTTTGGCCGCGCGCCGACGCTCGTTCTCGCGCGCCAGCGCGACGCGACGCTCGACCGCCTCGCTCCGGCGCAGCGCGTCCTCGTCTTCAGCAAGGCCTAACGCCCTTGCGACGTTATCGACTTCTGCGGCGAACAGTTTCTTGTCGCGCTCCATCTTGTCGATGCGGTCGGCAAGGTCCGCGCAGTCCTTCAGAAGCGCGCGCAGCTCGTCCAGCGCCTTCAGGGCCTCGCGCGCAGACCCGAGCGCTGTCTCCTCGCCGAGCCACGAGCCCGCACAGGCTTCGCGCCAGGCCGCGCGCCAGCGCGCGTTGTCCTCCATCGCCTTCTTGTGCCGGGCTTCGGCGAGCGCAGCGGCGGTGCGCAGCTCTCTCACCCTCTTCCGCGACGCTTCCAACCGCGCATCGTCGCCGACGGCCAACTCCGCGGCTTCGATCAGCGCGGACAGTGGAACGTCTGCCTGATGCGCAACGCCCGCGGCGCCGAGCGCTTCGCTCAGCGATCGGCGCACCTTCGAGTCCTCGTGATCGGCGCGGCGCGCCGCGTCCTTCATGTCGCGCAGCGCCTCGACGATCGCGAGCGCGTCGTCCCGCCGGGCGCGCCAAGCGTTCAGAAAGCCCAGCGCGTCGCGACCCTCCGGAGGCGGCGCCGGCAAGAACGCCAAGATTTCGCAGTCGAGCGCCTGGACCATCTGGTCGGCCCCCGCGAAATCCACCCGGGCGCGCGCGCATTCAGCCTCGACGCCGGCGAGCTTCATCGCCCGCTCGCGCGCGGCCGCAAGTTCGCGGGCGTTGGCGAGCCGCGCGGCGCCAGCTGCGTCGTCGCGTCGCATGGCCCTTTCGAAGGCTGCGGCGGTCGCAGCGCTGAGCGCGGTGCGATGAGCCGACCATGAGCTCTCCCGCGCCGAACGGAGTTCGGCCGCGACGTCGTCCGGGACTAGGTCGGAGGTCCGCGCGGCCACCGCGGCCTCAGCCTTCAACCTCTCCGACTCGCCCGACTTGAGGGCGAGATGATCGAGCTTCTGCTGACGCGACGCTTCCGCCTGCGACAGGCGGCGTCGAAGCTCCGCGATCTCAGCCTCGCTCGGGACAAAGACCGAGGAAAGCGCCTCCGCGTCGCCCCGCCACGGAGCGAGCGCCGCACGCGCCTCCGAAAGCTTGCGCGCGTGCTTGTCCATGTCCGCGCGGATGGTCCTCAGGCGAGACGCCGAATCGTCCCGCCTCGCTGCGTGGAGGCGCGCCTTTAGCACCTCGATCGCGCTACTCGGGGCCGCAGGTTTCGAATCCGGCGTCTCGTCCAGCGCATGGGCGAGCGCGGCCTTGGCCGCATCGAGCGCGTCACGCGCGCCCTCAAACCTCGATTCCACGCCGGACCGCGCGGCGATGAGGTCCGTGAGCGCGCCGACCGTCGTTACGGAGGGAAGCAGGCGCTGCGGCTCAACTTCGCCCTCGCGCCCCAGGCGACGCAGGATGTCGGCGACTGCGTCGCGTTTCGCCGAGCGCTCGCCCTGGCGGGCGGGAATGTCGCTCGCGGCGTCATAACGGCTGCGCAATGCGCGCCACGCATCGACGCGCGCCGCGACCTGCATGGCTGCCGAATCGTCCGGGATCGCTCCCAGTTCGTCCTCAAGGGCGCGGATCGCGCTCGCGGCGCTCTCGCGCTTCGCCGTGAGCCGGATCGCTTCAGCCTGCAACCGGGCCACGTCCTTGTCCCATCCCGCAGGCGTCGGCCGCAGGCCAGCGAGCGGCTCAAGCCCGCTCTCGGCCTCGCGCAGCGCCGCGAGATGCGGCAGGGCGTGCAGCAGGCGCTGAATGTCTTCCGCCCGCGCGCGGCCCTGGCTCACAGTCTTGGCAGCCGCTTCGTGCGCCGCACGCCTCTCGTCGCGCAGGCGCATCAATTCGGCGTAGGTCGAGGCCAGCGTGTCGGCCTTCTCGCGCTCCTCTTTCAATGCCTCGAGCGCGCGCTTCTTTTCCGCGAGCTCGCTGCTCTTGGCGCGCGGCCGGAAAAACGAATCGGCCTTCTCGCGAAGGCCGACGAGCCGGCGGCTCATCTCGGCGAGGCCCGAGCTGGCGGAAAACAGGAGCTGGCCAAGATCGCCGCGGCTCTCCAGGATCGCTTCCCCGCCCTTCTCAAGGCTCTCGTCGTCAAGCGAGAACATCATGCGGAACGCGGCGCGCTCGACGCCCGCAAGCTCCGCCTTGATGAACGTCTCGTCGAGAGGACGGTTATCTGCGTCGACGAGACTGTTCTTGTCGCGCTTGACGCGCGCGACTTCGTACGCGCGGCCCGCAAGCTCGAGCCGCGCGCCGATTCGCATCGCGCCATAAGCGTGCCAGTTCGTTCTCACTTCCGGCGCGCCGTACGCCGACTGCTTCTCGATGCCAAACAGGAGATCGAGAATCGCCGCCGCGGCGGTCGATTTTCCCGCTTCGTTGAGGCCGTAGACGATGTGGAAATCTGAGCCGTTTGCCGGCGCCGGGCCGAAGTCGAGCCTATAGTCGGTGAACCGGCCGTAGCGGACGAGATCGAGCCGCGCGATCCTCACGAGACGTGGTCCCTCTGGGCCGCGCGCAGATAGGCGAGCACATCCTCGGCCCCCTCGCTCGCAACGTCACGAAGGATCGCGGAGAATTCCTCCGCGTCGCGGCCGAATTGGCCCTCGCGCAGTTCCTGCGGCAGGGTCCCGCTCAGCTCTTTCGCCATCTCGCGCAATGCGTCCTGAAACGCCTTCGACTGTGCGACCTCCTGCTCCATCAGCACGCGCAGTTCGGCGACTGGATCGCTTGACGGCGAGGCGGCGGCCGCCCCGGACTCGGCGCAGGCGATCTCGATCTTGTCGATCCAGGTCTTGCCGATTGCGGCGCCTGCGGCGCGGGCCTCCTCCGCCAGCCGATCGGCGTCGAAGCGCAGACGCCAGGCGAACGGCGTTGATCCGGCGAGCCTCACCCGCGCGACGAGATGTTCGCTCTTCGCCGAGATGCGCGCCCCGCCGAGCGCCGCCTCGATCCGCTTCAGCGCCCCCCGCCAGTCCTCGACACCCGCGAGATCGACCCGGACGCGCTGAAACTCGGCGAGGCTCGTGACGCGCTCCTCGAGCGTGATCACGCGGTCGTCCCCGATCGTCGCGAGCGTCGCCGACTTCGGACCCGCTTCGTTGATGTCGCGTCCCTGCGGGTTGCCCGGCATCACGATCATCGCCCTGCCCCGCTCCTCGAAGCGCTGATGGATGTGGCCGAGCGCCCAGTAGTCAAAACCATGCCCGTGCAGCTCGGCGGTCGTGCACGGTGCGTAGCGGTCGTGCGACAAAGACCCGCCGAGGCTCGTGTGCATCATGCCGAGATTGACGGCGCCGGCGTGCGGCGGGCGAAACTTGGGCAACAGGCTCTCGGGCGCGTGCTTCTGAGCGAAACTGACCCCATGCACCGCGATATCGAGCGCCCCGCAGCTGACAACGACCGCCTCGGCGCGGCCGGAGAACGCTTTGACCGATTCGGGAAGGGTCAGCTCCCTGGTGATGCGCGACTCGGCGTCGTGGTTCCCGCGAATGATGAAGACGCGGATCCCCGACCCGTGCAGCCGCCTGAGCTGGTCGGCGAGAAAGCGGGCGGTCTTCATCGAGGTCTGCTCGCCATCGTAGAGGTCGCCGCAGATCAGGAACGCATCGACCTGCTCGGAGAGGCAGAGGTCGACCATCGCCGCGAAAGCCCTGCGCGTCGCCCCGCCAATGAGGTCGGCAAGCTCCGGCTCGCGCAACGCCATCGTGCGCAAGGGCGAGTCGAGGTGGATATCGGCGGTATGAACGAATCGGAACGCCATGATCTGATCGGGGCGTAGCGGCCGATTCGGGCGAAGTCACCGGGAGAGGCGGAATCGCAGTGGATAAGCCAGCAGCAGCGCCGGCCTTGTCGCTGCCCACGCATTGAGGCATAGGACGCCCCAAATCGATAGTCGGCGGGCGCCGCCCGCGATCGCGACAGGTCCTTACTTGCTGGATAACACGCAGACGTCAGCCGTTCCCGACAGCGTCAAGAACGCGACGCGCGTACGCGTCAGCCGGTCGCTCCACATCTTCTGGCGCGAGGCCGTGCGCACGCCGTGGAACAATTTCCGGCGCCGCCTGCGATCGACGATGCTGGCCAAATCCGGCTCGGGCGTTCCGGTCTCGATCGACGAGGCGACGCAATTGCCGAGCGTCCCCTTCGAAGGCCGCTTCCCGCCGCCGATGGCGCAATGCACAGTCGTCGAGGCCTGCGAATACCGGACAACGCTGCATCCCCTCACCGTCAATTCGACGACGACCGAGCGCATGCACTACGTCGAGCATAACGTCCACGCGCCGCCGATGATTCTGGAGCATCTCGTCGACCGGTATTGGTTTCCTGCCTTCGGCCTGCTCATTTCGCGGAATGGCGAGGTCTGGCGCCATTCTTTCCTCGGACCATTCCGGCAGGGCTTTCTCTCGTCCATCAAGGCGATCGCCGACCAGCCGCGTCCGGACGGATCAGTCGAGCGCCTTTTCTACGAACGGCGGCTTGCGGGCACGCCGAGAATATCCGGCGAGCACCTGCTGGTCGCCAACTCGGACAAGCCGAATTACGGCCACTACCTGCACGACATCGTCCCGCTCATTCATCAGGGCGCGAGAATGCGCGCGCCGATGCTGACCTGGACACTGAGACCCTGGCAGCGCGCGCTCATGGCACGGCTCGACATCGCGCCGGGGCTCATGACGGAGATTCCGCCGCGGCCCGTCTTTCTCGAACATGCGATCGCCAGCAACCGGCACAGCGGGGCCAGCAGCCAGAATGCGCATCCGCAGAACAAGGAAGTCTTCGCCGAGATCCTGTCAAACGTCAGGAAGCACGCGCCCGCGACGCGCACGCCGGCCCGAGTTCTCGTCTGCCGCGGCTTGAGGGACAGCCGCAACGTCACAAACCGCCCAGCGATGATCGACGCGCTCAAGGGCCTCGGGTTCGCAGCGATCCAGCCGGACAAACTCTCGTTCGACGAGCAGGTTCTCACATTCGCCGGCGCCGACGCCGTCGTCTGCGAATTCGGGGCGGCGATGGTCAATGCGTATTTCTGCCGGCCGGGGACCAAATTCGTCGAGATCATCGCCGAGGGCCAGCACGACCCATGGTCGTCGCATTTCGGCGCGATGCTCAAGCTCGAGCACGTGGTCCTGTTCCAGCGGCAGACGGAGGAGGCGCTCGCAGCCGCGCCCCGGCACATGAAGGACTCGCCGTTTTCCTACGCGGTCGACGTGCCGAAGCTGGTCGAGACAGTGAAGGCTTTGCTCGCGAACTAGCCGAGGGCGCCGGATGATTGGCGCCTCCTTGGATACGACTGGAGGCCCGGAGGGAACGCGCCAACAGTGGCCCTTACTCGACGCCGTGACGAGCGGGTCAAGTCGCCCAAACCACCGCCAGCGTGCGATCCGTTCCGAATTCTGGCTATTACTGGCGGGCGAGATACATCTTCATTTTCGCCGCCATGTCTTCGACCGCTTCGCCAGTGACATCCACCAGAGCCTTTTTGACCGTGCCGGTAAACGCGAACGGCGGCTTGTAGTCGGTCATGACCGGCGCGCCCGCGTCCGAGCCAACGCAGACGCCAGCCGATAGGCCAAGCGACAGCGGGGTCGTCACTGGCAGAGCGCCCTTGCCCACCGGCGCGCCGTCGATGAGCAGCGTCACCTCCGCCGGCACGCCTTTGCCCCTGGCGATATCGGCCTTGCCCGTCGGCTTAAACTCGAAACTGAAGATATGGTCACCCTCGGGAATGGCCGTGTCGGACTGCACTTTGAAGCGCTGGTCCGCGACGTAGTTGTAGCCGTAGGTCAGCTTGCCTCCCTGCACATAAAACGCAAAGCCGCCGTCGACGCCGCCCATCGAGAACAGCACCCCCTCGGCCCCGCCCTTGGGCACGTTGGCGTGGACGGATACCGAATGCGGGACGTTGACCAGACGGGGCGCGGCGTTGCTCGGCACCTGCTGGGTTCCCGGGTAATAGATGTACCGCTTCCGATCGGCGGCGATCTGCGGCCGCTCCTCGGCGAGGCGCTGAACGCCGCGGCTATCGATCGGCAGCGCGTCGTATTTGCCGGCCTCCACGTACCACATGCCGATCATCGCGATCAGCCTGTCGCACTCCTTTTCGGCGAGATTGTTCGTCTCCGCGAAATCCTCGTTGAGGTTGTAAAGCTCCCACCCTTTGGCGTCGAGTTCAATGAGCTTGTTGTAGTCGATCGCCGAACGTCAGACCGGATTCCGTAAACGATGGGCCAGGCCAAGGACACACAGCCCGCCAGCCGTCGTGATAGAGCGAGCGATGGCCGACCATCTCGAAATACTGGGTAACGTGGAAAGACGGCGCCTTGGCGTCGTCGAATGACGACTTCAGGCTGAAGCCCTGCAATGCCGACTGGGTGACGCCACGGATTTGGGTGGGGGGCTCGATGCCCAAGGCGTCGAGCACCGTCGGGACCATATCGATTGCGTGGCAGTACTGCGTGCGAATCTCGCCCTTCGACTTGATGCCCTTCGGCCAAATGATCATGAACGGGTCGGAGGTCCCCCCGCGATAGGTCTCACGCTTCCATCGGCGAAACGGCGTGTTGCCCGCGTGCGTCCAGCCCCACGCATAGTGATTGAAATATTGCGGCCCGCCGAGGTCGTCGATTGCCGCCAGGTTCTGTTGCAGATCGTCCGGCACGTTGTTGAAGAACTTGCCCTCGTTCACTGAACCCGTCGGCCCGCCCTCGGCGCTTGCGCCGTTGTCCGACACCACCATGATGAGCGTGTTTTCGTATTCGCCCATGTCCTTGAGGAAAGCGATCAACTCCCCGATGTAGTGATCGGTGTGCTCGAGAAAGCCCGCGAACACCTCCATCATCCGGGCGTAAAGGCGCCGCTCGTCGGCAGAGAGCTTGCTCCAGTCCTGAACGTCCGGATCGTGCCGCGACAGTTTCGTGTTCGCGGGCAGAATGCCCAGTTTCTTCTGCTTCGCGAACACCTGCTCGCGGTAGGCGTCCCAGCCGGCGTCGAACTTGCCCTTGTATTTGTCGGCCCATTCCTTCGGCACTTGATGCGGCGCATGCATCGCGCCGGTGCAGAAGTACATGAAGAAGGGCTTGTTGGGCGCGACCTGCTTCGAATCGGCGATCATCGCCTTGGCCTTGCTGACCAGGTCTGGCGTGAGGTGATAGCCCTCCTCCGGCGTCTCGTCCGGTTCGGTCTGGCTGTTGTCGCGCACGAGCTCCGGGTAGTACTGGTGCGTGTCGCCGCCCAGAAAGCCGTAGTAACGCTCGAATCCCCGACCCAGCGGCCAGCGGTCGTAAGGCCCGGCCGCCGAGGTCTGTTCGGCGGGCGTCAAATGCCACTTGCCGAGGGCATAAGTATTGTAGTCGTTCTGCAGCAGAATCTCGGACAGCATGCCATTCGCAAAAGGAATGTTGCCGTTGCCGCCGGGATAGCCAGTGGACCCTTCCGTGATGCACGACATGCCGTTCGAGTGATGATTGCGCCCGGTGATGAAGCACGAGCGCGTCGGCGAACAGAGCGCGGTCGTGTGCATGTTGTTGTATGGCAATCCATCTGCGGCGAGCGCATCCAGATTGGGCGTGCTGATCGGACTGCCGTAACAACCGAGCTGGCCGAAGCCGGTGTCGTCGAGGATGATGAACAGCACGTTTGGCGCGCCCTCTCGCGCCCGATGAGGGGCGGGCCACGCGGGCTTCGACACATTGAAGGTTCGGCCGATTACTCCGGGAAATCCCTGGCCCGGCTTGTATTCTTTGAGCGCCATATCCGCCTCGCATGCTATTAGGTCGTAGCGGCTCTCTCTTAAAGCCTCCGCACTTGTGAGTCATGTGGCGATGGTTTCATGGTTCCAAATGTCAAATCGCCCTGTTCTCAGCCTGTTCTCGCACAAAAGCTCACTGTAATTTTGTAAAGCCTCCCTGTTCCGCAAAATGAAACGCCCTGTTCCTGCGCCTGGAGCGGTGGTCCCTCGAACGCCTCGATTGACCTACGCGGCGAGCCGGCACCACGAGGGCGCCGCGGCGGCGCCGCGTCTCGTGCGTGCGGAGGCGGCGGTGAAAACCTTGGCGAAAATCGCTTTCTGTACTATGTTTGTTCCAACGTCGGCCCGAGGCGTGAGGCAGGGGTGCGAGCCAATTTTTCAGTTCTTGCTCTAACCGTTTGAAAACACTCGAAAACGGCAATAGGTAGGTCTTGCAACGAGTTGGCATGGATGCGAGCCCGGCGCCCTGTCCGTTTGGCGCCGGCGCCTCGTTTCCCACGCGTCAGCGCCGGAACCCTATTCCTTCGCGGTGAACACGGAGACCGGCGCAGGCGCCGGAGGCTCGTCTGCTAGGCGCTGGCGATAGACGCCGAGGTTCTCGGCCACGCGCTGTACGTAGTCCCGCGTCTCGTCGAAGGGAATGCGCTCGATCCAGTCCACGAGATCCGCCGTGCCTTTGCGCGGATCGCCGTAGGCCGCGATCCACTGGGCGACGCGGCCCGGTCCGGCGTTGTAAGCGGCAAAGGAGAGTTCCGGCGAACCGCCGATGTCCTCCATCACCTGCCCAAGGAAAGCGGCGCCGAGCTGCGTGTTGAAGGCGGGATCGACGATCAGCCGGACCGGGTCATATTGGACCCCCGCCCGCCGCGCGGTCGAGGCCGCCGTCGAAGGGAGGATCTGCATGAGCCCCTTCGCGCCGGCGCCCGAGGCCGCGCGCCACAGGAATTCGCTCTCCTGGCGGGTGACCGCGTAGACGCTCGCAAGATCGGCCGAGTGGGCGAGCGGCAGAAACGTGGGCACGCCGGTCGAGGGGAAGGCCATCGCGTCGAAGGCGTAACCGCGGATCGTCGCGATCTTGCCGAACTGAACCTGCGTCGCCGCATCGCCGTGGCGCTTTACGATGGCCGCCATGGCGGCCATCTGGGCTTCATCGCGCCATTCGCGCGCCGCCTCGAAGGCGAGCGCAGTTGCGAGGTCGTCGAGCCCGTCGTGGTAGAGCGCCTCGGTCGCCCGCACCGCCTCGTCGCGAGCGCTGCCCTCCGCGACGGCGACCGGCGCTCTCAGCTGAAGATGTTTTACCCCGAGACGCGCGGCGGCGAGCTGGCCGTAATAGGCGATCGGCTCGCTGGCGGCGCTTTGATAGTCGAGCGCGGCGTCCTCAACATCGTTCATCGCCTCGGCGGCGCGTCCTCGCCAGTATGCGGCGCGCGCGATCGAGAGCGGTGTGTCGGCCGCTTCTGCGGCGAGCGCGAACCATTTGGCCGCCGCGGGCGCGTCGCCGAGAAAGCGCAATGCGATCCAGCCCGCATGAAAGTCGAGGTCAACCTGCGCGGCGGCCTCGTCCGGCCGCGCCGCCTTAGCGCAGATTTCATAGGCGAGCTTCGGCTCGTTGAGATCGAGCAGTTCGCGCGCGACCATGCGCCGCTCGGTCCACCATTTGTCGGGGTTGATCAGGACCGCGCGGTCGTTCGGCGCGAGGCCGATCAACGTCGCTGCCTCGTAGGCGCGACCCGAGCGCCGCGCGTCCTGGATCCGCGCGAACAGGAGTCCCGGATCATTCTTCAGCGCCGGAGGCACCGCCCCGAGGACCGTGGGACTGAGCGGCCCGCGCGCGGCGGCAATGCGCGCCTCGGCGAGCGCCATTTCGTCGGCGCCGGCGAGTGCGGCGGCCCGGAGCGCCGGACCGTAGTTTTCGGCGTAGAGCAGCCGGTCGGCGCGCGCCTTGTGGTCTGCTCTTAACAGCGAGCCGCCGAATTCGCGCAGGATCTGCCCTTCGGTCCAGGAATCGAAATCGCCGTCGCGCCACAGTTCGCGGACCGCGTTGATCGCTTCCTCCACATGGCCCGCCTCGGCCTCGGCGCGCGCAAGGGCGAGCCTGCCGGAGCTCGACTGCGGGGGATTACCGGCGAAAAACGCGACAACCCCCGACGGCGACAACGGATGAACCAGAAGATCGGCTTCCTGCCGGTAGTGGATGTAGCCGTTGCCCAGCCATTTCGGATGGGCGCTGGCGAACGCGGCGAGCGCGGCTTCCGGCGGATGCGGATCCGTCCGCAACGCCGCCCATTCCAGCGCCAGCCGCTCGTCCGGATCGCTGGCCGCGTTCGCCAGCGCCGTGAGCGCCACGGCGTCGCCCTTGCGATAGGCCAAGGCCGCCGGGGAAATGGGGACCGTCACGGGAGTCGCCGCCTGGCCAGGAGCGGTTTGCGACGGCGCCGCAGGCGATTCAGGCGACGCGGCAGGCGATTCAGGCGCCGCGGCAGGCGATTCAGGCGCCGCGGCAGGCGATTCAGGCGCCGCGGCCCGCGATTCAGGCGCCGCGGCCCGTGATTCAGGCACCGCGGTCGGCGATTCAGGCGGCGGGATTTCGAGACTCGCCATCGACGAAGTGTCGATTTCGCGTTGAACCTGAGCTGAAGAGGAACCGACCGCCGAGGCTTCTCGGCCCGGCGCGACAAGACCCCGCGGCAGAGCGTCGGTGGAGAGCCCTGCGGCTTCCAGGAGCGCTGCGCGCTCTTCGGCCATCCGCTTCAAGACGCCGAATTCATGAAACGCGCCGTTTCTGAACGGAACGAACGCGATCAGAAGGGCGGCGGCCGAGGCGCCGAGAAGCGCGCGCATGCGCCAACGGGTCATGGGTTCGATCCTTCAGCGCAAGGATGGAACGACATTACTGACGAAGGGTTAACCACGCCCGAGGCGCGCCTTCCCCCTTTCGCGGGCGCCCCGACGGGTCTATGTGTCCGGGCGCGGTTGCAACGAGACGAAGGTTCGGCCATACGGCCGGCCGGAAGCGGGACATGGAAAAGCGGGCGAAGTTTCACGGTTCGATGCCGGCCCTCGTGACGCCGTTCAAGGACGGCCAGATCGATGAGCAGGCCTATCGCGCGCTGATCGACTGGCAGATCGCTTCGGGGTCGCACGGGCTCGTGCCGGTCGGAACGACCGGCGAGAGCCCGACGCTGACGCATGAGGAGCACCGCCGCGCCGTCGATATCTGCATCGACGAAGCGCGCGGCCGCGTTCCGGTGATCGCGGGAGCGGGCTCGAACAACACGGCCGAGGCGATCGCGCTGGCGCTGCACGCCGAGCGCGCCGGCGCCGACGCCGTCCTCGTCGTCACGCCCTATTACAACAAGCCGACCCAGGAAGGGCTCTACCAGCACTTCAAGGCCGTCAACGACGCGATCGCCATTCCGATCATCATCTACAACATCCCTCCGCGCAGCGTCGTCGACATGACGGTCGACACGATGAAACGGTTGAGCGAATTGCCCAACATCGTCGGCGTCAAGGACGCGACCGGCGACGTCGGCCGCATCTCGCGCCAAAGACATGCCATGGGGGCGGACTTTATTCAACTTTCTGGCGAAGACATGACGGCGCTCGCCGTAATGGCGGCAGGCGGGCACGGCTGCATATCGGTGACCGCCAATGTCGCGCCGGAACTTTGCGCCGAACTGATGGAAGCTGTCTTCAAGGGCGATTGGGGCCACGCGCTGAAAATCCAGGACCGGCTGACCCCGCTGCATGCCGCAATCTTCGCCGAACCCGGTGTAAATGGCACGAAATATGCGCTGAGTCTGCTGGGTCGCGCGCGCAACGAGACCCGACTGCCGCTCCTGCCGGTGAGCCAGACGACCGAGGCGCTGATCCGCCGCGCCATGGCGCACGCGGGCCTCTTGAACGCTTAGAGCCATCCATGCGGTTGCGTTCATTTGCCGCATTTCGCCGCGGACAATCCGAGGCGCGCCGAGGTCTGCCGTCGCCTTATTGCGGCGGAATTGCGGCGACGGCTCACCGTCAGGGGCGCTGATCCGTGGCTGAGGAGGAGAGGCCCAACTTCAAGGTCGTCGCCGACAATCGCCGCGCGCGCTTCGACTATGAAATCGGCGAGACGTTCGAAGCCGGCCTCATGCTGACCGGTCCGGAGGTCAAGTCGCTGCGCGCCGGCAAGGCGACGGTGGCCGAGAGCTACGCCGCGGTCGACCGCAACGGCGAGGTGATCCTCTACAACGCCAACATCCCCGAATATTTGCAGGCGAACCGGTTCAACCACGAGCCCAAGCGCCCGCGGAAGCTCCTCTTGCACGCCAAGGAGATCGCCAGACTCGCCAAGGGCGTCGAGCGCCAGGGGATGACGATCGTCCCCTTGCGCATCTATTTCAACGCCCAGGGCCGCGCCAAGATTGCGATTGCCCTCGGGCGCGGCAAGAAGCTGCATGACAAGCGCGAGAGCGAAAAGGCGCGCGACTGGAACCGCGACAAGTCGCGGCTTATGCGCGAGCGGAGCTGAGGCCAGGCGCATCAACCGCCGGATGGGGGTTCTCGCGCGATGGAGGAGACGGCATGACGGCGGGAGGGCTTCTGGCCGGCGATTTCAGCGCCTTGCCGGACCTCATCCGCGCCCACGCGGCGGAGCGCCCGGACCATCCCGCGCTCGTAGAAGGCGATGAGACGCTGACCTATGGCGCGCTCGCCGCTCTGATGGATCGCATCGCCTGCGCTCTTCAGCGGGACGGCGTCGACATCGGCGAGGCGACCGCGATCTGCGCGCGGACCTCGATCCCCTATGGGGCGGCCTTCCTCGGCATCCTCGCCGCAGGGGCCGCCGTCGCGCTGCTCGCGCCGTCGTCCACGCCGGCGAGCCTCATGATGATGCTGAAAGACAGCGGCGCCAAAGTCTCCCTGCTCGACCGGGAGACAGCCGACATTCTGAAAGGGACCGGTTACGAAGAAGCCGTCAAGCGCGTTGCGCTCGACGACAGCGACGTCGCGACGCATTTCTCTGGCTGGTTGGGCCCAGAGGGCTCTGGGCCTTCCGAAGTTGCGATCGCCCCCGACCAGCCGTTCAACATCATCTATTCGTCGGGCACGACCGGCGCGCCCAAGGGCATCGTTCAGCCGCATCGCATGCGGTGGGGCACTTGCAAAGGGTTTCATACAGGGGCGCGGTGACGATCGTCTCAACGCCGTTCTATTCGAACACGACCCTCGTCGTCTTCCTGCCGACGCTGGCGCATGGCGGCACCGCGGTGCTGATGCCCAAGTTCGACGCCGGAGAATTCCTCCGCCTCTCGGAAGCGCGCCGCGCCACGCATGCGATGCTCGTTCCGGTGCAATATCGCCGGATCATGGAGCGCGACGATTTCGGGCGATACGATCTCTCGAGCTACGTCCTCAAGCTCTCGACCAGCGCGCCCTTCCCCGCCGCGCTGAAGGCCGATGTTCTCAGGCGCTGGCCCGGAGGCCTGGTCGAATTCTATGGCATGACGGAAGGCGGCGGCGCGACGGCTCTTCTCGCCCATGAGTTTCCGGATAAGCTGCACACCGTCGGCCAGCCGATGTCGGGCCACGACATCCGCCTGATCGACGAAATGGGCCGCGAGGTCGCAAGCGGCGAGGTCGGCGAGGTGGTCGGCCGATCGGAAGCGATGATGACCGGATACCACAACCTGCCGGAGAAGCCGCGCGAGGCCGAGTGGTTCGACGCCGAGGGGCGGCGCTTCATCCGCACCGGCGATATCGGCCGCTTCGACGAGGACGGCTTCCTGATCCTGCTCGACCGGAGCAAGGACGTCATCATTTCAGGCGGGTTCAATATCTATCCGTCGGACATCGAGGCCGAGCTCGTCCGGCACGACGCGGTCGCCGAAGCCGCTGTCGTCGGCGTGGCTTCCGCGCGCTGGGGCGAAACGCCGGTCGCTTTCGTCGCGCTTCGAGAAGGCGCGACGATCGACGGGCTTGCACTGATGGACTGGGTCAATGCGAGGCTCGGCAAGACGCAGCGCGTCGCCAAAGTGATGATCCTCGACAGCCTGCCCCGAAGCGTCATCGGCAAGGTGCTCAAGCGCGAATTGCGCGATCTCTGCGCTCGTGCGCCGGGAATGCCGGCGGAAAGGTGATCGGCGCGCCGATTGCCGCCCCGCCGGCCGTTGAGACACTTCTAGGCGCGTTGTTTGCCGACGCCCGTCTGATACGACGGGTGGATGATTTTCGTCACTTCGGGGCGCTTCCCGAGCCATTGCGCGAAGGCCCTCGTGTTGGCGCAGCGGCGCTCCATGCCGAAGGGCAAGGTATCGATTCCGCGCAGGGTTAGGCGAGGCGTCTAACGTGATTTTCCACCCCTTCAAGGACGATACTGTGAGCTGTGTCACAGCGTGGAGGTCGAAAAAGTGCTGGTTTACTGGGGTTGTAGACTCGCCGCGGTTGGGTCCTTCGCCCAGATCCGACATTGCTTCGTGTTGGCCCAATATAACGATAGAGGTTCACTTCGTTCGATAGAGATGTCGAAAACATCATCAGTCTAAGGGAGAAGGAACAGCTTCCGTGGACGATCAAGACATCTGGATCTTCTTATCCTACGCTCATGACGACGATCTGCGGCTTTCGGCCGCGAAGGAGGAGAAGGGCTTCGTCACGTTCTTCGCCGAAATACTGAAGGCGAAGCTGAGAGACCTCGGCGTGACCCGCGCCAAGATCTGGATCGACCGCCAGCGCATAGACGACGCCGATCAATTTGACGGCAAGATCGATGATGGCCTCAGGAAAGCTCAGATCCTGCTCGTTGTCATGTCGAACAATTGGATGGAGCGTCCCTATTGCCGGAAGGAACTCGACGCGTTTGTCGAGCTGAGGCGAGCAGCCCGAATCGACAATGTCGCCGAACGGATAATCGTGGTTGGAAAAGGGCATGTCGACAGGCTGAAACGACCGCCACTTCTGCAGCTCCAGGAAGGAAGTTTGTTCTACGCGCGAGACGATCAGAACGACGTCGCCCAAATAACGCCTTTCTTCACCCGCGGAGAAGTGAGGGACCCCCGGTATTACGACAGACACGACGCTCTTGCCGTTATTCTGCAGAAGCGCCTCGACCTGATCGCCAAGGGCCAAGCGACGGGCACAGCGGGCGCGGCGCAGCCGATCTTCGCTCAGAACGGAAGAACCATTTACTTGGCAAAGCCGGCCTGTGACATGGAGGCCGCCTACCGCCGCCTTGCTTTCGAGCTCCAGGGGAAGGGTTTTAGCATCGTTCCTGACCTCAATTCCGACATCCCGAAAGACTCGAGCGCGCTCGCCTACATCGATAATGCTCTGACGAAGGCTGAAGCCTCTGTTCATCTTGTCGGCGAGAGGCGGGGATTCGTGCCGGACGTCGACCCGCCCGATGCCATCGTGAGGCTGCAACTCGTACGGGCGCGCCAACAAACGGCTGACAGCGCCACTCAAACTGGGCGCGTCTTCCGCCGGATCGTCTGGGCGCCGAAGATTCTGGACGCCGCAACTCAACCCGCCGGTCCGGCGGAGGAACGCGATCCGCTGAAGCTTTTGGAGCGCTTCGACACGCAAATCGCCACAGACAAGATCGATGGCGACATCCTCGGTAAGTTCATCGAATTCCTGTTCCAATTTCTAGCCGAGACAGCTCCGAAGCGGAACGCGAACGCGCCCGCGGACGGCAAGCTCGAGGTCTTTTTTTCCTACCATGGCAACGATGAAGAGTACGCGGGCGCGGTCGTTGAGGCGCTTCGCGAAAGCCCGCTGAAAATCCAGGTGCCGGCTGCCGGGTCGGACGCCGAAACGCGACGTTACAACGACGATCTTCTTGTCAAATGCGGCGCCGTCGCCCTGTGCTGGGCGAACGCCTCGGAAGTCTGGGTAAGGTCGGAAGCCGACAAGCTGAAAAACTGGGAGACGCTCGGGCGCAAACAGCAATTCGCTTGCCGAAGTCTGATCGCCGGGCCGCCGCCGGTCCCGCACAAAAGAGCGCAATTCATGCGAATTTTGTTTCAGGACGGTCAATTCGACAAGGTCCTCGATCTGGTGGACAAAGGGTCGCCGACGCCCGAACTGCTCGCCGACCTCGCTCCGCACTCGTCTGGCCCGGGCCCATGAACGTCGTCGTCGGGCCGACGCCGCCCGCGCTCTCCGGTATTTCGCCGGTTGCGGGTGAAGGCGACGAGTCCACGCTGTCGGCGGAGCGGCCCTTTCCTGGCCTGCGGCCCTTCGCCTATGCTGATCGTGATTATTTCTTCGGCCGTCAGAGTCAGACTTTTGCGCTCTATCGGCTGGTCGAGCACGGACGGTTCATCGCTGTCATCGGAAGTTCGGGCAGCGGAAAATCTTCCTTGGTCCTCGCCGGCTTATGTCGGTTGCTCGCTGAGGAAGGCGAGGACCCAGGCGGACCGCACTGGGTCTGTCTCGACATGCGCCCGGGAGCCTCTCCGCTGTCACGCCTTGCCAAGGCGCTTGCGCGCCTTTCCGGGACTAACAGCGCCGACGAATTGGCCCGGCGCTGCGACCGCGTCGAGTATCGGTTGCGTCAATCGAGCTTCAGCCTCGGTGAGGCGCTCGCTGAAGCGGAGGGTCTCAATGGCAGGACTCTGCTGCTGATCATTGACCAGTTCGAGGAACTGTTTCGCTTCGGCCTCGCCGGCCTCGGCCAGCGCCGCGCGGGAATTGGAGAGACGCAAGCGCGCGAGGAAGCGACGCAGTTTGTGCAGATCTTACTCGACGCCGATCGTCGTAGACTCGAGAATGTGCGCGTGCTCATCACCATGCGGTCGGACTTCATTGGCGATTGCGCATTTTTCCACGGGCTGTCGGAGGCAGTGAGCGCCACGCAATATCTCGTGCCGAACCTGACGCGCAGCCAGCTCGAGGACGCGATCCACAAACCGGTCGAAAAGGCCGGCGCGATCATCGAGCCCGAACTCGTCGAGCGGCTGATCAACGATTGCGGCGACGAGCTGGACCAGCTTCCGGTGCTGCAGCACTGTCTCATGCGGTTGTGGGATCAGGCGAGCGCGATGAACCTGACCGGCCCGCGACGTCTGACCCGACAGACCTACGACGAGACCGGGCGCATGGCCGAGGCCCTGTCTCGCCATGCCGATGAGGCGCTGCAGGAATGCGCTGGAAAGAAAACGGCGGTTGAGCAAGCGTTCCGCGCGCTGTCTGAACTCGACCGCGAGGGCCGCGCAGTCCGCCGCGCGCTGCGCTTCGACCAGCTCTTGGCCGAGACCGGCGCGGGCGAGCAGGATTTGCGCGATGTGCTCGATGAGTTTCGGGCGCCGACCTGTTCATTTCTGGTGCCCCCGCCGTCGACGTCGCCGTCGCTCGCCGCGGACGACCGGGTCGACATCGGTCATGAGGCGCTGCTGCGCCGATGGAAGGCGATCGCGGGTGACTGCCCGTCAACAACGGGCCGATCGGGTCGCGCCGCGAGGGGTTGGCTCGCGCTGGAGCAGGCGGACGGTCAACGCTACCGCACGCTGGTTTCGCTCTTGGGCGACGAAGCCGGCGGCGAAAAGGCCACCCTGACCGATCCCGAGGACACCAAGCGCTGGTGGGACAGCCTGCCGCGCACGCCGGCCTGGGCCGAGCGGTACGGCGGGAAATTCTATGCGGTCCGAAAGCTGATCGACGATAACATCGCCGCCAAACGCCAGTCGATGGAGGCGCAGCGAAAACGGAAGCGCAATCGACTCATCGGCGGCGCAGCGATCGTTGCGTGCGGAGGATTGACAGTCACGCTGTTCGGCCAGCAGGCCTACGAAGCGAGAGTGCGTCAAGAGGAAGCGGCGAGCCAAGGCGAGATGACCGCGGCGCAGAATCTCCTTGATCAGTTTCGCGACGAATACATCAAGGGGAGGATCACCGAGGCGAGCTCGCGAAGCCTCGTCCAGACGATCGAGGCCTTCGTCAGCAAACTACGCGGATCGGCGCAGACGCCCGAAGCGAACAAATTGCGGGTCGAGTTCCTCAACGTCAAGGCCGACCTCTTGACCAATTCCGAGAAACCGGACGAGGCATTAACGCAGGCGACCGCGGCGAGAGACCTCGCCGAAAACATCGTCTTCCGCGATCCGAACGACGCCGAGGCCCTGCAGCAGAAGTTCGACAGTCTCACCCGGATTGGCGATGCGCGTATGACATGGCCGTACACGCCCGACAAGATCTCGGACGCCTTTGCGAACTATAGCGAGGCGCTGTCGACGGCGCTGGCGATGCGGTCGCTCGACAATAGCGAAAGGCCGGTCGACGATCTGGCCAAGGAGCATCTGAAGCTCGGTGACCTCTATCGCGACGTCGATCAGCCGTTGACGCGCGACGCCGCCCTTCAGGAATACGCCACGACGCTCGCGCTCAGCGAGAACATGCTGCGCAGGCGCCCGAACGACAAGGACGCGCTGCGGGACCGCGGCTGGGCCAACTTCAGGTCGGGCCTCGAATACACTTTGATCGGAGCGTGGGACAGGGCCTACGCCGCCTTCAGCGACGCGCTCGTCGACCAGACGGCCCTCGCCGACAGCAATCGGGACGACGAGACGTTCAAATCGAATCTCGCGGCGACCTACTACCGGCTCGGCGACCTCTGGATGGCGAAGCACGCCTTGATCGAGGCGCTCGCGGCCTACAATCAGGGCGTCAAGTTGCAGGAGGAGATCGTCGAAAACGATCCGCGTGCGCCGCGCTACCGCGATTGGCTGTCGGCGGATTACCAGAAGCTGGCGAACGCCTTCGAGCGGTTGAACATGACGAGCGAGGCGCGCGCGACCCTGCGCAGCGAGTATGTCAATCGCAAGGAAGTCGCCGGGATCGACAAGGGCAACGACAAGTGGCAAGCCAAATACGCGCACGCGGCGAAAGAGCTCGGCGATCATGTCGGAGCGAATGATCAGCTCACGCTCTACCGCGAGGCGCTCGGCCTCTGGGGCAGGCTCGCGATGAAGCCGGAAGCGCGCGATCGGCTCATCGGCTCCTACTACGACCATCAGCAGATGGCGGACGCCTTGGCCGCGGCGAAGTTTTGGGCCGATGCGGAATCCGCCTACGCCCAGGCCGCGTACGCGGCCCGGCTGAACTCGGTCGTCCCGGGCTCGGACACGGCCTGGGAGGATCTGATTGATCGAGCCGCGAGCGCGGCCGCCGAAGCGGGCGGCCACGCGCAGCGGTAGCTGGGCATTCAACGAATGGCCGGGCCATCGCGCACAGCTATTCACAAACTGAGTTCGGCGCGCCCCCGCCTCACCCCGCAGTCTTCAGCGCCTGGTCGAGGTCGGCGAGGATGTCGTCGATGTGCTCGATTCCGATCGACAGGCGCACGTAGCCCTCCGTCACGCCGGTCGCGAGCTGCTCCGTAGGCGAGAGTTGCGAGTGGGTCGTCGTCGCTGGGTGGATGACGAGCGAGCGCGCGTCGCCGATGTTGGCGACATGATAGAAGAGCTTCAGCGCGTCGATGAACTTGGGTCCCGCTTCGCGTCCGCCCCTGAGCTCGAAGCCGACAAGGCCGCCTTGTCCGCCGCGCAGGTATTTTTCCGCGCGCTGCTTGCCGACTCCCGCCTGCTGCGAGGGATGGAACACTTTGGTTATCTCGGGCCGCTTGGCGAGCCAGGCCGCCACCGCGGAGGTGTTGGCGCAATGGCGCTCCATCCGCAGCGCCACCGTCTCGACGCCCTGCAGGGTGAGGAACGCGTTGAACGGCGACATGCACGAGCCGAGATCGCGGAGCAGCGTCGTGCGCGCCTTGAGGATGTAGGCGATCGGCCCCAAAGGCTTCACCGCTTCGCTCCAAATTGCGCCGTGATAGCTCGGGTCGGGGGTGTTGAGCGCGGGCTGGCGCTCAGCGTGCTCCTCCCAGGGGAAATTTCCGCTGTCGACGAGGAGTCCGCCGATCGAGTTGCCGTGGCCGCCGAGATATTTGGTCGTGGAATAGACGATCACTGCGGCGCCGTGGTCGAAAGGCCGCGTAATGATGGGCGCGGCGGTGTTGTCCATGATCAGCGGAATGCCCAGCGGACGGCCGATCGCAGCCACCTCGCCGATCGGGAACGCGATCAGCTTCGGATTAGGCAGCGTCTCGGCATAGTAGGCGCGGGTGCGCGCGTCGGTCGCCCTGCGGAAGTTCTCCGGATCCTCCGGATCGACGAAGCGAACCTCGATCCCCTGGTCCTTCAGCGTGTTGGCGAACTGGTTCCAGGTGCCCCCGTAAAGGTCGGTCGAGGAAACGATGTTGTCGCCCGCGCGGGCGAGATTCTGCACTGCGAACGCTGTGGCCGCCTGCCCGCTCGCGAGCGCCAGCGCCGCGACTCCTCCGTCGAGCGCCGCGACCCGCTTCTCCAGCACGTCGTTCGTCGGGTTCATGATGCGCGTGTAGATATTGCCGAGCTCTTTCAGCGCAAACAGGTTGGCCGCGTGTTCAGCGCTTTGGAACTGGTACGAGGTCGTCTGGTAGATCGGCACCGCGACGGCGCCCGTAGCCGGATCGGCGCGCCAGCCTGCATGAAGCGCCAGCGTTTCAGGCTTATGAGACATCGTTTCCTCCCTTGAATTCGCGTTGCATACCTTTAAGGTCCCCTCGCCGATGTGACAAATGCGCAT
>JAFAHO010000414.1 GCA_019237205.1 Hyphomicrobiales bacterium
CGGAGCTGGAAAAGCATCGGCAAGACGAGATCGGCGTCGGCTTCATCAGCCGCGTCCTCCGCGCCATCGCGCTCGAGCCGAGATTCCGGCCGGACTACGCGGTCGGGCCGGCGCCGCGAGCTTTAAGGCCAGGCGCGCCGGGCTAGATATTCGATCGGCTCTTAAAAGCCGGCCCTTCGAAGCGTGCATGACGGTTCTGCGACAGTCTGGCTTGCCTTGGCGTGTTTCCACGAGGCCGGCATGAATGCCGCGTGCGTCAGTGTGCGGGGCGGCGCAAAAACCGGCGGACCTACTCTGGGACTCGACGAAGGGGTGTGCGAGGCGAAGCGAGCGCGAAGCGAGCGCCTGGGGAGGACCGAGTCGGGCCTGCCGTTAGCCCCTGGGTTAGCCCGTCGTCGCGACGCTCGGTGTCTTTGTCGCCCAAGCCTTTGATTGCAATGGTGCCGCAAGAGGGATTCGAACCCCCGACCCCCTCATTACGAATGAGGTGCTCTACCAGCTGAGCTATTGCGGCGTCGCGATCGAGCCGGCCGGGGGCCTTTCGATCGGCGCAGCTGTGTATGCCGATTTCGGCGGCTTTGGCAATATCTCGGCCGACAGTGTTTTTCTGCGCCCGAGGCTCGCTCGGGCGGCGCGAGGCCGCCCCGGCTAGGATCACGACGCGTTGTCGCCTAGAACGTCTCATCGGCGCCGCGAGGAGCGCCGGACGAGGCACGCGGAGGAGCGTTTTGAGATGGCGGAACGATTGGCGGGCAAGGTCGCGGTGCTGACGGCGGCGGCGGCAGGCATCGGCCGGGCGACGGCGGAGGCCTTCGCGCAAGAGGGGGCGCGGGTGGTCGCGACCGACATCAATGTCGAGGGCCTCGCCGGACTCGACGCCGACCGGCGCGAGCTCGACGTGCGATCGACCGAGGCGGTGACGGCGCTCGCGCGCGACCTCGGCCCGATCGACGTCCTCTTCAACTGCGCTGGCTTCGTCCATCACGGGACCGCGCTCGACTGCTCGGACGAGGACTGGGACTTCTCCTTCGACCTCAACGTCAAGTCGATGCACCGCACGATCCGCGCCTTTCTGCCGGGGATGCTGGAGAAGGGCCGTGGAGCGATCGTCAACATCGCCTCGGGGGCGTCCTCGGTGCGCGGCATCCCGAACCGCTATGTCTACGGCGCGTCCAAGGCCGCGGTGATCGGGCTCACCAAGGCGGTCGCGGCCGACTACATCCGCAAGGGCGTGCGCTGCAACGCCATTTGCCCCGGCACGATCGAGAGCCCCTCGCTCGATGGCCGGATCGCGGCCTTGAGCGCCTCGAGCGGCCAATCGTTGGAGGCGGCGCGCCAAGCCTTCGTCGACCGCCAGCCGATGGGCCGGCTCGGCAAGCCTGAGGAGATCGCCGCGATTGCGATCTATCTCGCCTCCGACGAAAGCACGTTCGCGACCGGCCAGGCCTATCTCGTCGACGGCGGCTTCGCGCTGTAGCGTCGACGGCGCGGCCCGCTCGGCGCAGCCGCGCAAGATGGACAGGTTCGACCCGGCGCCGAGAATCCGCGACCGCAGGTCACGCGCCAGACGCATGGCTGGAATTCGACCGAGCCTATCCGGGCCGAGCATGGCGTTCCTGCTAGCAGGGGGAACTGCTACAGACACTAGTGAGGCCGAACCTTGCGCTCCTGGTCTGTTTCAATCGAAAATCCAATGGCTTGGTCCAAAACAAGGCGGCGCAGAGCAGCGGCGACAACAGGGCCGCAACAGGGCGATAACTCGCCCCTAACGAGGGCGAGAACACCGGAACCGAGGCGCCAACTCCATCGAAGCGCGTCATGCGAGGCTCGCATATCTGACCGCTCCCAAGCCGCGCCCGCGACGTCTTCGCGGTTCTCCTTGCGCGCCTCGATCTGGGGTCAACCCAGAACGCCGCGCGCGGGCTTGCACGTCGCGACCAGGCTATTTCGTCCAGATGGCCGCGAATCGATCCTGCCCGCCAGCGCTGTAGCCGCTGACCAACTCCAGCCGGTAGCCCTCGCCAACGAGCTGGTCGAAGGTCGTCTGATATTGAGCCGGGGTTAGCCCATGGCGGGCCTGCCAGGCAGGCGCGCCCGGAATTTTGCGAAAGATTGCCGCGTAGAGGTCCTGTGCGCCGTCGCCGTAGCCGCAAACCACCACGGGCTTATATCCTTGACCGGTCACTTGATTGAAGAACGCCTGATACTGAGCGGACGTCAATCCATGACGCGCCTCCCAGGCGGGCGCCGCGGGGTCCTTGCGCCAGATCGCCGCATAGAGGTCTTGGGAGCCGTCGTAGTAGCCGCTGACCCAGTCGAGCGCGTAGCCCTGACTCGTGAACTCGTTGAACGCGGCTTGATATTGCGCGGCCGTGAGCCCGTGACGGGCGACCCAAGCCCCGGTCGAACCCTGCTCGAAGATGCAGGCAAATCGAGGACCTGCCGCGGTCGCATAGCCGTTGACGAGGACGGGATGGTAGCCCTCCGCGGTCAACTGGTCGAACGTCGTCTGGTACTGCGCGGGGGTCAGGCCGTGGCGGGCCTGCCACGCTGGCGGGGCCGCTGTCTTGACCCATAGCGCCGCATAAAGCGGCGCGGCGGTTCCATAGCCGCTCACGTCCATGAGCTGCATGCCGTGGTTGCCGACATAGTCGTTGAAGGCCATTTGATACTGCTCGGCGGTCAGGCCGTGACGGGCGATCCATCCCCCAACGGGGATCTCGGGGTCGATGCTGTCGAGGTAAATGTTCGTAACGACGTCGCGAAAGAATTGGGCCGGACTGCCGATCGGGGAATTGGCGAACACGACCAATTCCATGTCGCGAGGCAGAAAATAAGCCAAGCTCTGCTCCGTCTGGGCGGCGCCGGATTGCCAAAGCCCGTTCTTGTTGTAGAGGGTCCCCAGGCTGGTCGACTCGGTCAGGTCGATCCCGAAGCTGTCGTCGAGCATGGTCTGCGCGGCGGCAGGCGACATGATCGCGCCCTGCCGGCGAAAGGCGCCCATGACATCGAGAAGCTCGTCCACCGACATGTGCCAGCTCGTGCCGCCGCAATCGGCGGTCAGATCGCCGGAGTTCCATCCGGCGCCGGGCGGGAAGGCGTAGGCGAGCGCGTCCGGGTTCGGATGCGTAAAGGTCGGACCTGACACCTGCGCAGGCTGAAAGAGGTGTTGCGCGACATAGTCGGCATAGGCGCTGATGGTGGCGAAGTCCCAATCCTGATCCTGAACAGCCGGAGGGAACGTTGTTCCAGCCGGAATTGTCCCGTTCATGACGGGCAGCAGGATCCGGCAGAGGCTGAAGTTCATGTTCTGATACGAATACGTGCCGATATTGGAGGCGGTGACGCCGTTGGCGACCGTCTGCTTCATGATCGTGTAGAAAGTATCGGATCCGGAGACGCGGAAGCCGGAGGTATGGGTCATCAGCTCGGCGAAGGTGATTTTGTCGATATTCGGTCCTTTGGCCCAATACGAAGGAAGGAAGCCGATAATCTTTGTTGACGGCGGCAAGTTGTTGGCGGCAAGCGTCCGCGTCATTGCAATTGCAGTAATCAGCTTGCTGCAACTGGCGATATGCATGCGAACCGTCTCGGCCCAGCCTTCGGACCCGTCGGCAGGTCGTTTGGCCCAGTTTATCTGGGCGGCGGCGATGGGCTGGCCGTGCTGCCGAAGCTGCATCACGTAGCCGTTCGTGCTCGGCGCGAGCGCGGCGTTGAGGGCGGAGACGAACTTATCGGTATCGAACCCGAGCGTGACGCCGGCCGGCTTCGGTCGCGGCTTGAACTTGGCGATCCCCTCTTCAAGCCCGCGGGAACTGACGACCCCACGCGTGTGCGTCGGCTCCATCACATGCGCGTTGGCGGCCGCCTGGTCGAATGCAAAGCCGCTCGGCAAAGTAATCTTGTGCTGATCGGTCATACTCACCTCCGTTCGAAAAGCTTGGCGGAGTTTTGGAAAAGAACAAAATAGTCTAAATGACATCAAGCAGCGACGCGGCTCAATCCTAAATCGCCGGATGAAGGCCAAGCCGTCATGAGTATAGCGGTGCTCTGCCTTCGTGCAAGAAAAATCCCGCGTGGCCGAATGGCGTGGCCGGCAGTCCGCTCCCCCGATGGGCCGGCTCGGCAAGCCTGAGGAGATCGCCGCGATCAGAAACAGGACTTGGCCCCTTCGCCCATGGTATGATGTTGACATGAAGCGAAAGATCGTCGGCTACCATCTCGACGCTGAAAGTCACTGGGTCGCCGAACTTGAGTGTGGACATGGGCAGCACGTCCGCGATGATCCTCCGTGGAAGGAGCGTCCTTGGGTTAGAACCGAGGAAGGGCGCGCAAGCCGGCTAGGCCAGGATTTGAACTGCGTGAGATGCGATGAATTTGCGCGGAAGGTTGCGGAAGCGGTGATCAAGGAATGTCGCGAGTCGCTGGTCGCGGCCTACGAAGATGCGGGAATAAGCGGTCTGTGCGCCGAGGGGCGGTGGGAGATGGCTCTGGATTCGCTCCACTCAATCAATCTGTCCAAGATTATTTCTTAGTCCGCGCTCGTGTCGCCCAGCGCGTCACGGACATGCGCCGGTCCGGCGTTTTGACGCCGGACATGGAGCGTATCGTTGTGACGCTTCAGGGGACGACGGCATGTCCCTCTTCACCGAGGCGGCGTTGTCCGGTTCCGCATGCCCCGGGCCGCGTCTTCCGGCAATTCGTCGCGAGCGTTGCAGCCGGCGCGCTCAAGTCCTTCGACTGCATAGAGGCCGTACTCAAATGCGCGCGCTGCGCCGGGCTTCGCTGCTGATGCGGGGCAAGCCCGCGGTTCGGCGCGCCAGGCGTAGGATCGAGCGGGCTCAAGGCCGCGCGGTTCCGTGGCGGCCCGCTGTCCCGCCGTCCTGGGCGTACAATGGATCGCAGCGCCGGGCTCAGCGAACGGCTTGACAATCCGTATGGAATAAGCTCGCGGCAAGCCGTCGATCGTGCGGCCGCATACATCTGCGTATAGATACGCACATGACGGAGGAACGATCGATGCAATTCCATCTCAACGGCTTTCGCCCCGGCGACCCTCGGATATTCGAGGCCCACACGCCGGGGCCCCGCTCGGAAGCGGTGCCTGAAGAGGCGGACGTGCTGATCGTCGGCTGCGGTCCGACGGGCCTCACGCTCGCGGCGCAGCTCGCCGCCTTCCCCGAGATCAAGACCGCCATCATCGATCAGAAGCCCGGACGGCTGATGCTCGGACAGGCGGACGGCGTCGCCTGCCGGACGATGGAAATGTTCGAGGCTTTCGGCTTTGTGGACCGGGTTCTCAAGGAATCCTATTGGGTCAACGAGGTGACGTTCTGGAAGCCCGACGATTCCAATCCCGGAAACATCGTTCGCAATGGCCGCATACAGGACACCGAGGACGGGCTCTCCGAATTTCCTCATGTGATCCTCAATCAGGCGCGGATCCATGACTTCTATCTCGACGCGATGCGCAATTCGCCGTCGCGCCTCGAGCCATATTATTCGCGTCGGATTCTTGATGTTACGGTCGCAGACGCCGGCGACCGTCCAGTCACCGTGAGGCTCGAGCGGACGGACGAGGGACACGAGGGCCGGATCGAGACTCTAAGGGCCCGTTATGTCGTCGGTTGCGACGGGGCGCGCAGCGGGGTGCGTGAGACGCTCGGCTATACGCTCAAGGGCGATTCGGCCAATCAGGCCTGGGGCGTCATGGACGTGCTCGCCGTCACCGACTTCCCCGACATCCGCCTCAAGGCGACGGTTCTCTCGGCCGATCAGGGAAGCGTCCTCGTCATTCCGCGCGAGGGAGGCTACCTTGTCCGCATCTACGTCGAACTCGAGAAACTCGACCACAATGAGCGCCTTGCGAATCGCAAGATCACACTCGAGCAGTTGATCGCGACCGCCCAACGCATCCTGCATCCCTATACGCTCGAAGTGAAAGAGGTCGCTTGGTGGTCAGCCTATGAGATCGGGCAAAGGATCTGCGATTCCTATGACGACGGAAAGACGGAGCGCGATCCGCATGTGTTCATCGCCGGTGACGCCTGCCACACCCATAGTCCGAAGGCAGGCCAGGGAATGAACGTCTCGATGCAGGACGCTTTCAACCTCGGGTGGAAGCTCATCTCCGTGCTGACCGGGCGATCCCCGGCGAGCTTGCTTTACACCTATTCCGCCGAGCGCCGCGCGATCGCGCAAGACCTGATCGACTTCGACCGCGAATGGGCGACCATGTTCAGCGCGAAGCCTAAGGCCGCGGGCGACATGGAGGGGGACGGAGTCGACCCGGCAGAGTTCCAGAAATATTTCGAACGGAAGGGTCGCTACACGGCGGGGACGGAAACCCGCTATCGGCCGTCGATCCTCACGGCGGAGCCGAAGCATCAGAAACTCGCAAAAGGCTTTATCGTCGGCATGCGGTTCCACTCAGCGCCGGCCATAAGGCTCGCTGACGCGAAGCCCGTTCACCTCGGCCACGCGGTCAAGGCCGACGGCCGATGGCGTCTGTTCGTATTCGCTGACAGGGAGAGTCCTGCCTCAGCGGGGTCGCGGGTGCGGGCGTTGTGCGATTTCCTGGCGAGCGCGCCCGATTCTCCGGTGAAGCGCCACACACCGCCCAGCGCTGACGTCGACTCGGTCATCGACGTGAGGGCCCTATTCCAACAGGGCCATCGCGAACTCAGGCTCGAAGAGATGCCCGCGTTCCTTCTTCCCCGGAAAGGCTGTTACGATCTATGCGACTACGAAAAGATGTTCTGTGCGGATCTCAGGGATGGCCGGGATATTTTCTCGATTCGCGGCATCGATCGCGACCAGGGCGGCATCGTGGTTGTGCGCCCCGATCAGTATGTTGCGCATGTCCTCCCGCTTGACGCCGAGGATGAGCTTGCTGTCTTCTTCGATCGCGTACTGCTCCGCCGCAGCTAACGAAATGAATTGTCGAAGAACCGATCGCGGACGTCGCGCCGCGATCGCCATCGCTTCGACCCACCCCGCCGCCGGCACGGACGTCCGGTCTGCCGCCTTAAGAGTCTCCACCCGCGCCCGCATCCCGCGCCTCATAGTCGAAATAGCGGAAGTCGGCGCCGATTTCGGCGCCCGAGACGTCGAACGCGACCATGCCGATGAAAGCGCCGGTGAACGAGCGGTGCTCGCCGCCTCCGGCTTCGTCCGACAGGCTCGAGGCGTCGAGCGGCGGTCCTGCGTCGCGCCACGCGCCGCCAGAGGCGTAAGCGAACTGAAGTTTTGCGTGATCGACCGTCACGGCAAGCCGAACGGGACCGTCTGCGCCGAGCGCGACCGGCGAATGCAGCGGGAAGCTCAGGCGGCCCTCGGGATAGTCGCCTTCGCAGCTCAGGATCGTCAGCGCGCGCCCTGCCCTCTCGTCCCATGTGACCGCAAGGCAATGGAACTTATAGCGGTTGTAATACGCGGCCAGGCCGGCCGCCTGCTGAAACGTCCAAGGATCAAAATCGAGCTCCGTTTCGGCGCGGTAGTCGAAATGCTCCTGCCGGCGCGCCACCAGCGCCTGCTCGAACCAGGACCCGATCGATTCGCGGCCGACGAGACGGAGCCAGCCCGGACGCGCGGAGAGCGAAAAATCCGGTCGGGGTGAGGCGTCCTCAGCCATTGGAATTCGGGCGGCAGGCCGTCCGGCGAGAAGGCGGCGCGCCTCGGGCGAGACGCAGGTTCCGCTCGGGTTTCGAACGGCGAAGCGACCTCGACCGCCGGAACCTGACCGCCGCCAACGAGATAGAGCCAGCCGTCGTCGCGCCAGACGCATTGCTGGATCGCTGTCTCGCGCCCGAGCGGCGAGCGCTTAAGGCCCGCGAGCGGCCGCGAACAGAGATGCGTGTGATAGACGCAACCGTCCGGCGTTTCGAGGATCTGTCCGTGTCCGGCGCGCTGGAGAACCGCGTCGGGCGCGTCCTTGGATGTCAGGAGATGAATGTCCGGATGCAGTTCGTAAGGCCCGTCGATCCGGCGGGAGCGGGCCATCGTCACCGCATGGTCATAGCCCGTGCCGCCCTCGGCGGTCGTCAGGTAATACCAGCCGTTGCGCTTGAAGAGATGCGGGCCTTCGACGAGGCCATGCGCGCTTCCCGCAAAGATCTTCTTTGGGCGCCCGATCAGCTTGCCGGAAGCGGCGTCCCACTCCTGCAAGAGGATGCCGGCAAAAGCCGGATGTTTGAGGCCGCCGCCCACGTCGGCGCGATAACTCCAGACCATGTTGACGAGCCACTTGTGTCCGTCGTCGTCGTGAAAGAGCGACGGATCGAAGCCGCTCGAATTGAGATAGACGCGATCCGACCATGGGCCCTCGATCGAAGGCGCGGTGACGAGATAGTTGTGCGCGTCCTTGAAACTGCCGTCCAGCCGCTTGACTTCGGTGTAGACGAGCCAGAACCGGCCATCGGCATGGGAAAGGCAGGGCGCCCACACGCCCCCCGAATCGGGGTCGCCGCGCAGGTCAAGCTGCGAGGCGCGATCGAGCGGCCTTCGGACGAGCCGCCAGTTCGCGAGATCGCGCGAGTGATGGATTTGCACGCCCGGATACCATTCGAAGGTGGAGGTGGCGATGTAATAGTCCTCGCCGACGCGGCAGATCGAGGGATCCGGGTTGAAGCCGCGCAAAATCGGGTTGCGGATCGTCGTCATCAAGGCGCCTTTGGGCCGGTCGGTTACGATGTCCGCCGGCCGGCGCCGGCGCTGAGCCGCAAGCGCTTACCGCGCGGCCCAGAGCAGGCCGCGTTCGAGAATCGTCCGCATCTCCGGCACTTCGAATTCGGCCACGACATGGCCGAGCGAACTGTAGAAGACCCGGCCCGCGCCATGCCTGCGCTTCCAGACGACAGGCATTACGACGCCTTTGGTCCAGGGCGCGTGCTCGCCGGAAAAGGTCGTCGTCGCCAGCACCTCGTTCGAAGGATCGACGTGCATGTAATATTGCTCGGAACGGTAGTTGAAACCAGACAGGCCCTTCGTGATCGGGTCGTCGGGCCTCACGATGTCGACGCGGTAGTCGATGATGTTGCCCGGATGGGCGACCCACTGCCCGCCGCACATGAACTGGTACTCGACGCTCTCGCGGAAAGCGTCGCACATGCAGCCATGATATCCGGCGAGTCCGACCCCGCCTCGCACCGCGGCGGTCAGGTTCTCGACCTCTTCCTTTTCGATCTTCGACATCGTGACGATCGGCACGATGAGGCTCATGTCCGCGATCGCGGGATCGGCGAACGCCTCGGTGGTGTTCTCGATATAAACCTCGAAATCGTACTTCTTCAGCATGCCCGCGACGATATGCGCGCCGGCTTCCGGCTCATGGCCGCTCCAGCCGCCCCAGACAATGAGCGCTTCCCGCATCGTCCCGTTCTCCTTTTTCCTCGCCCTGGCGCCTCTTCAATCGGCCTCAGTCGAGCTCGCCGACCGCGAGCGAAGCGGGCATCGGCGCCGGCCGCTCGGGGCGGGTCGAAATGGCGACCGACTTGCCGGCGTCGGACGAGGTCTCGAACGCCTCCATCACTTCGAGCACATGCAGCGCCAGCGCGCCGCTCGCGCGATGCCGCCGGCCGCCGCGGATCGCATGCGCCATGTCGGCCACGCCGAGAATGCGGTAGTTGCCGTCGGCATAGGCGTGCCGGGTCTCGATCTCGCGCCAGTCCTCGGCGGCGTCGGCGAATTCGATCCTGCCGCCGAAATAATTCGGATCCGGAACGATCAGCGAGCCGGTCTCGCCGTAGAGCTCGATCGGCGCATGCTTGTGCCTCGGCACGTCGAAGCTCATCGTCATCGAGACCGCCGCGCCGCTGGCGAACAGAAGCGTCCCCGTGACGTGGGTCGCGACCTCGACCGGAATGCGCGTTCCCGCAAGCGGCTTGCTGGTGATGACGCGCTCCGGCCTCGTGCGCGTCGCCACGCCGCTGACGCTCTCCACGCGACCGAGCAGATTGACGAGCGCGGTGACATAGTAGGGACCCATGTCGAGCATCGGGCCGCCCCCGGCGAGATAGTAGAAGCCGGGATTGGGGTGCCAGCGCTCGTGGCCCGGACACATGAAGAATGCCGCGCCCCCGATCAGCCGGCCGATGAGCCCCTCGTCGACGCATTGGCGGGCGGTCTGCTGCGCGCCGCCCAGGAACGTGTCGGGCGCGCAGCCAACGCGCAGGACTCTGGCCGCCGCCCGGTCGATGAGCCTGCGCGCTTCGGCGAGCGCGACGCCGAGCGGCTTTTCCGAGTACACATGCTTGCCGGCGGCGATCGCCTTCAGGCCGACCTCGACATGCGCCTTCGGGACCGTGAGATTGAGAATGATCTCGATGGACGGATCCGAGAGCACGGTATCGACGGAGCGCGCGGGGAGACCGAATTCGAGCGCGCGCGCCTCCGCCGCCGCGGGATTGGCGTCGGACAAGGCGACGATGTCGAGGATAGGGAACTTTCTCGCGGCGGTCAGGTAGGCGGAGCTGATGTTGCCACACCCGATGAGGCCGATTCTGACCCTTTCCATCATGAATCTCCCGCGATCCAGGCCAGCGGCTCGCGAATGGGCGCGGGACCCGTGGTGCCCCAGGGGGCGCCATAGAGATCGCGCAGCGTCATCGCCGCCGCGCCCCGCACCCAGATGTCGTCGGTCCATTCCCGCACGACGATGTCGGCGACGTCGGCGAGGCTCGGCGGCAAGAGCGCGGCCACCGTCTCGCGCAGCGGCCCGATGAAATGTTCGCTCGCGGTCATGGTGCGACCGGAGATGATCACTTTCGGCGGTGCGAACAGAGTGATGAGATTGGCGATGGCGAAGCCCAACGCTTTGCCGGCTGCCGCGAGCAAGCCTATGCAGCGCTGGTCGCCGTCGGCCGCCCGCTGAAGCAGGAGCGCCATGCCGCGGCCGGCGCGAAGGGCCGCGTCATGCTCGCCTCCGCGCATGAGCGCTTCTGCTTCGCCGAGCACCGAAGCCTCCGAGGCGACGTCCGCGAGGCGCCCGCCGCCGTTGCGCGGCGGCCCGACCATGAGGTCGCCGAAGTCGGGGCCGAGGCCATTGGCGCCGCGGAACAATTCGCCGTTGTGCAGGATGCCGAGCCCGAGGCTGCGGTCGACGCTGACAACGAGAAAGTCGTTGAGCCCACGCGCCTGCCCGAACCAATGTTCGGCCAAGGCGACGAGATTGACGTCGCTGTCGATCGATGCGGGGACCCCTAGCCGCTCGGCGAGATCCGCGCCGAACGGCACGTCGCGCTCGCCGAATATCGGGCTCTGGCGGCAGACGCCTCCGGCGCGCTCGACCACCCCCGGCAGCCCGACGCAGACGCCGTAAATGTCGGACATTTCGAGATCGGCGTCGGCGACGCAGCGGCGCACGCCATCCTCGACAAGGTCGGCGATCACGGCCGCCGTCTGACGATCAATCCGGATTGGCAGCGCAAGCGTGCGCAGGACGTCGGCGCAGAAGTTCGTCGCCGCCACCGTGATTTGGTCGGGCGCGAGCTTCACCCCCACGACATGGGCCGCGTCCGGATTGAGCCTCAGCATGACGCGCGGCCGGCCGCGGCCGCCGTCACGAACGGCGCCGACCTGCATCGGCACGATGAGGCGATCGTCGAGCAAGGCCGCAGTGATCGCCGAGACCGTCGTCGGGCTGAGTTCGGTGAATTGCGAAATCTCGACCCGCGAGACCGGACCAAAGCGGCGGATCGCATCCATGACATGGAAGCGGTTGATCGCGCGCATCAGTTCCGGGTCGGCGGTCTTCATCAGTCTCGAGGCTTCCGCGTCGACGCACTTTTTTTGGGTCGCGGAATTAATTTCACCCCTCATTGGGGGTGTCAAGGAGCGAAAGCGGCGTCCGGGACCCAGCACGACGGCTGGTCTTGACATCTCCGCAAAGTCAGGACAGATTTAATTTGCATCGCGCACAAAAAGAAAAGCATCCGCGCCCCACGCCCTCCAGGGAGGAGACCCATGAGCTTTCGCAGATTCACAATCGCCGCCGCCTGTCTGGCGGCCCTGACCGCGCCGGCCCTCGCAGACACTAACATCACCGTTCTTCACGTCAGCGAAAACGCGGCTCAGGTCGCGGTGTGGAACAAGGCCGCCGCCGACTACAATGCCGCGCACAAAGGGGTCAACGTCCAGTTCAAATTTCTGGAGAACGAGGCGTTCAAGGCGAAACTGCCGACCATGCTGCAGTCGAACGACCGGCCGGAGCTGTTCTATAGCTGGGCCGGCGGCGTGATGCAGACGCAGAACAAGGACGGCTTCCTCAAAGACCTTACGGCCGACGTCGGCGCCGTCCAATCCACGATGCTGCCTGCTGCGGTCGACGCTTTCAAGGTTGACGCCGAGACTGTGGGCGTGCCGTTCCAGATTGGCATGGTCGCTTTCTACTACAACAAGAAGCTGTTCGAGAAGGCCGGGGTGAAGGCTGAGGACATCAAGAGCTGGGACGACTTCCTCGGCGCGGTGAAGAAGATCAAGGCCGCCGGGATCACTCCGATCGTGGTCGGCGCGGGCGAGAAGTGGCCGATGCACTTCTACTATTCCTACCTCGTCATGCGTATCGGCGGCGAAAACGCGCTGGCCGACGCGAAGGCCGGAAAGAACGGCGGCTTCAAGAACGCGACGTTTGTAGAGGCTGGCAAGCGCCTGCGCGAGCTCGGCGCGCTCGAGCCGTTCCAGCCCGGCTATCTATCGACCAAGCACACCGAGTCGGCCGCCATTTTCGGCGATGGGAAGGCGGCGATGGATCTCATGGGCGATTGGCTGATTGCCATGCAGGTCTCGAATTCCACGAGCGGCAAAGGTCTTCCGGAAGAGGACATCGGCATCCTGACCTTCCCGGTCGTGGCCGGCGGAAAAGGCAAGGCGACCGACACGCTCGGCGGCATCAACGGCTGGCTCGTGACGAAGACCGCGCCGCCCGAGGCCGTCGACTTCCTCAAATTCTTCAGCCAGGAGAAATATGCCCTCGAGGCCGCGAAGACGGGCGCGTATATCCCTGTCGTCAAAGGCACGGAGCAGGCGATCACCGATCCGCTGTTCCGGCGCCTGGCCGACCTGCTCGCTGCGACAACCTACCATCAGAACTACTTCGACCAGGACCTCGGCCCCGCCGTCGGTCGCGTCATCAATGACGTCTCGGTGTCGGTCGTGGCTGGAGACAAGACACCCGAGGAGGCGGCGGCGGCCATCCAGGACGCGGCCGAGCAGCAGTAGCGGTCGGCTGACATCTGGCCTCCAGCCCCGCCGCTCTCCGCGGCGGGGTAGGCTTTCACGAGCGACAGCGCGAGGCATGGCTCCTTGTCGGTGATCGAAACCGCCTCGGCGACCGGAACGACGTCTGTCGAGCCCGCCCGGCGCATGTCCGCCAACGGATGGGCTATTGTCGTCATCTTCTTGCCGCCGGCGCTTCTCCTCTTCACCGTGTTCGTCGCGTTGCCAATCGCCCAGGCCGCCTGGTTCGGCTTTTTCAACTGGGACGGATACGGCCGACCCGAGAGATTCATTGGACTGAAGAACTACGGCTACCTGCTCAACAACGCGACCTTCAACCGGTCGCTGATCAACAACGGCCTCGTCATCGCCGTCTCGCTCCTCGTTCAGCAGCCGGTTGCGCTCGCGGTGGCGCTGATGGTGGCCGGGCGCGTCGCCGGCGCGGCCTGGTTCCGGATGATCTTCTTCCTGCCCTATGTCCTCGCCGACGTGGCCGCCGGCCTGATCTGGCATTTCATGTTCGACGGCGGCTACGGATTGTCGAGCGTGGTCACCGATGCGCTCGGCCTCCCGCCCTACTATCTGCTCGCCGACAAGACCTGGGCGTTCAGCGCGATCCTGATCGTCATCCTGTGGAAGTACTTCGGCTTCTACACGATGCTGTACGTCGCGGGCCTGCAGGGCATCGACCGGTCGCTGCTCGAGGCCGCCGAGATGGACGGGGCGAGCGCGTTCCAGCGATTCCGGCACATCACCTTGCCGCTGCTCGGCCCGATGATCCGGCTTGCGATCTTCTTCTCCGTCATCGGCTCACTGAAGCTCTTCGACTTTATCCCGCCGTTGACGGGCGGCGGCCCGTTCGAGACGACCAACACGATGGTCTCCTACCTCTATTATTTCGGCATCACACGGATGCGCTTTGGCTTCAGCTCCGCCGTTGGCTTCGTGCTGTTCGTCATCTGCGTGACTTTCGCCTTCGGCTACCGCCGGCTCTTCATGCGCGATGACTGAGACCTCGATCGCAATCGAAGGCGCCGCGGCGGCGGCGCATGAAACTTCGGGACGTCCCCCGGGCGCTCTGGCGAGCGTCGCGCTTCTGGCCGCCCTCGTCGTGCTCGCGGGCATCGTGCTCGTGCCGATCCTTGCGACGGTGGTGGGCGGCTTCAAGGAGCTCGGCGATCTGCAGTCGCGTCCATTCTCGCTGCCACGCGTCTGGGTGTGGAAGAACTATTGGGACATCCTGACCGGCTCGCGCTATTGGCAGGTGCTCGGCAATTCGCTCCTGATCGCGGTCCTCACCGTCGCGCTCACGCTCGCGCTCTCGTCGATGGCCGCTTTCGCCTTCGCCCACCTGCGTTTCTTTGGCGACCGTTTTCTCTTAAGCTACATCCAGCTTGGGCTCCTGTTTCCGCTAGCGACGGCCATTCCGCCGCTGTTCATCAAGGTCCGCGACCTGGGCCTCCTTGACACCTATTGGGGCGTGATCCTTCCCCAGGTCGCCTTTTCGCTGGCGATGAGCGTCCTCCTCCTGCGAAATGCGTTCAAGCAGCTCCCAAGCGAACTCCTGGATGCGGCGATGATGGACGGATGTGGCTACTTCCGCTTTTTCTTCTATGTCACGCTGCCTCTCTCGGGCCCGATCCTCTCCACGGTCGCAATCATCTCCTTCGTCGAAAGCTGGAACGCCTATCTGCTGCCGCTGATCGTGTTCAACAGCGAGTCACGCTACCCTTGGACGCTCGGCCTCATGGCCTATCAGGGGCAATATTCGACCCAATGGCAGCTCGTGCTCGCTTTCATCACGCTGACGATCCTGCCGGCGATCCTGATGTTTCTCATGGCGCAGCGATACATCGTCGCCGGACTGACCGCTGGAGCGGTCAAGGCGTGATCTCCGTCAGGGCGGCCCGATCCAGGCCTGAGTTATCGCGGCCACAGCTGGCTTCGGCCGGTAGGCCTCGTCGAAGGGCAGCGCCGCGCCATAGCCCGAAAAGAAAGACGGAATCCAGGAACGGTCGTCGGTCACGCCCCAGGTCGTGACCCCGACGCAGCGCGGCGTCGCCCGGCAGGCGCGGACGACGGACGCGTAGTCGGCGGCCTGCGTCGCAAGCGCTTTGTCGTCGGCGGGCAGGCGAATGCGAAGGTCGAGTTCAGTGACGGCGACGGCGACCCCGAGGCCTGCGAACTCTTCCATTACCGACTGAATGTCCTTGGGGGCCGCTCCGGAGACGAAATGCGATTGCAGGCCCACGCCGTCGACCGGCGCGCCGGCGCGTTTGAGCGAGGCGACCAGATCGTAGAGCGCCCGCATTTTCGGACCTGAGGTCTCGACGTTGTAGTCGTTGAGGTAAAGCTTGGCTGCGGGATCCGCGGCGCGGGCGGCCTTGAGCGCGATGGCGACATAGTCAGGCCCCATTGCGTCGTACCAGATCGATCTACGCCATTGGCCGTCATCGGTGAAAGGCTCGTTGACGACGTCCCAGGAGTAGATCGCGCCCTTGTAACGGCCAGCCTCCTCCATGATGTGTGCGACCATCAGGTCTTTCAATTCGTCCGGCCGAAAGGACCCGTTGATCAGCCACAACGGAAGCTGCGAGTGCCAGACGAGCGTGTGGCCCCGGATCTTTTGCCCGTTGGCTTTGGCGAAGGCGACCAGCGCATCCGCGCCCTTCCAGTCGAACTCGCCGCGCAGCGGCTCGACGAGGCCCCATTTCATCGCGTTCTCCGGCGTGACGCAGGTCAGCTGCGTCGCCGCGAGCTCGCGATAGGGCCGCTCGTCGAAGGCGCCGGGATCGAGCGCGCCGCCGAAATACCGGCCGGCGGAGGCTGCAGCCGAGCCGAGCGTCGCCTCGTCCGCCCGGCTGGAGAAGGCAGGGACCGAAGCGGCCAGCGCTAGAGCAGCCGCCGCGAGGACTGGCTTCATGAGGGAGCCTTGCATTCGCGACCTCAAAACATTTCAACGCTCGCTCTGGACATGCCGCCGAACCTCGCCGATCATCGCCTTTCAGACGGGAGAGGACAATCCGGTATCGGAATCCGATCGTATGAGCCGGCAACCCCGGCAGGGACGTTCCAGGAGGATCCGCGATGTCCAGCTTTCGCTTGAATGACGCGGAATGCGCCATCCCCGAAGACGTAGACGCTCTCCTCGTCGACGTCATTCGCGATTCCGCCAAGCTCACCGGGACGAAACTCGTCTGCGGATCGGGCGTGTGCGGGGCCTGCACCGTGCTGGTCCACGGGCAGCCCATGGTTAGTTGTCTCATGCCCGCGCGCCTCGTCGCCGGCAAGACCGTCACGACCGTCGAGGGTCTGTCGGCTGGACGGCTGCATCCGGTGCAAAAGGCGTTCATGGCGCTCGACGCGCTGCAGTGCGGCTTCTGCACGCCGGGGTTCGTCGTCGAGGCGGTCGCGTTCTGCGAGCATTGGCGCAAGGCGAACGGCGGCGCGAGACCCTCGCGGGAGGCGATCGGCGCGGCTCTCTCCGGGCATCTTTGCCGTTGCGGCGCCTACGACAACATTCTCGAGGCGGTCGCGCTCGCCTGCTCCGGGCGGTTCGACGGCGACGCGACGGCTTCTCCCCGCGTCGAAGCCCGGGACAAAGTGACCGGCGCGGCAAAATACACGGTCGATATTCGCCACGACAATCAGCTTGAGGGCGTCATCCTGCGCTCCTCGAGCGCGCACGCGCGCATCGTTGAGGTCGACCTCGCGCCTGCCCGCGCAATCGCCGGCGTCGCTGCGGCCGTGCTTCTCATCGATGACGACCGCATCGTCCGTTATGTCGGCGCGCCGATCGCGGCGGTCGCAGCCAACGACCGCAAAACGGCGCTCAGAGCCCTTGCCGCGATCCGAATCGTTAGCGAGCCGCTGCCGTCCGTGGTCGGGATGGACGCCGCCCGCCGTCCCGGCGCCCCGGTCGTTTTCGAGCGCTCGCAAAGAAAAAAGGCGGGCAACGTGTCCGAGGGGGGTGGCGGGGCGCCGACGGCCTGGAAGCAGAATATCAGGGGTCCTTCTGCTGCCTTTTCCCATGGCGCCAGGAAGGTCAGAACGTGGGTCGCGGCGGCGCGGGAGGCTCGCGATCCGCTCCTCATCGAAGGGACGTTCCGGACCGGCGCCCAATCCCACACCTGCCTCGAGCCGCATGCCGCGGTCGCGCGCTTCGACGGCGGCCGCCTCACGCTTCACGTCTCGACCCAGGCGGTCTTTCACCTGAAGGAGCAGGTCGCCAAACGCTGGAAGCTTGCGCCCGACCAGGTCACGGTGGTCGCTCACCACGTCGGCGGCGGCTTCGGCTCGAAAGGCACGGTCGGCGTCGAATCGATCGCCGCGATCGAGCTGGCGCGCGAGGCCAAGGCGCCGGTTCGCGTCGCATTCGACCGGCATGAGGAACTCTCGGTCGCGGGCTACCGTCCGGCGGCGGAGATGAGGGTTGCGCTCCTGGCGTCGCGCGCGGGCGGTCTGAAAGCGCTCTCGATGACCGCGCACGCAGACACCGGCGCCAGCGTCAATTCCACCATCGCGGCGCTCGCCCGTCTCATCTATCCTGCCGAGGCGAAGGCGCTCGCCGACTTCGACGTCGTCAGCAACCTGCCGCCCGGCGCGCCTTTTCGCGCCCCCGGCGGTCCGCAAATGGCGTTTGCGCTCGAACAGGCGGTGGACGAGGCGGCCTTGCGCCTCGACACGGACCCGATCGCGCTGCGCAAACGTTGGGATCCCGATCCCAATCGCCAGCGCCTCTACGACTGGGCGTCCGGACTTGCCGTCTGGCGCGACGCGCGCGGGAAGGCGCGCCAGACGGGACGCTTCAGGCGCGGCGTCGGCGTCGCGACCGGGTATTGGCTCTATATCTGGCAGCCTGGGACCAAGGTCGAGCTGTCGGTGAAGGGCGGTCGGCTTGCTGTCGGCACGGCGACCCAGGATATCGGCACCGGCAGCCGGACCGTGCTGGCCAACACCGTCGCGCGGGAATTTGGCCTTGATCCGAGCGAGATCGAGGTCCGCATCGGCGACTCGGACTTGCCCGAAGGCCCGATGTCGGGCGGCAGCCGGACCACCGCGTCGATCGTCCCCCCGACGCTCATCGCCGTCCGGAAACTGAAGGCCGCAATCGAACGGAACGCGGGACGCGGAGCCGCGCCGGGCTCGAACGCGCCCTGGCGGGAGATGCTGTCAGCTTCCCCCGACATCTCCGTGTCGGCGGAGCGCGCCGAGGACAGCCGGCAGACGGCGCCGGGCGTGCGTTCGCCGCTGAAGGATGTCGGCATCCTGGGGGCGGCGTTCGGCTGGATGATGCGCCGGTTCGCGGGTATCGCCATCGGGGCCGGACTCCCGAGCTCGGTGCAGGTCATCGAAATCGAAGTCGATACGTGGCTCGGACATGTGCGCGTGCTCTCGGTCCATTCGGGCATAGCAGTCGGCAAGATCGTCGCGCCGGAGCTCGCCCGAAGCCAGGCGGCCGGGGCCGTCATCCAGGGCGTCGGCTACGCGCTGTACGAGGGCCGCGAAGTCGATCCTGTGACGGGCTGCGTCCTTTCGGCCGGCCTCGAGGATTACCGAATTCCCGGGATTGCCGACACGCCTGTCATAGACCTGCATTTCGACGAAGCCGGGTTCGATCACGTGCTCGGCGGCGGCGTCGGCATCGGCGAGGCGGCGACGGTTCCGACATCCGCGGCCATCGCCAACGCCATCCGCAATGCGACCGGCCTCAGGCCGTACGAAATCCCGTTGCGGCCCGACCGGCTGGTCGCGATGTTGCGGCAAGGGGACGCGGCATGAGCGGCGCGGCCGCGAGCGGCGACTCCCGCCCCGAATTTCGAGCCGCCGGCACCGATCTCTCCGAGCGGCGGCGTAGCGGCGTGTCGAAAGGCGCGCTCATCGATCTGATCGCGTCTCCGGACATGATCGGCGTGCGTTGGAGCGCGGATGGCGCGGCGCAGATCGGCGCGATGACAAGCGTTGCTTCTATCGCGGCCGACGCGCGGCTGGCGGCTGCCTATCCCGGCCTCGCCGCGGCGGCTGGCGGCCTCGCGACGCCCCAGGTCCGCAGCGTCGCGACGCTCGGCGGCAATCTCGCGCAGAGGTCGCGCTGCTGGTATTTTCGCAACCCTCATATCGCCTGCTTAAAGAAGGGCGGCGCGAGCTGCCCGGCGAGAACCGGGAATCATCTCTGGGGCGTCGCGTTCGACTCGAGCCCTTGCGTCGCTCCGCATCCGTCGACGCTGGGGGCGGCGCTCAGTGCCTATGATGCGACGGTCGACACGAACATGCGCCGCATCGCCGTCGGGCCTCTGCTCGATGGCGGTCCCGAGGGAACCGCCGACAACGCGCTGGCGCCCGGCGAGATCATCCAATCAGTAGCGCTTCAGACGCCGCGCGCGGGCGAGCGGGCTCTCTACCAGCGCGCGATCAGCCGCGCGTACGCCGAATGGCCGCTGGTCGAGGTCGTGGCGCGCGCCGTCGTGTCCGACGGCCATTTCCACTTCGTTCGGATTGTCGCTGGAGGCGTTGCGGCGACGCCGATCCGCCTCCCGGCCGTAGAGACGGCGGCGGAAGGCGCGCCTGCGACCATCGCGACCGTGACCGAAGCAGCCGCGCATTGCGCCGATGGCGCCAAAACCCTGCCCGCAACGGCCTACAAGATTGACCTCTTGAGGGGCCTCTTGCGGGATGTGGGGGAGGCGCTCATTCGGTGAGAAGCGAGGCCTACCACAGCCCTTGCATAATCTGCTCTGATTTTGGCTCAACCCAGCCCACCAGACCGGTCATCGAGATAACGGGGCGGATTGGTGGATTGGTCATCGCGCCCGCTTGCCATGGCGGCGCGGCCGCGGCAAGGCGCGGCACCCTCCGCGACCGCGGCCCTTGCGGTCAGCAGGCCGCCACCCCGTTCAGCGTCATCCGCACGTTGCAAAAGCGGGGGTTGCCCGGGCTCCAGGCCGTCGCGGCCGGGGCGATCGACCCGCTGGACGCGGCCGCCTCTTCGGGGGGCGGCTCCGTTCCGGGCGCGGATTGAGCCTTTTCAAGCGGTTGCGCCCGAATTTCCGGGCGCTCGTCGGGCGCAGCGCTGAGCTGGACGCCGCGGGACGGGCTCCGGCTCCGCCTCGCGGGCCTCCGCGATCGCCAGGATTCCGGGCGCGGAATCAATCTTTTCAGGGTCTTGCGCCGGAATTTCCGGGCGACTCTCGTCCGCCGATGCGAGCGCGGCGGTGTCCGGGCGCGCTGGAGCGTCCTTCGACAGGCTCAGGACGAGGTCGGGAGAATCGTCTTGGAAGCCCAGAATTCCTGAAGCAATCCCGGGCGCGGATTGAGCCCTTTCAAGAGCTTGCGGCGGAAGCGCCGGGCGATTCTCGGGCGCCGCGCCGGACGCGATGGCGTACTCGGCGGACGGCTCGAGGCGAGGACGCTGACGGACGGACGGGTGAAACCCATGATAGCGGTCGAGCTCACGCGCGATCCTGACCACCCGGTCGACCGCCCCGAGGTTTGCTCCCGTCATCGCGCTGAAGGCGACCAAGAGCGCCTCGTTCAGCCGGCTCACCTGGATTGCGAGGAAGTCCTCGGGAGGCGCCGGCATGCGACGGGCGAGGATCTCCCGGATGATCGCGCGCATGCGCTTCTCGCCGACCCCGATCTGCGCGGCGATTTCGGCGACCCAGGCGCCGCGGTTGAGAAAGTCGACGATCAATTGCTCCCGCTTGAATTTCTTGAGACGCCCGTCGCGCGCCTTTGGTGGCAGCGAGGCGGCCGTCGGCGAAGCGGCTTGGGGACTGGCGGGCATCGGCGGCGTCTCCCGCTTGAGGAGAACGAATATAGAACATACGCCTCGAAATGGCAAGAATTTGTTGCTTTTTCGGGTGGCGGTCGGAACGTCATCCCGAGCGAAGCGTGGCGATCCAGGGGGCCACCGCCGCACCCTATGATCCCTGGATCGCCGCGTCGCTTCGCTCCTCGCGATGCGATGCGGTAGACCGTCGGCGCCAAGCAGGCGCGGGAGGGTTAGTTGCGGATTCTGTTCATCGGCGACGTGGTCGGCGCAGCGGGAATGACCGCAGTGAAATCGATGCTTCCGGATGCGATCTCGCGTTGGGAGGTCGACCTCGCGGTGGTGAACGGCGAGAACTCCGCGGGAAACGGATTCGGGATTACCGAGGATACGTATCAGGGCATTCGCGGCGCTGGGGCCGACGTGGTCACGCTGGGCAATCACTCCTGGAATCGCAAGGAAGCCTTGAGCTTCATCGGAACCGAGCCGCGCCTGGTGCGCCCACTGAATTACGTGCCGGGCGCGCCAGGACAAGGCTTTGTCCGTGTCGAGACCGCCGGCGGCAAGCGCGTGCTGGTGCTGAACGCTCTAGGGCGCCTGTTCATGGAGCCGACCGACGACCCGTTCGGCGCCATCAGCCGTCTGTTGCAGGCCCACAAGCTCGGACGGGACGTCGATGCGATCGTCGTGGATTTCCATTGCGAAGCAACAGGAGAAAAACAGGCGATGGGACATTTCTGCGACGGACGCGTCAGTCTCGTCGTGGGTACGCACACGCACACGCCCAGTGCTGACCACCGCGTCCTTGCCGGCGGCACGGCCTACATCACCGACGTCGGCATGACGGGCGATTACGACTCGGTCGTCGGGATGCAGAAAGAAGAGCCGGTCCGGCGTTTCGCTACGGGCATGACATTCGGACGGTTCCTGCCTGCAGAGGGCGCGGCGTCAATGTGCGGTGTCGCTGTCGAAACCGATCCGGCCACAGGGCTTGCCACATGCATCGCACCGGTGAGGTTGGGTGGTCCGATCGAACAGCGAACACCAAGCTTTTGGGAGTGAAGGAGAATGTCGTTGTTCTCCGAGACATGCCCACGCTTCGTTAATGGAAGAAACCTTATAAGTAGCTATTGGAAAGTTGGGGAGCCAATTGTAGAGTCGAATAAGGTGGCTTTGGCTATGGCCAACCGAGCACGCCCAGCAAAGGGCCCTTCCGACGCCGGGCGCTACCCCTCCGCCATCTGCGCGAACACATCGTAGCCCTTCGTCGAGAGGCGTTTGGCGGCCTCCGAGACATAGCCATCCGTCAGCGCAAGCCCGACCCCCTCGACCAGGCGGTTGTAGAAATTGAACAGGGCCGTCACCAGAACTGTCGAATAGATGGCTTCGTCGCCCCAGCCCGCGTCGTAGACCGCCGCCGCGTCCACCTCGGTGACGCGCGCGGGGCTCAGCGTGAGCTTCCTGGCGTA
>JAFAHO010000127.1 GCA_019237205.1 Hyphomicrobiales bacterium
GGACAAGCTGAGCTCGATGGGCCAGCTCGACAACACGATCATCGTCTTCACCACCGACAACGGCGCCGAAGCGTTTTCCTTCCCCGACGGCGGCGTCACCCCGTTCAAGGGTCAGAAAGGCGAGGCCTGGGAAGGCGGCTACCGCGCTCCAGCCCTCATCCGCTGGCCGGGGCACATCAAGCCAGGGACGGTCAAGACCCAACTGTTCGCGGCGCTCGACTGGCTGCCGACCTTTGTCGACATCGCCGGCGGTCCCAAGGGCGACGGGCTGAAAAAGCAGATCGAGCAAGGCCAGTACCCGGGCATCGTCAAGACCACGCTCGACGGCGTCGACCAACGCGACTATCTCGAAGGCAAAACGGACAAATCCGCGCGCGATTACTTCTTCTACTACTCGGGATCGACGCCGTCGGCAGTGCGCTACAAGAACTGGAAGATGTATTATACGATGTCGCAGCCCGGCGGGGCCGGCTGGTTCCTTCCGCTCGTCGCTTGGCATTTTACCCTGGTCGCCAACATCAAGCGCGACCCCTTCGAGCAGTATGTCACTCCAGTCGACAGTAAGTCCGTGCTTAACTTCGGCGGTGCGTTGGCGGCGCCGAGCACGGCCTACATGTACGACTGGAACATGCTCACCGTCGGCCAGCAGTTGTGGCAAAAAGAGCTGGAGTCATACCAGGAGTTCCCGCCGCTGCAGGCTCCCGAGACCTACAATCTTTCCGGGATCCTGGCTGAGATGAAGAAAGGGGGCGGTCACCCGGAAGACTAGTCTTTCGTTCGTCCTAGTCGGGCGCTCCTCCGAGCGCCCGGCCTTTTTTCTTCACATGGTGCTCGTAACGAGACTAAAATTTGCGCCATAGGCATCGTCCTCAAATGCGTGCGCGCCGGTGCAGACCATGGAGAGGAACGGCGTTGCGTCGCTAGCTGCGGCGTTCGATTGGCCGGCGCAATGCGCGGTCGGGGGCGATTTCGCAAGTCTCGGAGGAGCAATCGATGGAATATGTCCTCGTCGCCTGCGCGGCGCTTGTCGCAGCAGTCCTGGCCCCGCGCTACCTGCCAAGCAAACTCGGGGCGGCACGGCGACGCGTTGCCGTCGTCGCCTTCCGCACGCTCTTCGCGCTGATCGCCTTGTTCTGCGTCTTGACGACGAGCATCATCTCGATTCCGGCCAACGAGGTGGGCATCGTTCGCCGCGTCTACGGCCTGTCGAGCCTCACGAATGGGCACATCATCGCGACGGAGGGCGAGACGGGATATCAGGCGCAGATCATACCGCCGGGAACGTTCCGCATCTCGCCATTCCTCACCGTCTTCAATGAGGTGCAGCGTTTGCCGGTCGTCGTTGTGCCGAGCGGCTATTACGGGCGCGTCGTCGCCAACGACGGGGCGCCTCTCCCCGACGCGCAGATCATGGCGGACGAGTGGCCGGAGGAAGATTTCCAAAAGTATCTCGACGCGGAATATTTTCTCACCCACGGCGGCCAGAAGGGCCTTCAGCTCAGCGTGCTGAAGCCGGGCGTCTATCCGCTGAACCTCGCGCTGTTTCAGGTCAAGATCGGGTACAGCAAGAACGGAGTCCTCGAACCGAAGGGAGACGTTTACGACGTCGGCGGTCTCAGCAAGGAACAGAAGTATCTCGACACGTCGATCACCAGCATCGCGGCAGGGTCCGTCGGCGTCGTCCGCTCGTCGGTGCGAAAGGAAGGGATCGATTGCACGCCGATCACGGCGAAGACCGAAGAGGGCGGCGTCACCGCCGTGCTCGTCCCGCAAGGCTGCCGGGGCATCTGGTCGATGTCGCTCGCACCGAATGACTACTATCTCAACCGCGACGCCTACGACGTCATCTTGGTGCCGACGCGGGTGACGACGCTGCAGTTCCAGGGCGGATTCGAGCGCCGCTATATCGACCTCAAGATCGACGCCAAGGGCGACATCGTCCAGACCGAGCGTCTCCAGGGATTCGCCCGGCCGCCCGATGCTGCGGACGCCGCGATCAGCACCAAGATCGAAGGTTGGGAAATCCCTCAGGAATTGCGCGCGATCGTCCAGATTACGCCCGAGAACGCGCCGATCATCGTGGCGGCGGTCGGCGGCCAGCAGGAGGTCAACGAGCGCATCCTCATTCCGTCGATCCGCTCGATCGTCCGCACCGTCTATGGGGGCGAGATTTCGGTTCCGCACACGGACGAAACCGGCGCCACGACGACGGTCACGCGGCCGACCCGCGTTCTCGACACCATCGAAAACAGAACCGTGCTCGAAGAGGCGATCCTCAAACGGGCGCAGGAAGACGGGCGGCGCGCCGGCGTCGACGTCAAGGAAATCCGCCTCGGCGAATCGGCGATCCCCCCCGAGCTTTTGTTGGCGCGCCAGCGCGAGCAGCTCGCCGGCCAATTGAAGGCCGCCTACATCCAGGAGCAATATTCACAGGAGCAGCGCCAGAAAACCGAGCAGGCGCGGGCGACCGCCGATGCGCAGCGCGACATCGTCACCGCGCAAATCGCGGTGCAAACGGCGAAGCTGGCCGAAGAAAGGAAGCAAGCGGAAGGACACGCAGAACGCCTCTTTCTCGAGGAGCAGGCGGCGGGCCAGACGGCGCAGGCCAACGTCCTCGGAAAGGAGAGCGTTCTTCAGCTGCAACAGACAAAGCTTCTCTTGGAACTGCTCGGCCAGCATCCCGAGCTCGTCGCCAATCTGAAACTGCCGCAGGTCTATGTTGCGGGGAGCGCACAGGGCGGTCTCGAGGCCGCGGCCGCCATCTTCGGCAGCATGGTGCGGCCCGAGGCGGCGAACAAGTGAGTCCCGAGTCCGCGCCGCTATGAGCCTCATTCGATGTTGACAGAATTTGGACCCGTGATCGCGCCGATCGGCCCGGCCTTTGAGGTCGCCGCCCTGAACATTCTGCTCGGCGCCGACAACGCAGTGCTCATTGCGCTCGCCTGTCAGCCCTTGGCTGTCGAACGGCGCAAGAGTGTTCTGATCTTCGGCGTCGTCGGCGCCGTCGCATTCCGATTTGTGCTGTCGGTCGGCGCGATCATGCTGCTCGCCTCGCTTCCGGGACTCAGGTTGGCAGGCGCCGTCTTCCTCATCATCATCGCAATGCTCTCCCTGACGGATTTCCACCGGCGGGCGGCCGACATGGAGAGCCCCGCAGATAACGACGGGCCAGGAAGCTCCAAACTCGATCCTCGTTTCTGGCAAGCCGTGCTCGCAGTCATTGCGACTGACGCGGTCATGAGCCTCGACAATACCGTCGCCACGGCCGCCGTCGCCCAAGGCAGCGCCGCGCTCATTCTCTTTGGCCTCGTCCTCAGCATTCCAGCAGTGATGTTCGGAAGTTTCCTCCTGACCCAGGTCTTCGACGAATGGCCGATCCTGAGGCTCTCGGGCGCCGTGATGCTTGGCTGGATCGCCGGGCAGATGGCCGCCGCCGATGTCCTGATCGGTCCTTGGATGGCTCGCGAGACGCCCGCGCTCGCAAACCTCTTGCCGGCGCTCTGCGCCTGCTACGTCTATGCCGTTGGCCATGGGCCAACGGTGGTCCGCTGTCGTGCTGAAGCCTAGAGATCGTGAGGACCGAGATGGCTTTGTCAGTGACAGTCGAAGAGCGGCCGTCTGAAATGACGCGCATCCCCGGCGGCCTGTTTCGCATGGGATCGGACGGGCATTATCCGGAGGAGGCGCCTTCGCATCTCGTCAAGCTGGACGGATTCTGGATGGACTTGACGCCGATCACGAATCGCCAGTTTCGCGCGTTCGTCGAGGCGACCGGGTACGTGACCTTCGCCGAGAAGGCGCCCAATCCGAAGGACTATCCGCGCGCGCTCCCACACATGATGCGCGCGGGCTCGCTGATCTTCAGCCCGCCGCACGGCGACGTCGATCTGAGCCACTGGTCGCAATGGTGGAAGTTCCAGTTCGGCGCCAGCTGGAAGAAGCCCTACGGGGCGGGCTCGTCCATCAAGGGGCTCGACGACCACCCCGTCGTCCACGTCGCCTTTTGCGACGCCGAGGCCTACGCGCATTGGGCGGGCAAGGCTTTGCCGACCGAGGCAGAGTGGGAGTTCGCGGCGCGCGGCGGCCTCGACGGGGCGGAGTTCGCCTGGGGCGACGAGCTGACGCCGGGCGGCAGGCACATGGCCAACACTTGGCAGGGTAATTTTCCGCACGAGAACACCAAGGCCGATGGCTGGGCGCGCACGTCGCCCGTGAAGAGCTATCCGCCGAACGGCTACGGCCTCTACGACACGATCGGCAACGTCTGGGAATGGACGACCGACTTCTGGTCGACCCGCCATCCCGCCGACGCGCCCAAGGCCTGCTGCGCGCCTCTCAATCCGCGCGGCGGGCCGGAGCAGGAGAGCTACGACCCCTGCCAGCCGGAGATCCGCATCCCTCGCAAGGTGCTGAAGGGAGGCTCCCACCTCTGCGCGCCGAATTACTGCCGCCGCTACCGTCCCGCGGCCCGCCACGCCCAGCCGGTTGACACCTCGACGAGTCATATCGGGTTCCGTTGCGTGAGCCGGACGGCAAAGTTCCTTGAGCAGCAAGAGCGATGAAGGGCGCTCCATGTCCGCGACTCGCGGCGAATTGGCGGAGAAGGCCGCAAGCCGCGGACTCAAGCTGTTTTGGTAAGAAAGGGACACGTCCATGGAACTGCATCGTCGTGAATTCGCGGCCCTCGTGCTTGGGGCCGCGGCGGGTCTGAGCGCCGCGAAGACCGCGAGCGCCGAGACCGATCCGCTGCCGTCGTGGAACGAGGGGCCCGCCAAGAAGGCGATCCTCAAATTCGTCCGCGAGACGACCGACTCCTCGAGCCCGAGCTTCATCCCGCCGCCCGAACGCATCGCGACCTTCGACCAGGACGGCACGCTCTGGGTCGAACATCCCATCTACACGCAGGTCGTCTATTGCTTCGACCGTGTACCAGCTGTCGTGAAAGCGAAACCTGAACTGGCGAACGAAGAGCCGTTCAAGACGGTGCTCACCGGCGATCTCGAGGTGATCGCGAAGCTGCCGATGGACGACCTCACCAAGATCGTCGTGCCGGCGCTGACCGGCATGGATGTCGATCAGTTCCGGAGCGAGGCGAGCTCATGGCTCGAGACAGCGCGCCATCCGCGCTGGAAGCGGCCCTACACCGACCTCACCTACCTGCCGCAGATCGAGCTTCTCCAATATCTCCGCGCGAACGGCTTTAAGACCTATATTGTCACCGGGGGCGGGCAGGATTTCGTGCGCACCTATTCAGAGCGCGTCTACGGCATCCCCATGGAGCAGGTGGTCGGCTCCGCCCCCGGCTTGAGCTATGAATACGCGCCGAACGGAAAGCCCGATCTCTTCAGGGACCCGAAGCTTCTGCTCAACGACAATTTCGCCGGCAAGCCGGAGAGCATCCACCTGATGATCGGACGCAGGCCCGCCTTGGCGTTCGGCAATTCGACCGGCGACCAGCAGATGCTCGAATACGCGAAAGCCAGCGACGGCGCTCGCCTCGCGATGGTCGTGCTGCACGACGACGCGAGCCGCGAATACGCCTATGGGCCGGCGCGGGGCCTGCCCGATACGGAGGTTGGAACCTTCACCCAGGCGCTCTACGACGAGGCGACGAAGGACGGCTGGTTCGTCGTCAGCATGAAGAAGGACTGGAAGCGGATTTTCGCGTTCGAGGCGTGAGCTTTTTGGCCGCGCTTGGGCCAAGAGCGCTGACGCGGTCAGCGACCGCATTCGGGCTTGCCGGGGTCGTCGGAAGGGTGCAGATTTCCGATGATGCAGGGAGTCATCTGGCGAATGTCGGCTGAGTCCGTCGCCGTCTCGCGTCGGGCGCCGTCCCAAGGCTAACGCCAGCATCGATCGAGGGTCGGACAATGGCAAAATTGAAATTCATCGCCGTCATCCTTGCCGCGTCGACGGCTGGCGTTGCAGCCTATGGCCAAGACAACGGCGGCGGTTACGTCGCCCCGGAGCTCAGCAGGCCTGCGCTGGGACATCTTCTGGATCAGGACTATCTGACGTCGACCGGCGAGACTGTCCCTCGGCCCGGCGCTTCGCAGTCGGCGGGTCCGACGCCGCTCGACCGCGCCATCCAGCAGCAGGATAACAAGATCGACAACAGCATCTGCAACGGTTGTTGAGGCGATAGCGACCGTTGGCCCGTCTTGTTGGAGCGGCGTCGGCTGGCGGACTAGTATCTCTGCACAGGGGTTATGACTCATTGATTGGGGTTGGATAGGCACGGGCCATTTTGGCGCGGGCTTTTTCCGGGGTGAAAATCCAATTGATGGATGCGCCGGAGCTGTTTCGCTGCTGTTCCCAGGCCTTCGCCTATTGGCTCGCGCGCAAGCTCTGATGTTTGTATTCAACGGAGGCGAAAATGCAGTCTCGACCTTCGGTCATCGACGCGCTCGCCGCGCTGATTGCCCTTTCCATCACGCTTTTTGCAATGACAGCCGTCGGGCCGGCGCAAGCTGAAACCGCACCCATGGCGTTGCCGACATTCGCGCAAAGGACCGGCGACCTCGACGTCATGCTCAAGCGCCGCTTGGTGCGCATCCTGGTTCCTTTCAGCAAGACGCAGTATTTCGTCGACAAGGACCAGTCCTACGGCATCGCAGCCGATTTGGGGCGCGAGCTGCAAGCGGAGCTCAATAAGCGATACAGCAGGTCCAAGGTTTTCCAGATCACCGTGGCCTTCGTGCCGGCGCGGCGGGACAAACTCATCGACGACCTTGCGGCCGGGCGCGGAGATATCGCAGCCGGCGCGTTGACCATCACCCCCGAACGAGCGGGCGAAGTCGATTTCGTCGATCCCTGGCTGACAGACGTCAAGGAGGTCCTGGTCACAGGGCCGGACGCGCCCGCCCTCATGAAGCTCGACGACCTTGCCGGCAAGGAGATCCGCGTCCGCAAGTCAAGCAGCTACTTCACCCATCTCGGCGCGCTCAGCGACGCTTTCAAAGCGCGGGGGTTGGCGCCGCTCGA
>JAFAHO010000229.1 GCA_019237205.1 Hyphomicrobiales bacterium
CGCCTCAGGCGCGATCCGCTGGAACGGCGAAGAGATGAGCGCTCTCCCGAGCCATTTGCGCGCGAGGCGCGGCTTCGGCTACGTGCCGCAGGGGCGCGAGATCTTCCCGCTGCTCACCGTGCGCGAGAATCTGATGACCGGTTTCGCCGCCCGCAAGCGCGACGATCGCACCATCGACGACGAGATTTTCTCGCTCTTTCCGGTGCTCAGCGACATGCTCGGGCGTCGCGGCGGGGATCTCTCGGGCGGTCAGCAGCAGCAGCTCGCCATCGCTCGAGCGCTGGTGACGTGGCCAAAACTCCTCATCCTCGACGAGCCGACCGAAGGCATCCAGCCTTCGATCATCAAGGACATCGGCCGCGCGCTCGTCCATCTGCGCAGCAGGGGCGATATGGCGATCCTCGTGGTCGAGCAATATTTCGAATGGGCGCGCGACATCGCCGACGACTACGCGGTCATGGACCGGGGCGCGATCGTGCTCTCGGGAACGCGGGCCGAAATGGACGAGGCCGCAGTGCGGGGCTGGATGACGGTCTAAAGTACCTTTGCGCGCCAGCGCGGTTGAGGCCTACCCGCCGGAGCAGGCGCCGCCTCGCGTCCAGTTTGGCAGCGCGATTCCGATCTTTCTAACCCTCCCAACTTGCCCACCCCTGGCGTGCGCCGCCGCTTATGTGGTGAATGACAAGGAGGAGCGCGGTCTAGTCGGCCTCAATCAGTTTGGCCGAGCCGGGCTGCGCGACCTCGACGGCCGCCAACAGCTTCGGCGTCAGGGGCCTGAGATCGGAAAGCCGGTTCGTCTTCGCTCGAAGGATGATAACGGCAATCGAATAGGAGGCGAGCTTCTGCTGAAACGACAGGTTCCGATCCGCCGTCACGAAGACATCAAAATGGCTCGCGGCAAGCGTCAGCAACTCTCCATTCTTGATCGTCGTCCAACCCATTTGGCGAGCGGTCTTGACGTCGTGGCCGATGATATCGCGCGCTAGACGCCAGTCTACGCACTCGTCGAGGAGAATCCTCACGAAGCCGCTTCAATCACGCGCGCCTTCGCCTCCTCCAGAAAGGCGATGACCTGCTCTCGCGTCACCGACGGGAATCCTTCGAGAAAATCGTCGATTGATTCGCCGGCCTCGAGGTAGTCAAGCAGGGTCTGCAAGGGAACTCTCGTCCCAGCGAATACGGCGGCGCCGCCCATCACCTTAGGGTCTCGCGATACGATAGAGGCCTTCATGATGCAATATTACACCTTGGTCGACTGGCGCAACAGCCGGAAGCGGCCCGCACATGTCGACAACGCCCGGCCTACGGTTCTTGTTGATCGAACCCTGGATGCCCGCAGTCAACTCGAGTGTCGCTCTTTGATGTCTTGACATCAGAATCTGACGCATCAATGATGCCAGTCATGCGCACGACCCTGACGCTCGACGACGACTTGGCGGGCCTGCTCAAGCAGCGCGCGCAAGAGCTCGGCATCCCGTTCAAGGAGGCCGTCAATCGAACCCTTCGCGCCGGCTTGGGCGAGGCCGTTGCGGCTCGGCGACCGCCCGCGCCGAAGACGATCCCGCATTCCTTCGGTTTCCGGCCGGGCATCGATGTCGATAAGCTCGGGCAGCTCGCCGACGAACTGGAAGCGGAGGCCTTCGCGGACCAAGTCCATGATTCTGCCCGACGTAAACGTCCTCGTTCACGCTCATAACGCCGATTCCGCCGTTCACGAGCGGGCTCGCCGCTGGTGGGACGCGTGTCTGTCGGGCGCCGAGGGCATAGGATTGGCGTGGGCCGTCATCCTCGGATTCGTTCGGATCACCACGAATCGGAGGGTGGTCGCGCGTCCGCTTGCCGTTCACGACCTGATGCAGAGGCTGCAAGCATGGTTGGCTCTGCCGCATGTCCATATAGCGCAGCCGGCGGATACGCACTTCAGGAGGCTGCGCGCCGAACTCGAACGCCTGGGCGCCGCCGCGAACCTCACGACAGACGCACATCTCGCCGTGCTTGCGATGGAGCGGGGATATGTCCTTTATTCGACAGACGCTGACTTCGCTCGTTTCCCAGGCCTTCGGTGGGTCAATCCGTGCAAATGAGCCGAGTCTTGCGGTGACGCTGCCCCCTTTTGTGCCGCTGTGGGCGGGTGTCAAACCGAAAGGAACAGGAGGAACAGGCGATGCGGCTGATCTCGAGCGATTTTTCCGATGAAGGCAGAATCCCGCGCGTCTGCACCTGCGAAGGCGAGGACGCGTCCCCCGCGTTGGAGTGGAGCGACGCGCCGACCGCGACCCGCAGCTTCGTCCTCCTCTGCAACGATCCGGACGCGCCGGACGGCGTGTGGCGGCACTGGGCGGCTTACGACATCCCTCACGCCTGGTCGCATCTTTCCCGCGGCGCCGGACGGGCGGTTGGGCGCGAACATTTGAAGCAGGCGATCAATGACTTCGAGCGGACGGGCTACGGCGGGCCCTGTCCGCCGCGCGGGCATGGCCCGCATCGCTATCGCTTCAGCCTGCTCGCGCTCTCGGTCGACAAGCTCAGCGTCCGCAACGACGCCCACTGCCGGGACGTCGAGCGGGAGGCGCGAAAGCACGGACTCGCCGAGGCCGTCCTGGTCGGAACCTACGAACGGCGATGACGCGCGGGCGTCCCGAGACGGGACGCGATTCTGGCCGGAGGGCGCCAAATCGGGCGTTGATGAAGATCACCGAGCGCTTTCGACGAGTTCCGTTGGCCCCGACCGGTGCGCCCCCGCGACGAACTGCGCCTGGAAAGCGAAGTGCTGGAGGTGCGCCAATCGAAACCGCGCCCCGAGCAAAGGCTGATCAAAGTGCGCACGACGACGCTCAACCAGGATGGCGCGGCATCGGATGCTCGACGAGCGTGAAGCGCTGTCCGGCCTCGTCTCCATCGATCAGAAACCGCGCGCCAATGCTCCCAAGGAATTCGACCGCGCCCTCGCTCGGCCCGATGACCCGCGGCGCATCGACCGCCATGGCCTCCTCCCTCGCATTCCTGGTCAAAGCCAGCGCCTCACGCGGCGGCAATAATCGGCATAGGTCTGGCCGAAGGTCTCGCGAAGCCGCGCCTCCTCGAAGGGAATGACGATCCAGTTCACGATCGCCCAAGGCAGCGCCACCAAAGTCAGCGTCTCGACCTGGCCGAGAGCGAGGGCCGCGCCCGCGTAGATGCTGGTCAATCCGACATACATGGGGTTGCGCGTCCAGGCATAGACGCCGCTTTCAACAAGCGACGCGGATGCCCGGCCGGATTGAACGTCGTGCGCCGGGAGGCGAAGAGACCGCCGGCGGCAGCGGCCAAAGCGAGGCCGATGATTAAGAGCGCGAGGCCCGCCCAACGCGCGGCCGGTGTTTCGATCCATACGGGACTCCAGCCGAGGAGCAGGCTAACGCCCCATCCAACCAGGAAGGTCGCCGCATAGACGACCGGAGGGGGAATGATCGCAAAAAGCGGAGCGCGACGCTCGTCCATCAATAGCGCCCTCGGACCGATACGGCCGCCCCTTTGCCTTGATTGGACCGTAGACCAGTCAGGCGCCGCCCGGCAAGCTCCGTCGCTTCCCAGGATCCTTGGAAGCTCCGGGGTGTGAGCGCCGTCACTATTTTGAAATGGCTGCTCTGTGATACCGCCTGGGATGCGCGACGCTGCGAGCGCTGACGCGCAACATCGGGAGGTGACCCAATGCCGATCTTCATGAACCAACTTGCGTACACGTCCGAATCCTGGGCCGCTCAGGTCAAGAATCCGCAAAACCGGGTCGAAACGGTTGCGCGCGTCGCATGCGAGGCCGTCGGTGGCAAGCTCATCGGCGGATGGCTGAGCCTCGGCGAGTATGATGTCGTGCTCATCGCCGATGTTCCCGACATCGAAAGCATGGCGGCGATCGCGGTGGCCGTATCGGCCGGCGGCGCCGTCAAGGCCTCGAAGACAACGCCTCTGATGACTGGCGCGCAGGGGGTGGAGGCTCTTAAGAAGGCTGACAGCGTGGCGAAGGTCTATCGACCGGCCCGATAGCGGCTGAAGCGGATGAGCGCGGCTCCAGTCGCGCTCATCCGGCGCGCTCGAATGCCTCCGCGCGCCTCGATCGTCTCCTCGACAACGCCACCCACCGCGAAAGGCGCGAGCGCGTCGCTGAGGGCGCTCCTCATCGCGGGAACCGCATCGCCCAGCCGTTCGGGGGACGAGGTCGACATCGACAGCACGCGATCGGCGAGACGCTCAACCGGAACGGCGTAAGCGGCCTCGACGCTGATCGTCTCGCGCGGGACAAATGGGCTCTCGTAATAGGCGACGGTGGAGGCGAAAGCGTCCCATAGATCTCTTAAGGGTTGCGAGGCGCGATCCACCAGAAAAAGGCGCCCAACGTTCTGAAAACCCACGGCCCGCGCCAAAACTGCATGCAGCGCTCCGGGATGGGTCGGCGCCTCAGGGGCAGGCTTCTTCGAGGAGAGCCTTGGCGCCTCCCATCGCGGTGAGATCGAAGGCGATAGGCTCCTTCGGCGGAGGCCCCCCCATGGGCGCAGCGATGACCTTGCCGTTGCGGAAGAGGCCGCAGAAGCGCTCGCGCGGAATCGTTGCCCCAGCCGCTTCCCCGGCCGTCGCCTTCAGGACGAGCGGCTCGCCCCCGCCATTAGTCAGCGTCCAGCCGGGCGCCTCGCCCGCCGGCCTCGTTGCCGCTTCGCGCTCGCGGAGCTGAGCCTCGACGCCGCCGCCGCCGCGCCGGTAGGCGAAGGTCGCCTCCAGGGTGGGGCGGGCGCTGTCGGCCGATCCGGCGAGCGGCACGGCCGCGTGCGCGACGAACAGGTCCGCGCGCGCTGTCGCCCCATCGAATGCGTGGCCATTGAGCCCGTTGGCGCCGCTCGTCATGACCGGCGCCGCAGCGTCGAGCGCTTGCGTCGCCAGATGGGATTCGATCATCTCGGGAAGGCTCAGCCAACGGATGCTCCCTGCCGGCGTCTTGCGCAGCAAGGTCATCACAGGATCGCCGACGCCCATGGCCGAGAGATAAGCCTGCACGGTGATGTCGGCGAAACCCGGCTCGTAGATCTTCTTGATCGTCGTCAGATGCGCTAGCCCTTCCTTTTCCTTCAAAACTTCAGTGATCTGATGAACGCCGACCATCGGGACCGGGCCCACGAGCCGCTCGACGCCGCCGGCCAGGATCAACGGGCAGGCCGAGGCGCAGACTGCGCCGCCGGTGATTGCCTGGCCTCTGGCGCCAGGACATACCGGCGTGCGCTCAGGGCAATTCGCGATCAGGGTACGCGCCACCGCCACCGCCAGGCGCCGTTCGCGAATGAGTTCGCCCATCTGGAGCGCGGCGCCGAGCGAGCCGCCGTGCGAGGAAATGAGAACTGGCAGTCGGCGCCCGTCGAGATCGAAGATCGCCTTGCGGAATGCTGCCGCCGTGCCGGGCAGGATCATTCCCTCGGCTGAAATCCACTCCGGACAATTGGGCTCGCACGCCGGGTCCGAACTCATGACGCGAACGATCCGCATCGGCGGATCGCCACGGGGCCGCGGCGGCAGCTTCAGGTCCGCGAGCGCGCCCGAGCCTGCGGCGAGAAAGCCGGCAAGCGCGATGACGGCCGAAGCAACCGCCGTCCACGAGCCTTCATCGCGCCGCCGCGCCGGCGGCCAGGACCTTCTCATGAAGGCCGATCATCCCGATCCCGGTTGAACTGTCCAGATAGCGGCCGCGGCGCTCAGGCCCGCGCTTCGCCTCTGAGGCGCTGATATTCGAACGCGACGAGGCTCGGGCCGTGCTCCCGCTCGAGCCGCCGCACGATGAAGTGACCGCGGGCGAGCGTCTGGAAGTGCTCGGCGAAAACGGCATTGACCGCCGCGCCGCCGATCGCGCCGATGACCGGCGCCGCCTGGGCCGCCATCTTTTCGCTGACGACGACGCCGAAGCGCGCGGCAATCTGGGGGATGAACCGCACGACGACCGGCGCCGATTGTGTGACTGCTCCTTGGCTCGCGACAAATCGGGCGCTGTCGGTGACCGACTTCGCCAGCGCCGCACGAACGGCGAAATAGCCGCTTTCAAACATCGCCTCTTCGTCCTGCTTGCCGCCGAGACCGAACACTTCGATGCAGGCGAGCGCGGCTTGAGGGGCGGCGAGGTCCTCGCCTTCCTCGCGCGCGATCTCGGCGATCGAGCGCAACAGGATCGTCGTCGACAGCGGCAGTTCGACCGGCAGCGCTGCGAGCCCGAACGCTCCGCCGAGGGCGCCGGAAGCGGCGGCCGCCAATTTGTGCGCGCGATTGGCGGACCGTCCCGCCGAGCCCCTGAGATCGATGGTGCGCAGCGCAAGCTTGAGCGCGCCGCGAAGCGCCCGCTCGCTCGCATAGGCGACGACGCGCCGCGCGGGCAGGGGGAGGCGCAGGCCCAGGACGGCGACGGGCCGGCCGATCGCATCGGTCAGTCGCTGGGCGAAGCTCGATCCTTCGAGGCAAGCAATCGCGCGCTTCAGATCCTCGGTCTCTTCGCGAGTGAGCCCCGCAGGCATAATTTCGATCGTGGACATGACGCCCTCGCAGCCGGGCATGATCCCCGCCGGAGCCCCTGAATATAGGGCGGCAAGCCCCGGGACCAAGATCCCCATGGCCGTCGCTGGCCTAGTCTCAGGTGAGCGTGATGATCGCCAGGAAGAGGAGGCCCGCCGCCCAGCAATAGTAAGCGAACGGGCTCAACGCTTCGAATTCGTGCTTTTGGAACCAGCGCATCAGAAAGGCGAGGCTCGCGTAGGCGACGACTCCCGCCACGATGCCGGACAGTATGGCCATCGGGCCAAGTGTCGCCCCCTCCTTGAGAAGCTTTGGCGCCTCGTAGACGTTGGCGGCAAGGATGATCGGGGCGCCCATCAGGAAGGAAAAGCGCGCCGCTTCCTCATGCTTGAGGCCGGCTATGACGCCCGCGACTATGGTCGAGCCGGAGCGGGAGATGCCTGGAATGAGCGCCAGGCACTGCGCGAAGCCGATCGCCAGCGCGCCCTTCCAGTTGAGCTGATCGAGTTTTCCGACCGCTTCGCCGGCGATCAGATCGCCGAAGTAAAGGAGAAAGCCGTTGACAATCAGGAAGGCCGCCGCGATCCAGGGAACGCCGAATGCCGCTGACAGCGGTTTGTGCAGACCAGCTCCGATCACCACCGCCGGGATGGTCGCCAGCCCGACAAGCCAGAAAGCTCGGCGATCCGCCGCCGACCGCGGCCCGGCCCGGTTGATCAGCGACAGTCCGAATGCGAACCAGTCGCGCCAGAAGAAGATGAACAACGCGACCGCCGTGCCGAAGTGCATGACCGCCAGATAGGCGAGCCAGTCGGGCGCTTTCTCATCGACGCCCCAATGCAGGAGGCGCGGCAGGATGACCGCATGGCCGAGACTGCTGATCGGGAACAGTTCCGTCACGCCCTGCAGCACGGCCGTGACGATCGCTTGGATGGCGGTCACCGCAAACCCTCGCCGGTCAAAAAAAGACGCCGCTCAGGCGCGGTATGACTTCATTTCGGGAAGGAACAGGGCCGCCTCAGCAGGTCGCGCGCCCGCACTTGTGCACGGAGTCGACCTTATCTTTGAGCTTATCGTAGCCCACCGCACCGACGACGAGATCCTGACCCACGACGAAGGTCGGCGTCCCGTTGACCTGCAGCGAATCGGCAAGCTGCATCACCTCGTCGAGCCCGGTTTTGATCTCGGGACTCTCCATGTCCTTGGCGAGCTTCTCCATGTCGAGCCCAAGCTCCTTGGCGACCGCCAGCGCCTCCGCCTTTCCGACAGGGCCGTGGGTTGCGAGCAGCTTCGAGTGAAAGGCCCAGAACTTGTCGCCGGGCAGCTGGTTGCGGGCCGCGCTCGCAACTTTCGCCGCCTCGACCGAGCCCGGCCCCAGCACCGGGAAATCCTTCAGCACCAGCTTGAGATTCGGGTCATCCTTCATCAGCTTGGTGACGTCGGGGAGGGCGCCTTTGCAGAAATGGCAATTGTAGTCGAAGAACTCGACCAGCGTGGCGTTCGCCTTCGGATTGCCGATCGTCGCCTGGTATTTCGAGCTGAAGAGAGGGCCCGCCTCGGTCGCCACCACTTTCTGCCGCTCGGCTTCGGCCGTCGCCTTGTCGCGCTTGTCGAGCGCCTCGATCGCCTCCTTTAGAACGTCCGGATTGTTGACGAGATAGTCGCGGATGAAGGCGCCCAGCTCCTGCTTCTGGGTCGGCGTGAACTCGTCGGCGAAGCCGGGCGGGGCGACGAAAGAAGAAGCCGCGGCGAGGCCAGCGGCGAAGAGGGCGGCGGTCAGTCTCATCGAGGTCTCCAGCTTCGGCGGCGCGCCATCAGCCGACGCGCCATCCAACCGCCGGCCCTTAGGAGCGACGATTGCGACACAGTTGTGTCCTTAAAGACGCATCTTAGCGGATTTCTGCGATCGTGTCTTCCCGGGCGAGGGTGCTGAAGCGGGTGACTTCAGCGTCGAACTGAAGTTCGATCGTTCCGGTCGGGCCGTGGCGCTGCTTGCCGATGATGACCTCAGCGCGGCCGTGCGCGCTTTCCATTTGCGCCATCCAGGCGATGTGCTCCTCGGTGCCCGGGCGCGGCTCCTTGTTCTTGAGATAGTATTCTTCGCGGAACACGAACAGCACGACGTCGGCGTCCTGCTCGATCGAGCCGGACTCGCGTAAGTCCGAGAGCTGCGGACGCTTGTCGTCGCGTTGCTCGACCTGCCGCGAAAGCTGGGAGCATGCGAGAATTGGGATGTTGAGCTCCTTCGCCAGCGCCTTGAGGCCGGTCGTGATCTCGGTCAACTCCTGCACCCGGTTCTCGGCGCGAGCCTTCGATCCGGTCATCAATTGCAGATAGTCGACGACGAGCATGTCGAGCCCCTTTTGCCGCTTCAACCGCCGCGCGCGGGCGGCCACCTGCGCAATGGAAACGCCGCCGGTCTGGTCGATGTAGAACGGGATCTGCTGCATTTCGGTGACCGCGTCCGCCACTCGTCGGAAGTCGTTTTCGGTAATATCGCCGCGGCGGATCTTGTAGGAGGCGACGCCGGATTGCTCGGCGATGATGCGCGTCGCCAATTGCTCGGCGGACATTTCAAGGGAAAAGAAGCCGACGACGCCGCCGTCGGCGGTCTCGACCACGCCGTCGGCGCGGGTCCGGCTCTGGTAGGTCCTGGCGATGTTGAAGGCGATGTTGGTGGCCAGCGCCGTCTTGCCCATGCCGGGGCGCCCCGCGAGGATAACGAGGTCGGACGCCTGCAGCCCGCCCATGTAGCGGTCGAGATCGGAAAGTCCGGTCGCGATGCCGCTGAGCGACCCCTCCCGCTCGTAGGCGCGTGCGGCCATGTCGACAGCGATCTTCAGCGCGTCGGAAAAGCGCTGGAAGCCGCCGTCGTAGCGTCCGGTCTCGGCGATCTGATAGAGGCGCCGTTCGGCTTCCTCTATCTGATCGCGCGGGCTCGAATCGACCGGCGCGTCATAGGCGACGTTGACGACGTCCTCGCCGATCGAAATCAGTTCGCGCCGCATGGCGAGGTCGTAGATCGAGCGGCCGTAGTCGTAGGCGTTGATGACGGTCGTCGCTTCGGTGGCGAGGCGGGCCAGATATTGCGGCACGGTGACGCCGCCGAGATCATGCTCGCCGAGGAAGGTTTTCAGCGTGATCGGCGTCGCGAGCTTGCCGGCGCGAATCATCGATCCGGCGATCTCGAAAATGCGGCGATGGATCTCCTCGACGAAATGTTCGCTTCGGAGGAAATCGGAGACGCGGTCGAAGGCGTCGTTATTGATCAGGATAGCGCCGAGCAGCGCCTGTTCGGCGTCGAGATTGTGGGGCGGAGTCCGATAGGGGCGTTCCGACTGTCCGGATTGTCGCTGCGGAAAAGCTTCGACTGTCGCCATGGGCGTTGAGCGCGTCTCTCGTGGTGTTGAAGGTCAGCGAACGCAACATCAGCGAACGCAACAAAGGCGAATCAACGCTTAAATGATACGCGGGCGCCGACGTGTGACAAAGTTCTCGCCGATGGCCGGCCGCTCTTTCTCGTAGCAATTCGGATCCCGCCGCCATCTAGCGCAAACGGCGGTCGGTCCGTACGGTCGAAACGGGCAATCTGCGCGGTTGTCCCCGTTATCCACTCGAACCCGGCGACGACGCTTGATTGTGACGGTGGAAAGAGTCGTGAAGACGTCAACTTGACGCTCCAGGCCAACTCTATGCGCAAATACGCTTTTTCGCTTCCTTATATTCGCGCTTGAGCCGCGCGACGAGTTCGTCAACCGGC
>JAFAHO010000277.1 GCA_019237205.1 Hyphomicrobiales bacterium
GTGCTTCGCGAATAGATTTCCGAACGCCTGATATCGCCCGATCGGCGGGGCGGCGACGATGAGCGGATGCCAGGTCGCCGCGCTGGGCTCTTTGCCAAAGAGCGACGCGCCGATGTCGACGGCGCGGCCGATCGAGCCGACGTTCGACGACGAGTCCAGCGTCGAACAGACCTTGTAGTGGACGATCGGCGCCCCGCTCTCCGCTAGCGTCTGGAAGGCGGACGGCAAGTTGACGTCCATCCAGCTTGGCGGCTGCGCGCGGGCGACGCTCGCAATCCCGATCGCGCGATAGGCGGAGAACCGCCGTAGCTGCGCAGTCGACGGCGGTTCAACGAACATCAACGCCCGGAGGCCGGCGAACGCCAACACCTCCATAATGGCCGAAGAGCCCGTGAAGTCGTCGCCGTAAAAGGCAATGAGTGGGCCTTCGGGAAGGCGGGTCTGGTTCGTCATGCGGAGTCCATCCGTAGCGCCGCGGCAAGCGAAGGATGAGTCGACGCGTAGCGTTCGGCCGGCACGCATGCGATCGCGGCCTCGAAAGCCTCCTTGAGCGCGAGCACGCCCTCCGCGGGCCCGCCGGGATGGGCCATGATCGCGCCGCCGGCGGCGAAGATCAGATCCCCGCATCCGAGGCCCGTGAGCGTCCCGGCCGCCTGCCGCGCGGACTGCCCCGAGGAAAACACCGGCATCACCAGGCAGGGCTTGCCGTCGAACATGGGCGCCAGGCACGCCCGAGCCGACTCCATCACGCTCTCATCGGACTCGCTGAACTTGTTCGCGAGCCCGTTGACGTGCAGATGGTCGGCACCGGCCAGCCGCCAGATCTTCTGCCACGCGACGTAGGACCAACCGAGCGCGGGATGCCTCGAAAGGTAGCCCCAACCGTTCCTGTGCGCGTGAATCGGCAATTGCGCATGGCGGCCTAAAGCGATCATGCCCGCGACCCCGACCGAATTGAGGCTCGCCATGACGCACGTGCCGCCGAGGCTCTGGACCAGGTCGTGTCGGCGGCGCATCTCCTCGATCCCGCCAGTCAGGTTGAACGCGAACATCACTTTCCGACCACTCTCATCGGCGCGCCGGTCGATCACGCGCATCACCGCTCGGACGCGTTCGTCAAACGGGCAGCGGGCGCCGTCCGATTGCAGTTCGTCGTCCTTGATGAAGTCGATGCCCGCCGCACAGAGAACGTCCACGACGTCCGCGGTCTCCTGCGGGTTGAAACCGATGGATGGCTTGATGATGGTTCCGATCAGCGGCCGCTCGCCGACGCCCGTGAGCCTTCGCGTGCCCTCGACGCCGAACTTGGGCCCCGGATAGGCGGACGCAAATGCGTCCGGCAGCCGCATGTCGAGGATTCGCAGGCCGGAAAACTGTTTCAGCTCGAACAGGTTTCCAGCGACCGTCGCCATGAGGTTGGGCAACGAGGGGCCGATGTTCTCGAGCGGCCAGGAGAGGGTGGCGCGCGCTCTTACGCGCCGATCGCCGCCGGGCGGGGCGCCGGAGCCTGGAAGACTGGGATGCTCCACCTCGCCCACGACCTCCAGTTTTTCGACCCGCGCCGCGGAGCGCGCCTTGAGCTCCGGCGTTTCGCCCGGAACCGGAACGAACGTTCCCGACGACTGCTCGCCTGCCATGGCCTCAGCAGCTTTTCTCGGGTCGTAGGCCGTTTCGATGAGATAGTCGGCTTCGATCCGTTCGGCGCTCATGCCGCGGCTCCTTCGATTGCAGCGGCGTCGAGAAATGCGACCGCGTAGGGAGGCAGCGTGATCGACACCTCGAGGCCGTGGGCGGCGTTTCGCGTCCAGTCGCAATCGCGCGAAGCGGTGGCCGCCGAACTTGCATCCAGCACGGCGATGCGGCCGGGGAGGCCGCATTCCAGCGTCCTCGACGTCGAGCTTCCGTTCGCAAGCAGCGCAATCGCTCCTCCGTTGCGCTCGACCGCGACGACGTGGATTCCACCGTCCGCAGTCATGGGATCCAGCCTCTGGCGGCCCTGCATGCGCGCCAGCCAGACCATGACGTGATAGCTCGGCGCGAGGGCAGACGGGCCTTGGGCGACCGCAAACGGACCTCCGACGCTCGCAAGCGTGAGCAGGCTAAGGCCAGCCCGCCTCGAAGCCGCAGCTACGCCCACCAGCCAGGCCTCGCCGAACAGCCTTTGCGCGCGCGGATCCCATTCGCACATGGTTGGCCGGACGCGGTCGGGATTGGGGGCGAGTCCAGCGCCGTAGGGGTTCTCTCGCATCCCGATCGAAATCAGCCCGAGGGGATAAGGTTTTCCCGCGGCGATCTGCGATCCGCTGCGAAAAATGTCAGGCAGCGCCTCCAACGTCTGGAAAACGGATTCGTCATCGGCTGCATGAACGGTCGCGCTCGAGCCATGAGTCACGTAGTCGACTTCCCGGGCGTCCGGCCGGCGCCGATTGAACTCGGTGAAGTTCGTGAGCGCTCCGCCGCCGATCCGCGCGGCCGGAAACGCCGCCCGCGCAGCGCGCGTCGCGTCGAGCGGGGTCGCGCCCTTTGGCCATGGCCCACCCGGCTGCCAGCTCCTCAAGTATGCGGCCGGGAGGGCAATGACATGGTCAGGCCGCGCCCCGGCCCGTTTGAGCCATTGGGCAACAGCCGTCAGGCAGTCCTGGATCTCGTTTGGATCGTCGGGCACGACCAGCTCGAGATCGAAAGGCGGATGCGGACTCGTTCGGGCGAAATCGAGCGCAAAAGGGTTCGGGGGACATCGCAAGTCGAGCCGCACGGTGCGGCGAAGCGACGCCAAGCCAGGAGGAACAAATCCGTTCGTCCACGCGGCGTCCACGGCGAGGGCAAGTTCGGGGAACGGATCCATTGCCGGCGCTTGTTCGAACCACAGGAAGGGGCGCACCGCCGGAGCGGCTGCAATCGCAGGCTCGCCCTCGAACGCGAGCGTCAGCCGCTGATTGATGACGTCGCCGCGTCTCACAGTATAAGGCCCGGGGAAACTGGCGGTGCGGACATAGGACTTGTAGGAAGCGTCGGACCAGTTGCGCTGATCCTCCATGTCGAAGACGTCGCCCTCGATGTCGACGGCGACAGCGGCGCCACGAATTTGATATCGGACGCCGGCGAAATTGACGGCCGGCTGCGCGGGCGAGATGGTCGCGGCGAACTCCGACCCGATGCATTCGCCGTCGGGGCGCCTGATCGTCATGGGCCGGCCCGCGAGCCCGTCGATCGGGTGCAGCGCCGTAAAACCGGCGCGGCAGAGCCGGGCGTCGCGCCTTGCCTCGAGCCGCAGAGACAGCGTCATGGCGCCGGCCGCCTCGGCGATCAGTTCGAAACGGCCCGAAAAAGCGCCGTCTTCGGTATGGAACTCGCGCTCCTGGCGGACGCGGCGCGGGCCCGGCGTCGTGCGACTGCGAACCGTGCGCGTCTGAATCGTGCCCCAGCGTTCGTCGCGAATGGGGTAGTCGATCGCGCGAACGACTTCGACGCCATGCCAGACGATGCGGCGGACAAACGCCTCGCCGGTCTGAAATGACAGCGCCCCCAGAGCGACGGTCGCGAGCGTTTCCGGCGCCTCCGAGGTCCCGAAGATGGTTTCCAATTCGCTGTCCACCGAGGGGGCGATCCCGAACTGATTGAATACTCAGTATACCAGCCGATGAGGCATAGCCAACCCTCCCCTCGCTGAACAATGGTCAGGGCCGAAAATTCGCCTGATGGTAGAGCTTGTTCGCGCGGTTCAAATGATCCGCCGTCAGCCGCGCGGCTTCCTCCTCCTCGCCGCGCTCGATGGCTTCGAGAATCTGCCGATGCTCGGAGAGCGTCAGCTGCTCGAGCCCGGGCTTGCGCACGAGATCGAAGTGAAATTGCGCAAGCCACGCGAACAAGGCTTGGCTCAGGTTGGCGAAGATCGGGTTGCCGGTGATGATGGCGATCCGGTGATGGAACCGCCCGTCGGCTCGGAGAAAGGCGTTTGAATCGAGCCGCGCTCGCTCCTGCTCCGCCAGGATCGCGTACAAGTCGGCGACATCGGCGGGCGTGCGCTTGCGCGCGGCGATTTTCGCCATCGTCCTTTCGAATGTGGCGCGCGCCTCCTTGAGGTGGTCGAGCGTGGCTGGGGAGTTGACCAGCACGTGGCGCA
>JAFAHO010000280.1 GCA_019237205.1 Hyphomicrobiales bacterium
GGCTTCGATCGAAAACCTGGCCCGGTCCCCGGATCGCCGCGCTGGCAGGAGCGCAGCGCGCGGGTCGTGCATATCCTGTTCTATATCGTCATCCTGGGGATGATTGCGAGCGGCGCCGGAATGATGGCGCTGAGCGGCGCGGCGCCGGTGATCTTCGGCGGAGGCGCCCCGTCGCTGCCGGACTTCTGGAAATATCCGCCCCGTCTGCCCCACGCCATCGGAGCGCGGCTTCTCCTCGCCCTGCTCTCGCTCCATGTGGGCGCCGCGCTCTATCACCACTTCGTTCGCCGCGACGGCCTCGTTTGGCGCATGTGGTTCGCCAGGCCGGCGAGTTCTTCGCAATCGATCCTCATGGAGAAGGCGAAAAGGCCGTGACAAGAATCATCCATCCCGTCGCTGGCGCGGTCGCGATCGTCACGATTGCGACCTTCTGGCTGTCGACCGCTCTCAGTGAGCTTCTTGCGTCCCGTGCGAGCGTCGTCGCGGTCAAAACGGCGATACCGTGGGGCTTCCTGTTGCTCATTCGGGCGCTGTTGGCCGCCGGGGCCTCGGGCCTTGCCTTGGCCAAGGGACGGCGGGCCGGCGCGATCGGCGCGAAGTTGAAGCGCATGCCGTTTATCGCCGCCAATGGTCTCTTGATTCTCATTCCTTCTGTGCCGTTCCTCGCCTCAAAGTCGAGAGCCGGGGAGTTCGATGCCGCGTTCGACGCGGTGCAGGCCCTCGAGCTCATAGGGGGCCACGAACATTGTGCCGTCTCCCACCCCCCATAGCGCTGCTATCGCCGATGCCCGACGCGACGAAAAGCTACAGCCGGCGATCCACACGATCTCGCCGATGCGATCGCTCTCCCGCTCCGCTACAGCGGCGGGAAGCGGGTCCATCATGCGGATCAGTGCATGGCGCAAATCGCGACAGAGCGGAGCGTCGGGCACCTGGAGCGAGCACGCTTTGTCTGGGGCAGCGCGGCGCTTTGGACGCGGGCCGAGGGCTGAAAGTCAAAGTGGGCCACCGAGAGCTTACCATTCAATGGACTATTTTACTGGCCTCGATATCTCGATGGAGGAAACCCACATCTGCGTTCTTGATCGTGATGGCGCTGTTGTCTACGAGGCAAATCGGCGTCGACGGCCGACGCGATTGCAAAAGAGTTGGCGAAAGCGCCGAGCTGTCGTCCGGTCGTATTCGAGACTGGACGCATGGCGCCGTCCTGTTCCACGGGCTAAGCCAACTCGGGGTTCCCGTAGTCTGCGTCGAGAGCCGGCAAGCCTACCACGCGCTAAAGTCGCTCGCGACCCACAAGTCCGATCGCAACGACGCGCGAGGGCTGGCGCATCTGGCTCGAACCGGCTTCTTCAAGCCCGGTCGGCCAGCGGGTGACCCTGGAGAATCAGATCCGAGGCCTAGCCGTCGTGTTCGGGTTCCGGCTTCCCTGCGCGCTCACCGCCGCGTTCATCGATCAAGCTCTCAAAGGCAAGCGAGGGAGTGGCGGGTCTCTCGGTCGCCATGCGGGGCCTAATTGCGGCGCGCACCGCGGTTATGGCGGCGGTCGCGGCGATCGACGCCGATATGAGACGCATGGCGAGGACCTCGGGGGCCTGCCCGCGGCTCATGACAATCCCAGGCGTCGGTCAACTGACTGCGCTCGCCTTCGTGGCCGCGATCGACGATCCGTCACGCATCCGGCGGTCGCGAGACGTCGGCGCCTACCTGGGCCTGGTTCCCAGGCGGTATCAGTCCGGGGAGGTCGACTACGTCGGCGGCATCTCCAAATGCGGCGACCGACGGGTGCGGACCCTGCTGTATAAGGCCGCCAACGTCATGCTGACCCGCTACAAGGGCCAGCTCAGGCTCAAGGACTGGGCCTTCGCCATCGCCAGGCGATCAACCACGCGCAAGGCGCGCGTCGCTCTGGCCCGTCGCCTTGCCATCGTCATGCATGCCATGCTGCAGGACGGAATTAAGTTCGAAGCGGCGTAGGCCCAGCAACCACTGAGACAGGAGACCGCATCGAGCTCCCGCAAGGAGCGACGCCCGAGGGAGGGAGCAGACGACGGCGCCGATTCTGTCGCACGCGGCCCAGCACATGCCGACTGCGTTTTCAACCTCGCCGCCCTGCGCCCAGCTGACCCCATCAAGCGCCAGCGAGCGCGCGGAGAACACAGGCATCCCAAGGCGTCGAAAACCAAGGAGGGCCTCCCCCTTGACCCATTAGAGAACACAATCGGCGGAGAGCGGGGCCATTCACCCGCTCGCCGCGTGCATCGAGACCCTCGGATTCACCGGGGGAGCGCCGAGCTGATCGCGCGAGAGGACATCGGGGCGGGCCCATTCGCGGCGCGCGGATTCGGAAAGAACGAGCCCATGGCCCGGCCGATCGGGGGCGTATATCCAACCGTCCCGGATCTCGATCGGCTGCTCGACGAGGTGGTCGTAGTTCTGGAACGAGTACTCGAGCCACTCGACCTCAGGCAGGGCGCACGCCATGTGCACCCCAAACTCAAGGAACGTGTTGCCGAGCGTGACCGGGATCCCAAGCTCGACCGCGAGCCACCCGACGCGCATGACGTCGGTGACGTGTCCGTGCACATTGAGGATGTCCGCGCCGCCGGCAAGCATCAGCTGCCGCTTGCCGGGAGCGTCGAGATATTCGCCTGAGTTGATCAGGGTCCAGGGAACGGCTTGGCGCA
>JAFAHO010000349.1 GCA_019237205.1 Hyphomicrobiales bacterium
CAAATGGTCGGGACCTGATACGCGGATGGCATTACGGCCAGCGGCGGTATGTGCCGCACAAACAGGTCGGACACATGGTCGCACCAACCAGCGTTGCAGAGGCACCAAAAAACCCTTGCCAACGGAGAGCCGTCCACACAGGGTCGATTTGACGCGTTCCGGGTTCGCTTGAGGAACGCCCGCACCTGGCGCGTCCGTAGCGTTGCGCGTACCGCAGCTCTGCCCCGGATTCCGGTCGCTCAATAACTTGCAGGTCAGGCGTGCGAACACTGAAAGGATTCGAAACCGGTCGCCTCATACGCTGCGACTACACATGCCCTTCATCGCGTTCGCGAGCAGGATTGACGTCATGGGTGACCTCATCGGCGAGCTTGCGCCCGCGTGCGAGCCGCCGCCCAAGCGCCTCGATGAACCCATCGTACCGTTCTCGTCCCTTGGCCTGCGCCGCTGGAAGGGCAGCGTCGGGCAGCGGCGGGGTGCTGGTCAGCCAGTGGCGTACGAACACCGCCAGCGCCTCGTTCGAAATCGTGACATGCCGTTCGAGACGTTCGATCTGGCGCGCCATCCGGTCGAGACGGCGCGCCAAGGCCGCCTCGAGACGTTCGGCGGCATCCGGCGAAAGGTGCGAGGCGAGCGCCGCCTCGACGACGAGCGCTTGAGGCACGCTCTTCCGCGCGGCGTAATCGGCGAGCTTTCCCGCGAGATCTGGCGGGAGGCGGAACGTGTGCTTGGTGCGCATTCCTCGTCACATGCTCATGTCGTCGGCGGGGTCGAGGCTCGCCTGCCGAGCGATCGTCTTCAGGTCGCGCTGAAACACGCGTGCACGCTGCGCCTCGTCGTCGGTCTCTTCCTGCAACGGCTCGAACTCGTGGATCGGCTTTGGCGGCTCAGCTGCGATGTCCTCGTGCTCCGGCAACTCCGGCTCGCGGCGGATGCCCCCATTCGCGGCGTCGTCATTTGCGGATGTCGATGGCGCTTCGGCGATGTAACCCGCCCAATCCGCCGAAGCCGGGAGGGGGGACACGATGTCGCTGACCCCTCCAGTATTATCGCGCGAGAGCTGCGGCGGCGGCAGGATTCGAGTCCTCAGCTCCCCGTCCTCGTAGTAGCGGGCCTTCTTGGCGCGGATCGGATGGCAGCCTGAGACGAGCGCCAGCTCTTCGTCCGGCGGCAGCTGCATCACCTCCCCGGGCGTGAGCAGCGGCCGCGCCGTTTCTTGCCGCGACACCATCAGATGTCCGAGCCACGGGCTCAGCCGGTGACCGGCGTAGTTCTTCATCGCGCGCATTTCTGTGGCCGTGCCGAGGGCGTCTGAGACGCGCTTGGCCGTTCGTTCGTCATTGGTCGCGAAGCTCACGCGCACGTGGCAGTTGTCGAGGATGGAATTGTTCTGGCCGTAGGCCTTCTCGATCTGGTTCAGCGATTGGGCGATCAGGAAGCTTTTCAGGCCGTAGCCGGCCATGAAGGCGAGCGCGCTCTCGAAGAAGTCGAGGCGCCCGAGCGCCGGGAACTCGTCGAGCATCAACAGGAGGCGATGCCGGCGCCGATTCGCCTCGAGGTCCTCGGTGAGCCGCCGGCCGATCTGGTTCAGGATCAGCCGCACGAGCGGCTTGGTGCGGCTGATGTCGGAAGGCGGGACGACCATGTAGAGCGTCGCCGGCGATTTGCCCTCGACCAGGTCACGAATTCGCCAGTCGCACTGGCGGGTGACTGTTGCGACAACCGGATCGCGATAGAGACCGAGGAACGACATGGCGGTCGACAAGACGCCGGAACGTTCGTTGTCGCTCTTGTTGAGAAGCTCGCGCGCCGAACTGGCGATGACAGGATGGACGCCTGCCGCGCCGAGATGCAGCGTCGTCATCATGGCGCGAAGCGTCGTCTCGATCGGCTGGCGCGGATCGGAAAGGAAATTCGCGACACCGGCGAGCGTCTTGTCGGGTTCGGCGTAGAGCACATGTAGGATGGCGCCGACGAGAAGGGAATGGCTGGTCTTCTCCCAGTGATTGCGGCGCTCGAGCGCGCCTTCGGGATCGACGAGGACGTCGGCGATGTTCTGGACGTCGCGGACTTCCCACTCCCCGCGACGGACCTCGAGGAGGGGATTATAGGCGGCGCTGGCGGGATTGGTCGGATCGAACAGGAGCGCGCGGCCGAAGCGAGAGCGCCAACTTGCGGTCAGCGTCCAGTTCTCGCCCTTGATGTCATGGACAATGGCCGAGCCGGGCCAGGTCAAGAGCGTTGGAACCACGAGACCGACGCCCTTGCCGGAGCGGGTCGGCGCGAAGCACAGGACGTGCTCGGGGCCATCATGGCGAAGATATGTGTTTCGCCAGCGGCCGAGCACCACGCCGTCGTGGCCGAGGAGGCTGGCCTTGCGAATCTCCTGCGTCTCCGCCCAGCGCGCTGAACCGTAAGTGGTGACGCGTTTCGCCTCCCGGGCGCGCCAAACTGACATGGCGATCGCCACGACGATGGCGGCGATCCCGCCGGAGGCGGCGACGTATGCGCCCTCGACGAAGACGTCGCGTGCATAAGCGTCGTAAGCGAACCACCACCAGAAGAAGGCCAGTGGCTGATAAACTCTCCAGCCGAATATCGCGAACCAGGGCCGGCCGAGCTCGGGTTGGAACGCCAGGCGCCAGGCGACCCATTCCGTCGCCGCCCACACGAAGGCGAGCGCGACGGCGCTGACGAGAAGGACTTGCCCCCAAAGGATCTTGGTCGCGTTCATGGCGAGGAGAGATCAGGAGATCGCCTTCGCCAGCGCTTCAAGGCCAAAATGATGGGCCTCGGACTCGTGGATAGTGTGGCGCGAGAACGGGACAAATCATGGATTGGGCGTCCGCGCCCTCGGGGCGTGTGCAATGGCAAGCGCCCCTTCCTCACAGGCCCAACCCGCGCTTGCGCTCGAAATCCCACGCGATGCTGCCTGCCGGACCTACGACTCCGTTGACCTGTCTGCCGAGCTCGCGCTCGAGCGCCGGCCGCCACGGCACGAGCTGGAAGCCAAGCCCATCGTCGATCATGGCGAACCGCCCCGAGGAGAGGTCGACGCGCCGGCGGTAGGCGCCGGATACGTGTTCCCCTTCGCCGGATGGCCGATAGGCGAGGCCGGTCTCTGCGGTGAGCGCGGCGGCGGCTTCGTCAAGCTCGCGGCGGCGCAGCGTGTCGAGGAGATCGCGGGCGAAGATGACGCGCCGCCCGCGTCGTTCGGCCAGGCCCTGCTCGATGAGGTGATCGATCCGCCGCTCCATCGCGTCGCGAACCTCAGCGCCAAAGCCTGCGCCACCGAGTGTGGGTTCCTTGGTGAGTAGTCGGCGGTCGAGCCAGGTCGCGCCGGGCGCCGGGATCTGCGCCTCGATCGTCAGGTCGGATCGCGTCGCGAGAGAGAGCCGGTGGCGGCCACTTGCATCCTCGTAGGAGCGAGCCTCGACGATCGCGCCCGGCTTGGCATCGCCGGTCAGGTCCAGGTCGGAAAAGCGCAAATGGTGGGTGCGCCCGTCAATCCCTTCGACAATGGCGTAGGCCGTGCCTTTGAGCTCGTCGTCGAGGCCGCGCCCGACGAGGCGGCCCACCACGGGATCGCGAGGCTGGTCGCCGTGAAGGGCGAAGCGCGTTACGTCCGGCTCGCGGCGGGCCGCCGACATCGCTCGATGCATGGTCTTGATGATGTCGCCGCGGATGCCGAGATCGCGTAAGGCCGGCTCGAGGCCGGGCTTCAGCGTCCATTGCGCGGCGCCGACTTGTTCGGCGAGGCCCAGGCGTTCGAGCCTCATGGCGCGACCAATCAGCAGCCCGCGCAGCTCCGGGGCCTCGCCGGAGGCGCCCGGACGCAGGTCTACGATCCCGCCGCCATCATCGGCGATGTCGCGGAGCGCCCGGTCGAGGCTCGTCCAGCGCTCCGCCTCGACTTCTTTCTCGAGACCCGTGCGGATCTCGTGCTCGCTGCGCGGCCCCAATTCCAGCGTGACGCGTTCGGCCGCGCGGTCGCGGAAGCCGCGGCTCATATAGTCGCGGCTGATGACGAGGTCCCGGCCATCGTCGGCGCGGCCGCGGATCAGGACGTGGATATGAGGGTTGTCGGTGTTCCAGTGATCGACCGCGGCCCAGTCGAGCCTCGTTCCGAGGTCGCGTTCGACATCCTGCATATGCTCGCGGGTGAAGGCGCGCAGGTCCTCGAGTTCCGCGGCGTCTTCGGGCGCGACGATGAACCGGAAGTGATGACGGTCATCCGCGCAGCGCTCGGCGAAGGCGCGTTCGTCGACCGCGTCAGACGTCGCGTCGAACAGCCGGGCCTCGGCACCGTCGCGGGTGACGCCGTCCCGTTTGAGATAGCCGACGTGCCTGGCGAGCGAGGCGGATGGGGAGGGCTTGCCCTTTTGGCGGACGACGCGCGCCATGACGACGACGCGCCGGGCTGGGGAGCGGGCCGAAAGGGCGAGCGCCGCGCGGCGGCCGCGCCCAAACGCAGAGCGGCCGCTTTTGTTGGTGCCGGCGCCGAAGCTCTGGCCCGAATGCCCGGCCTTCTTCGCGGCGCGCATGACTTCGGCAACGAAGCTCTTGGGGCGCTTCGCGCCTTGCCGGCCGTGCCGGATGCGGCCCGGCCGGACATTGAGGTCGTCGTCCTTCGAATTCATTGGGATGGCGATCGCGGCCCGGAGGCGTGACGGCGCTCGGCGCGTTGAATTCGTTCGCCTCTGTGACGAAAGCGCCAGCCGCAGCTCCCGGCGCGACGCCGAAAATCGCCAATCCGACCAACCACATGCGCCCGGCCGCGGTCGGCGCTTTTATCTTGCCCTCTTAATCGGGGGTGTAAGCGTCCGGTCTCTGCACCCAGATTGAGTAGTGCAATTGCGCGGCATGTCGGGCTCCTTCGCAGCGTGGAGGAGCTCCGGTGAATTTGAGACATTTCCAGAACAAGGCGCGGCAATCCTGGTGGCTGATTCACATCGAGGCTTGGCGTCAGAGCGGGTCGAGTCTGACGAACTATTGCCGCCAGCACGGTCTGACGACGACAACGTTCGATCGTTGGCTGAAGTATCTGGCCGGCAAGGAAGCGGCTCGCAAACAGGCGGAATATCAGGCGGAACTGCGTCGTCAGCAACGGCGCGAGGCTCAAGAAAAGCGCCGGAAGAGGCGCGCCCGCTTTCGTTTTGGCGTGAGCACGGATGTGCGCAATCGCGCGGTCCAGGCGTTCTGGGCGATGCACGTCGAGGCGATGAACTGGAGCGGGATGAGCGTGCGGGAGTACGCCGCTGCGTTGCGTTTGTCGCCGACTTCTCTGCGCAAATGGCGCGACCGGCTGGACGACGGCGAGGTGGATATCGACTGGCGAGCGCATCTTCATCCCTCAGCCCGTCCCGTCGCTGGCACTAGTGCTAACAGAACGCCGCCGGAAACGGGCTTGACAGCTCCGCTGAGCGACGATCCAGCGTCGCCTCGGCAGCCTCTGCGGCGCTTCTTCACTGACGAACAGAAGCGCGCCATAGCCCTGGAGAGCGACCAGCCCGGCGTCAGCGTCTCGCAGGTCGCGCGCAAGCACGGGATCGTCACCGGCCTGCTGTTCCGCTGGCGCGTGCAGTTCGGCGTGGCGCAGAGGAAGCGCGCGAAGCTTGCGCCCGTCACGCTCATTGGCGACGCGCCGGCGACGCTTTTGCTGCGTGATCTCGTGCAGCCGCCGGACGGAATGACGGCGATCGACCTGCCTGACGGCCGGCGCGTGTTCGCGCCTGCCGGTAGCGATCCGGACGCGGTTCGTGAGCGCCTCACAAGCGAAGGAGCGGAACCATGATGATCGTTCCGGCGGGCGTGAAGGTGCACCTGGCGCTGGGCCACACCGATATGCGCAAAGGCCTCGACGGGCTCGCCATGCTGGTGCAGCAAACGCTGAGGCAGGATCCGTTCTCGGGCCACCTGTTCGCCTTCCGCGGCAAGAAGGCGTCGATGCTGAAGATCCTGTTCTGGGACGGCAATGGGCTGTGCCTGTTCACGAAGCGGCTCGACCAGGGCAGCTTCGTTTGGCCGACGATGGCGGGCTACGACGGCTCGATTACGTTGACGCCGGCGCAGCTCGCCATGCTCATCGAGGGCATCGACTGGCGCTCGCCGGAACGCGTATGGAAGCCCGCCCTGGCAGGCTAAAAATCTTCGGAAACCCGCATAGAATCGAAC
>JAFAHO010000394.1 GCA_019237205.1 Hyphomicrobiales bacterium
AGCCGTCAGTCGGACTCGTTTCGCGACTGGCTCGCCCGGTCCGTGATCTTTGCCGACACCTTGGTCGATCGCATCGTCTCCGCGCCCATCGAGCCGATCGGCGCGGTGGCCGAGCCCTACGCGCTCTGGGCCATCCGCACTGGCGGATTCGGCGAACCGATCAGGCACCCGGCTGTGCGCATGGTCGACCACCTCGCGCCGTTCGAGCGGTTGAAGCTGCACATCCTCAATCTGGGCCACACCGTGCTGGCGGACGTTTGGATGAAGGAAAGGCGGCCGGCCGACGAGACGGTCCGGACGGTCCTGGGAGACGCTGCCGTCTCGAAGACCCTCGCCGCGATCTACGAGGAGGAGGTCGTACCAGGCTTTACGCTTTATGAGATGGGCGATGAAGCGCAGGACTACGTCGCCGCGACATGGGAGCGGTTCCGGAACCCTTCCTCGAACATCGGCTGGCCGACATTTATCAGAACCACGACGTCAAGCTCAGACGCCGCGTGGCCGACCTTCTGGAGTGGGTGTGGCGTCGCGAACCGGGCTTCGCCGCGCCACGCCTGACCGCGATGCTCCTGGAGCAGCCGCGTAGAGGTCAGAATGAAGACAATAGGTTTGGCGCCAGTCGAGAGCAATAGGAGATAGGTCAAAATGGAACTCCCGCTCCGGGCGGAACCTGATCATCCCGGTTGCGAGGGTTACGACCGCTTGGCTTTCCAAATACTCGGTTTGACGTCGCGACCGTCAATGTTGCTCGGCTTCGAGACCGTTCGTTAGCCTGCGCAATCGCGGCCCTTGCCTTTGCCGTCTCAGGCGGCATGGCGAGCGCGCGCTTCATGCAGAGACTCGGGCTTCAGATGCGTGTACCGGCGGAGCATCTTCCAGTCTTTGTGGCCCGTAACGAGGGAGACCTGCTCGATGGGAAAACCGGCTTCGAAGAGTCGGCTTGTGCCCTCGTGCCTGAGATCGTGAAAGTGAAGGTCGTCGATGTTGAGAGCGCGGCACTGGCGTCGGAAAGCCGTACCCACCGATCGTCCGTTGTAGGGAAAAACTCGTGAACTGGTCTTGCCGGCAAGAGACCGCTGCTCTTCGATGATCGCGACGGCGTCGTAGCCGCTTACGTCGAGCAGAGGAATACGCTGGCTGTTCCCGCTCTTCCTCCGAGGATCCTTGCGATCTCGGATGAGAAGCGTCCTTTTGTGTGGATCGAAATCACTCCACTCAACGCGACAAATCTCGTCTAGACGCATCGCTGTCGCGACCGCGAAGCGGATGATCCGGCCGACAGGAATCTGCTGAAGGTGATTTGCCTCGAACCCAGCGACCAACCGATCCAGCTCATCTTGAGTTGGGCGCCTGTCGCGCTCGGTGCCTTTACCAACGAGACTCAGGCGCGCGAGCGCGACGCGCGCCAGAGCGACGGGCTCAGTCGAGATCGTTACCCCGTGAACTGCGGCCGCGTGCGACAAGATGGTCTTGATGTAACCGAGATCGATACCGAGAGTGACCGGGCCAGCGCCTTCCCGCGCCCGCTCTTTTCCGAATTGGATGAGCCGTGCGCGATCGAGTTCCGGAAGTCGCAGCCGGCCCAACCTTTTCTGGAGAAGGTTGAGGCTCGCCGCCTTGGATCGCCCGATGGGCTTTCTTACCTCCTTAAGGTCGTCACGATGCAGATTGATCAGATCGCCGAAAGTCCTGGCCTCGCGCGAGCTCCTCGTCAGCGCAGGATCGCCGCGATCGACCCGTCGCTCGACATCGAGCGCCCACTCCTCGGCGTCCTTTCGGCGAAGGAACGTCTCATTGACATATTTCCCTTTCCGCCGCACCTGAACGCGCCAGGAACCGGAATTCAGCTTCGTGAACGTCGCCAAAGCGTGTGCGCTCCGTGTGCACTGAGCCGTCGAACTGCCGGGTATGGGGTCGTGTTATGGCGTAGAAACGAGTGCACACGGCCCTGCCCAGCGAGTTGAGCCTACAGGAAAAATGCATCCAGATCAAAGGTTTATATTTAGCGTGGCCCCGATGATGGACTGGACCGACCGGCGCTGCCGCGCGTTCCATCGGCTCCTCACCCGCCGCGCGCGCCTCTACACCGAAATGGTGACGGCGGACGCCGTCGTGTTCGGCCCGAGCGAGCGGCTCATCGGCTTTGACATGGGCGAGCGCCCGGTTGCGCTGCAGCTGGGTGGGTCGGAGCCGAGCCGGCTCGCCGAAGCCGCGCGGATCGGCACTGGCTTCGGCTACGACGAGATCAATCTCAACTGCGGCTGCCCGTCCGACCGGGTGCAGAGCGGCCGGTTCGGCGCTTGCCTCATGCGCGAGCCGGGGCTCGTCGGCGAAAGCGTGGCCGCGATGAGGGCGGCCGCCGACGTTCCGGTCACTGTCAAATGTCGCATCGGCGTCGACGAGCAGGAGCCGGCCGAAGCCCTGTTCGCTCTCGCCGCGGCGGCCAAGGCGGCGGGCGCCGCGGCGCTTATCGTCCATGCCCGCAAGGCCTGGCTCGAGGGCTTGAGCCCGAAGGACAACCGCAGCGTTCCCCCGCTCGACTACCCGCTGGTCTACGCGCTGAAATCCGCGCATCCGGACTGGCAGATCATCCTCAACGGCGGCGTCGAGGACCTGATGGAGGCTCGGGCGCATCTCGCGCGTGTCGACGGGGTCATGATCGGCCGCGCGGCCTATCAGAACCCCGAACTGCTGCTTGGCGTCGATCCGGCGATCTTTGGCGAGGCCGCGCCCTTTGACGACGCGTTCGACGCACTCGACGCGTTCATCCCGGCAATTGCACGGGGCCTCGAGCGCGGCGAGCGCCTGCACGACTATACGCGCCATCTGATCGGGCTCTTCGCCGGCAGGCCGGGCGCGCGGACGTACCGCCGCGTGCTGGCGAGCGAGGGCGTCCGCGCCGGCGCCGGCCTCGACGTGCTGCGACGCGCGGTCGCGCATGTGGCGGAGAGGCTCGAGCCGGCCGCGGCGGCCGAGTAGCGGCGGTCGGGGCGCAAATCGCCATCGCCGTTTTCAGCGATTTCAAAGAGGCCGCAGACTCTTTGGCCCCCGCCTCAAAGCACCTGGGTCATCTGCTCGCCGAGATCGATCCGTCCGTCGGCGCTGCGGATCGTCGCTTTCATGACGTCGCCGGGCTTCAGATACTCGGGCCTCCGGCTTTGCGAAGACAGGAACAGGGCCCAGAAGACTACGGCGTCTTCCAGCGCTCCCTCGTCCAGAGCGTGGGTCAACTCTCGATTACGTCCAGGACATCACGCGCAGCCGAAGCTGGTACGAATCGCTGGCCGGCTTGCGGCACAGCCGCACCTGTGAGGAAGAGCCGCATCCGTACAAGCCGGGATGGCGGATCCGCTGCTGCCATATGAGCGCGCCCGAGCACGAGGAATGCCTCGTTCTCATCGAGGAGCGCGATCCTAACGGCAAGCTGACGATCCCGTCCGGCATGAGCTTCTTTCATATGGCGTTCGAGCTTCAGGGCAACCGGCTCGAGGACGTCGTGGCGTTCGCGGACCAAGCGAAACGGGCAGGCTTCTCGCGAAACTATGGGCCAGTGCGCCATAACGGCGAGCCTCCACTCGGCGATGGCGAGACCGGCGGCAATGTCGCATCCTACTTCTATGACCCCGACTACAACAACGTCGAATTCTGCGGCGCGATGGATACGATCGAGAACTATCGGGCCCGGCACGGCGTGACAAAGGGATCGGCGCGGGCGTGACGCGCGCAGTCTGCGGTCAATAGACGGCGCGCTGAGGGAACCTCGCCGTCGTCGAGGTCATCCCTCGACCAAGCAATCTCGTTGCAGCATTCGGCTCACAATTGACGCAATACAGTATCCAAACTAGCCTCCCCTCGGCCCCAGAGAGGGCGCAGAAGTAGCATCTCCGAACTGGATTTGCGGAGCGGGTTTTAGCGCCCGCCCTAGTGGAGGAAATAATGCTCACAACGAAGGCTGCACTCGCCGGAATCGTGGCAGGCGCGCTTGCGACATCCGCCGCGCTCGCCGAACCCAAGACCAACATGCTGCACCAGTGGTCGGAAGGCTCCGACGCCGCCGCCATCGCCAAGCTCGGCGACATGTTCACCGCCGCCGGCGGCAAGTGGGAGCAGACCTCGATCGCTGGCCACACGGCCAATACGCTGGCTAAACTGCGCGCCGACGTGGTCGCCGGCGACGCACCTCCCGCCGTCCAGCTCAAGGGGCCGGAGATCGCAGAATGGAACGCGACCGGCATGACCGCCAACCTCGACGATCTCGCCAACAAGGAGGGCTGGGACAAGGTCGTTGCGCCAGAACTGCTGCCGGTGATGAAGCCGACCGGCGACTGGGTCGCGGCGCCGATGAACATCCACCGCATCAACTGGATCTGGGGCTCGACCAAGGCGATGGCGCAGGCCGGCATCAAGGAGCTGCCGAAGACCTGGGCGGAGTTCAACGCCGACTGCGACAAGGCCGTCGCGGCGCATCTCATCTGCATTGCCCATAACAGCGCGGACTGGACCGACGCGACGACATTCGAAGTAGTCGTCTACGGGCAGAACATCGACCTGTTCAAGAAGGCCTTCGTCGAAAGCGACACCAACGCCATGCGCTCGGACGACATGATCAAGGCGCTCGAGCAGTTTCGCACCATGGTTTCAAAATACATGGATCCGGCGATTGCTTCCCGCGATTATCAGGCCTCCAGCGACCTGATCACCAAGAATCAGGCGGTCTTCATGTTCATGGGAGACTGGCAGATCGGCCTATTCAACGCTGCGGGGTTCAAACCCGGCGCCGACTATGTTTGCGCACAGGCGCCGACGGATTGGGGCAAGCCCGGGTTCATCCTGAACTCCGACTCGGTCGTTTTCTTCAAGCAGAAGGATCCCGACTACGTCGAGGGCCAGAAGCTGCTTGCTCATCTGATCTTGTCGCCTGAGTTCCAGACGATCTTCAATCAGGCGAAGGGATCGATCCCAGCCCGGCTCGACATCGATCTCAGCAAGGGATTCAATTCTTGCCAGCAGCTGTCGCAGAAGGACCTGCAGGCTTCGATCGCGGGCGGCACGCTCGTGCGCTCGATGGCGCATAACATGACGATCCTGCAGAAGTACCGTGGCGCCATCATGGATACGATCACAGCGTTCGTGAACGATCCCAAGATGTCCGCGAAGGACGCCGCCAACGCGATGGCGGACGCCGTCGAGGCGCAGAAGAGCTGAGGGGAAGGCCGCCTGGCGTCAAACACCGCCGGGCGGCTCGCTCAACCAGATGCGCGCTGCCGCAACAAATGCTCTCGTCCCCGGCGATGCTGTTCGAAAGCGATCCCGTGGCCGGGACCTGATTGCGTCTTGGACGCCGCGTCTCGTCATCGCCCCGTCGGCGATTGCGAGCTTCATCTACGTCTTCGCCTTCACGCTGTGGACGCTCTATCTCTCGCTGTCCAACAGCACGCTGCTGCCGACCTACCAGCTGGTCGGACTCAAGCCCTATTTCGAACTGTGGTCGAACCGGCGATGGGAGATAGCCTACGGCAATCTCTTTTTCTTCAGCGCATTCTATGTCGTCCTGACCCTCGCGATCGGGCTTGGGCTCGCGATCGCCATCGATCAGCGCGTCAAGGGCGAGGCGCTTTGGCGCACGATTTTTCTCTATCCGTTGGCAGTCTCGTTCGTTGTGACAGGCTCGGTCTGGAACTGGCTGTACGGGCCCGACGCGGGCATCGAATTCTTCGTGCGCAGTCTCGGTTGGGAGAATTTCACTTTCCGCCCGACGACCAACAAAGACTTGGCCATCTACACAATCGTCGCAACCGGAATCTGGCAAGCTTCGGGCTTCGCGATGGCGCTCTTTCTCGCAGGCCTGCGCTCCGTCGATCCCGACCTCATCAAGGCTGCGCAGATCGATGGCGCCGGCCCGGCGCGCATCTATCGCAAGGTGATCCTGCCTTCCATCGCGCCGATCTTCCTCGCCGTCGCCGTCGTGCTGCTGCAGTTTGCGATCAAGACCTTCGATCTCGTCGTCGCGTTGACCCACGGCGGGCCGGGGATCGCCACGACGTTTCCGGCGAACTATGTGTATGACCTCATGTTCCAGCGCGGCCAAATCGCCATCGGCGCGGCGGCGGCGATCATGATGCTCCTGGCTCTGGCCGTCGTGCTCCTGCCCTACGCGCTCTGGACGGTCTGGCGCTCACGTCGCACGGCGGGCGCCCATGGCTAGCGCGACCTACGCCGCTGCAGTCGATCCGTCCGCTCGCGCCGCGAACCTTCGGTATGTCGCCGCGCGCCTCGGCGTCTACGCGTTTCTGGGCTTTTTTGCCGTTATTTATCTCTTGCCGCTGTTTGTCATCGTGTCCAATTCGTTCCGCGAATTGCCCGAGATCGCCAAGAACGGCCTTATTTCGTGGCCTTACAGCTTCTCCCTCAAGGCCTGGAGCCAAGCTTGGTCGCACTACTGTGTCGCGGGCACATGTGAGGGCATCCAGCGCAATTTCTTCAACTCCCTGGAGATGACGGTTCCAGCCACGATCGTCTCGACGCTGCTGGGCGCGATCAACGGATATGTGCTGTCGAAGTGGCGCTTTCCGGGGTCGGAGACACTGTTCGCCTGCATGACTCTCGGCGTGTTCATGCCGGGTCAGATCTCGCTTTTGCCTTGGGCGTTCATCCTCGGCTCGATCGGGCTATCGAACTCGATCGCTGGCCTGATCCTGGTGCACATCGTCCAAGGCCTCTCGTTCACAACGCTGTTCTGCCGGAACTACTACGTCAGCATCCCCGACGACCTCATCAAGGCGGCGCGCATCGACGGCGCCGGCTTCTGGCGCATCTTCTGGAAGATCATTCTGCCGCTTTCGCCGCCGATTCTGATCGTGACCGTCATTTGGCAGTTCACCGGCATCTGGAACGAGTATCTGTTCGGCGTCGTCTTCACCGGGGGGCGCCAGCAACCGATCACCGCCGCGCTCGTCGCCCTCCAGACCGGCCAGATGAACGCACATCCCTACGACATCGCGAGCGCCGCGGTGCTGATCGGCGCGGTTCCGCCGCTCTTGATCTATTTCTTCGGCGGCAAGTATTTCGTTCGCGGCCTGACCCAGGGCGCGATCAAATGACGGGACCAACATGGCGACGCTGAGCGTCTCTCGGCTCTATAAGCGCTTCGGCTCGGTCGAGGTCCTCAAGGGCATCGAACTCGAGGCGGGCACGGGCGAGTTCATCGCGCTTGTCGGCCCCTCGGGCTGCGGCAAGTCCACTCTGCTCGCCATGATCGCCGGACTCGAGACCGTCAGCGAAGGCGAGATCCGGATCGATGGGACGCTCGTCAACTCGGTCGCGCCCAAGGATCGGGACATCGCGATGGTGTTCCAATCCTACGCGCTTTATCCGACGATGACAGCGCGGCAGAACATCACCTTTGGCATGGAAAGCCGGCGCGTACCCAAGGCCGAGATGGATGCGGCGGTGAAGCGCGTCTCCGCGTTGCTGCAGATCGAACCCCTCCTGAACCGCAAGCCCGGCCAGCTCTCGGGCGGCCAGCGGCAGCGGGTCGCGATGGGCCGCGCGCTCGTTCGCGATCCAAAGCTCTTCCTGTTCGACGAGCCGCTCTCGAATCTCGACGCCAAGCTTCGCGTCGACATGCGCACTGAGATCAAGAAGCTGCATCAGCGGGTCGGCAAGACGACGATCTATGTCACCCACGATCAGATCGAAGCGATGACGCTCGCGTCCCGCATCGCGGTCATGCATCAGGGCTCGATCCAGCAGTTCGACGAGCCTCAGGTCGTCTACGACCGTCCCGCCAACATGTTTGTCGCCGGATTCATGGGCTCCCCCTCGATGAATTTCATTCCGGGCGAATTGACCAAGACCGACGGCGCGCCGGCGGTGACGATCGCTCTGGAAGGCGGCGAAACGGCGACGCTCTCGCTCGCCCAGATGCCCGCGTTCAGGCCCGCGGACGGCAAGGTGGTGCTCGGCGTCCGTCCGGAACACCTCTTTCGCTTCACCGAAAATCTGAAGGCGCAAAAGCCGGCGCTCGCGAAGCTGGCCGCGCCGGTCGAGGTCGTCGAACCCACCGGCGCCGAAACCCATGCGGTGCTGAAAATCGGGGAGCGCGAGATCCTCGGCCGCTTCGATCCCGATCACGCGCCGCGGCTCGGCGAATTGATGCCGCTCGGGATCGACATGTCGCATGCCTGCCTGTTCGATCCGAGCACCCAGTCTTTCATCCCCCAGGCGGCCGCGTGATTTTCGCGACCTATCCAAGCCTTGCGGGTCGCGCCGTTTTCGTCAGCGGTGGCGCGACGGGGATCGGCGCCGACATCGTCCGCGCCTTCGCGCTCAATCACGCGAAGGTGGCCTTCGTCGACCTTGAGGCCGAGGCCGGCAAGGCGATCGCAGCCGAAATTGCCGGGATGGGCGAGGCCGCCCTCTTTTTTCGCTGCGACGTAACCAACATCAAGGCGCTGCAACAAACGATCGCCGAGGCCGGCGCCGAGTTCGGCCCCATCGCGGTTCTCGTCAACAACGCCGCCAGCGACGAACGCCACCGCGTGAGCGAGGTCAGCCCCGATTATTGGGACCACGCACAAAATGTGAACCTGCGCCATCATTTCTTCGCCGCCCAGGCGGTCCATCCGCAGATGCGCGCGCTCGGCTTCGGGTCGATCGTCAATCTGTCGTCTATGGCTTGGCGCGTCGGCGCGGCGGAGATGCCGGCCTATTCGGCGGCAAAGGCTGGCATTGTCGGGCTGACGCGCGCGCTCGCCCGCGCTTTCGGCGACGACAATATCCGTGTCAACGCCATCGAGCCGGGCGCGGTCATGACGGAGCGGCAGAGGCGGCTTTGGTACAATACGCCTGAAGCGGCCGAGGCCATCGTCAAGCGCCAGCTGATCAAGACAACGCTTCTTGGCGAGGACGTGGCGAGGGTGGCGCTCTTTCTCGGCGCCGACGACAGCCGCATGATCACCAAACAGTCGATCACCGTCGACGCGGGGCTTCGATGACGCAGGAGGCAAAAGCGGAAGAAACACGCGCGCGCGGCGAGACTTTCGCGCTCGGCCTCAACCCCTATGGCCTCGCCTATCATCTCGGACTTCAAGGCGCGGGAGGGCCCCGCGCAAATCGGAAAGGCGCCGGTCTCGAAGGCTTCGTCGACATCGCGATTGAGCTCGGCGCCAAGACGCTCGAGATTTTCGACCCGTGGCTGCGGGCGCTCAGCGACGACGATCTCAGGGCGCTCCGCGATCGCCTGGGTGAGCTCGGGATGACGCCGGTCGTCAGTTCGGGCCTGATGATGGGCCCATTCGAAAGCGCGCTTCGATCGGCCCGCATTCTCGACGCCAAGGTCATACGTTACGGCCTGACGACTGTTCTTTGCGGTGACCGCAATGCGCTTGGCGAAAAGTGGAAGACTATGGTCGCTGACGTGCGGACGGCGCTCGCCGAGCGTGGACCGCGCGCGGCCGACGAAGGCCGGCTGCTCGCGATCGAGAACCACCAGGACTTCGGCAGCGAGGAGCTCGTCAGATTTTGTGAGGAGGCGCGCGGCGTCCGCATCTGCTTCGACACCGGCAACACTTTTCCGGTTGCCGAAGCGCCGCTCGACTTCGCCCGTCGGATTGCGCCCTACGTGGCCCATGTGCATCTGAAGGACTATCGCGTCCAGTTCACCGACGAAGGCTATCGTCTTGTCCGCTGCGCGATCGGCGACGGCGCCGTTCCTATGAGCGAGGTTCTGGATGGACTCGCCAAGCATCATCGCAGGCTGACCGCCGTTCTCGAGCCTGGAGCGCTCGAGGCGCGGCATGTGCGGCTCTTGCGGCCGGAGTGGTGGAACGGCTACCCACCCAAGTCCGCCGAGGCGCTGGCCGCGTGCCTTGCGGCGGCGCGGGTCAACAGGCTGGCCGAGGAAGCTGATTTTCGCACGCCCTGGGAGCGCGGCGAGGACGGCGCGATCGGGAGTTACGAACTGGGGATGATCCGGCGCAGCGCCGCCAACATGCGCGCGATCGGTCTCACCCTCAACTGAGGAATCGCACGCATGCCCAAGGAACTGAGCGGTAGAATCGCCTTCGTGACGGGATCGGGGCGCGGCCTCGGACGGGTGATGGCGGAGCGGCTGGCTGAGCTTGGCGCGGACGTCGCGATCCACGACATGTCGTGGACCGCGCCGGCCAAGTATGGCGAGGCGCCGGATCTCGGCGCGGTTGTCAAAGAGATCGCGCGGCACGGCGGCAGGGTGGCTGCGGTCACCGGCAATATCGGCGACAAGTCGGCGGTCGCGGCGATGAAGACGGAGATCGAATCGAAGCTCGGGACGGTCGACGTCCTGGTCAATTGCGCCGGTGGCGACATCGGCGCCTCCGGCGGCAAACCCGAGCCCAATGATGCGCTCCGCATCCCGCTCGAGGACATCAAAGCGCTGACGGAGAACAATCTCTACGGCACGATCCTCGTTTGCCAGGCGTTCGCGCCGCCTATGGTCAAGGCCGGGAACGGTTCGGTCATCAACATCGCCTCGGCGGCGGCGCATTTCGGCGTGACGAACGGCGTCATTTACGCTGCCTTGAAGGCCGCCGTGGTCCACTATACCCGCTGCCTCGCCAAGGAGCTCAGGACCCAGGGCGTGCGTGTCAACGGCGTGAGCCCCGGCGCGACCAAGACGGCGCGATTCCAGGCGACCCGGGTCGTCGATCCGAAGATGATGGATTCCTCGACGAAGTCGCTCGCGCGCTACGCCGAGCCGGCCGAGATTGCGGATGCGGTTGCGTTCCTGGCGAGCCCGAGAGCCAAGTTCATCAATGGTCAGGTTCTCAGGGTCGACGGCGGAGAGACGCTGTTTCCCGGGTGATCGAACGCCCATCCCGAGGCCGCCCATGACAACGACTGCGCTCTCCATCGAAAGCGGCGAGTTGGCCGCGCCCCCGCCCGACGTGGGCGGCGTTCGCGCCTATAAGGGCATTCCCTACGCCGCGCCGCCGGTCGGGCCTTTGCGCTGGCGCTCGCCTCAACCCGTCGCGCCGTGGAAAGGGGTGCGGTCGGCGGACGCCTTCGCACCCAACTCCCTCCAGGGGGTCGTCTTCGACGACATCGACCCGACCGTCTGCGGCGTCTCCGAGGACTGCCTCTATCTCAATGTCTGGACCCCAGCTTCGCCGGGAAGCTCCGACAGGCTCCCCGTCATGGTCTGGATTCACGGCGGCGGTTTCGTGGTCGGCTCGGGGTCCGAGCCGCGCTACGATGGAACAAGGCTCGCCAAGCGCGGCGTCCTCGTCGTGACGCTTAACCACCGCCTCAACGCGCTGGGCTTCCTCGCGCACCCGGAGTTGACCCGCGAATCGGGGCATGGCGCGTCTGGCAACTATGGCATGCTGGATCTGGTCGCGGCGCTGCGGTGGGTCAGACGCAACATTGCGGTCTTCGGCGGCGATCCGGACATGGTGACGATCGCGGGGGAATCTGCCGGCTCCGAAGCCGTCAGCGCGCTCATGGCCTCGCCGCTCGCCAAGGGCCTCTTTGCCCGCGCGATCGGAGAAAGCGGCGCGATGTTCGCGACGCCGAGCCGCTCTCCGGCGCCGCTCGCGAAAGTGGAGGCCGACGGGATCGCCTTCATGCGCAAGGTCGGGGCCGCGAACCTCAAAGACCTGCGCGAGGCTCCCGCCGAAGCCATCCTCGAAGCCGCTCCGGGCCTCGGTTACCGGCCCATTGTCGACGGGCGCTTTCTACCCAAATCGCCGGCCGCCATATTCGCCGCGCGGGAACAGTCGGACGTCCCGCTGATGGCTGGCTGGAACAAGGACGAGGGCTTCAACTTCACGCTGCTGCAAGGCGAGGCCAAAAATCGGCCCTACGCCGGTCTCGTGCGCGAGATCTTTGGCGCGCGCACGGATGACGCGCTCCGCTTTTATCCCGGAGGTTCGCCCGAAGCCGAAGAAGCGTCTGCACGCGCCCTTGGCGGCGACCTCACAATCATCCATTCGACCTGGGCCTGGATTGAAGCCCAGAAGACGACGGGCAAGGCGGAGGTCTTCCGCTTCCGCTTCGACAGGGCGCCGCTGACGCCGCAGCGCTGGTTCGGCGACCGCGACAGCAAGTCGGCCGGCGCCTTTCACGCCGGAGAGATCCTGTACGTCTTCGACAATCTGCACGCGTTTCCGTGGCTGATCTCGGACGCAGACCGGGCGCTCGCGCGGCTCGCCTCGAGTTATTGGGTCAACTTCGTCAAGACCGGCGATCCCAACGGCCCGAATCTGCCTCTGTGGCCATCCTTCCGCTCTGGACTCGTCATGAAGCTGGATACGCCCGCGTCTGCCGCACTCGAGGACGGACGGGAGCGGCAGGTCTTTCTGAGAGACGCCGCTGCGCAGACCCAATCCGCGGCATTCTTGCGCCGATCTCAGGGGGCCGGCGCGTCCTCGAGCCGCACGTCGTAGCCCCAAAGGCGCCGGACGTGGCGCAGCGTCGCCTCTCGTCCGGTTTCAGCGAGGCTGACGCCCTTGCGGCTCGTGTGGCGCAGCACAAGTTCACGGTCGCCGAGGAGGTCGACGTCGACGACCTGAATGTCCGGCTCGCCCGCGCCGACGTCATAGCTGTCCGCGAGGGACGAGCGCACCCGGCGGTAACCCTCGGAGTCGTGGATCGCCTCCACCCGATAGCTCGATTCGGAGGCCTTGTCGGAGAGCGCAAACAGCCTGAACTTGCGCATGAGATACGGGGACAGGAACTGCCGCACGAAAGACTCGTCGCGATAGTTCGCCCATACGTCGCGCAGGACCGCGGGCCAATCCTGCCTGCCGGCGATGTCGGGTAACCACTCGCGGTCCTCCGCGGTCGGCAAGACGCAGATGCGCTTGATATCCTGCATCATCGCGAAACCAAGGGCGTAGGGGTTGATCCCGCCGAAGTTTGGATCGTCGAAGTCGAACTGAGCGACGACATTGGCGTGGCTGTGCAAGATTTCCATGAGCGCGCCTTCCGAGATCAGGCCCTTCTCGTAAAGGCGGTTGACGATCGTATAGTGGACGAAGGTCGCGCAACCCTCGTTCATCAGCTTGGTCTGGCGCTGCGGATAGAAATATTGCGCGAGATTGCGCACAATCCGCAGGAGCTCGCGCTGCCAGCTGCGCAGGGTGGGGCTATTCTTCTCGAGGAAATAGAGCAGATTCTCTTCAGGCAGCCGCAGACGGCGCTTGCGCTCGCGCGCCTCCTCCTCGCTGATGGAGTTTTCGCGCGCCGGCGCGCCGCTCGGCACGGTGCGCCAGAGGTCGCAATAGTCCTGCGCCTCTCGCTCCTGCCGTTCGCGCAGGCGCCGCTCGTAGTCGCCGAGCTTGAGCTTGGCGGCGCGGCGGTATCGGAACACGCCCTGACCCATCAGCGCATGGGCGGCGTCGAGCGTCGTCTCGACCAGCTCAAGGCCGTGGCGTTCCTCGCAGGAGGCGACATAGCGCTTGGCGAAGTCCAGATAATCGAGAATGCCGGCGGGGTCGGTCCACTGCTGGAAGAGGTAGTTGTTCTTGAAGAAGTGGTTGTGGCCGAAGGCGGCGTGGGCGATTACCAAAGTCTGCATCGCCATCGTGTTCTCCTCCATGCAATAGCTTATGCAGGGGTTGGAGTTGATCACGATTTCATAGGCGAGCGCCTGGTAGCCCCGGCGGTAGAGCGCTTCGTCGCGCACGAAACGCTTGCCGTACGACCAGTGAGCGTACATCAGCGGCATGCCGACCGAGGAATAGGCGTCGAGCATCTGTTCGGCCGAAATGATTTCGACCTGGTTGGGAAAGACGTCGAGGCCGAGTTCGTCGCAAGCGATCCGCTCGATGGCCTCGTAGACGCGCCTGACCGTGGCGAAGTCCCATTCGGCGCCGTCGAACAGGAGGCCCCCGCGGGTCGGCGCCGCGTCCTGCGCAGGATCCGCACGGGTCATTGCGCGGCGCCCTTCCTGGCCGGCTTGGCGAAGAGTTCGCGCAGGACCGGATAGATATCGTCACGGCCGACGACGCGCGCGAGGGCGAAATTGGGCGCCGCCGGCTTGAGTTGGGCGTAGCCGCGCCACAGATCCTTGTCGCCGCCGCCGCCGTAGCGCTGGCCGCCGTCTTCGTCCGCGATCTCGATGTACGCGTAATATTGGATTTGCGGCAGGATCGCCTCACGGAGCAGCCCCACCGAAACCTGCGTGTCGCTCGCGGAATTGTCACCGTCGGAGGCCTGGGCGCAATAGACGTTCCAATCGGCGGCGGGATAGCGCTTGTCGCGCACAGCGATCATGGTTTTCAGCGCTGAGCTGACGGCGGTGCCTCCGGTCCCGCGGCCGTAAAAGAATTCCTGCTCGTCGACTTCGGCCGCCTCGTGGGTGTGGCGGATGAAGACGATGTCCACGCGCGCGTATTTGCGCTTGAGGAAAAGGTGCAACAGGATGAAGAAGCGCTTGGCGAGATCCTTTTCGCGCTCGCCCATCGAGGCCGAAACATCCATCAAGCAGAACATGACCGCCTTTGCGCGCGGCACGATCGTCGGCGTAAACCGGTTGTAGCGCACGTCGATCGGATCGATGAACGGAATGGCGCGTTGCAGGCGCTTCAGGCGCTCGATCTCGGCATAGAGTTCGGCGATGCGCAACTGATCGGCGACGCCGGGCTCGGTCTCCGCCCGAAGCGCGGCAAGCTCCGCCTCCAGCTGTTCGATGCCGGCCGCCGTCGGACGGCGTAGCGCGAGGCGCCGGCTCATGCTGGCGCGCATCGTGCGCAGCACGGCGAGGTTGGGCGTCGCGCCGTCGTTGGTGTAGCCCGCTCTGCGGAATTCGCGCTGGCTCACGTCCTTGAGCGACGCCTTGACGAGATCGGGCAGCTCCAGGTCCTCGAACAGGATGTCGAGGAACTCGGCCTCGCTGAGCGCGAAGGAGAAAGGGTCCTCGCCGTCCCCTGAATCGGAGGCGCGCCGGCCCGAACCCCCGCCGCCCTTGGGCTTCTCGATACGGTCGCCGGCGACGAAGTCCTTGTTGCCGGGAAGGACGCGTTCGCGTTCGCCGCTGTCGCGCGAAAGATGGAACTGCGGCTCGCCGACGCCGTCGGTCGGGATCGACACCGCGCCGCCATTGGCGGCGTCTGCGATCGTGCGCTCGGCGACCGCCTTGTCGACCGCGCGCCTGACCTCGGCGCGGGTGCGGCGAAGAAACCGCTGACGGTTGCCCAAGCTCTTGTCGCGCGGATTGAGACGCCGATCGATGAACTGGGCCATACCCCCCGCGCCCCGCTTGGCCGTCACCCGGCCTTGTTGACCCGCATGTACCACTCGACGAGGCGGCGAACCTGACGCTCGGTGTATCCGCGCGACTTCATCCGCTCGAGGAAGTCGGCGTGCTGCTTCTCGGTCTTGGAGTCCTGCTTGGCGCCGAAGCTGATGATCGGCAGCAGGTCCTCGACCTGGCTGAACATGCGTTTCTCGATCACTTCGCGGATCTTCTCATAAGCCGTCCAGGACGGATTCTTGCCCTGGTTCGCCGCACGCGAGCGCAGGGCGAACTTGACAATCTCGTTGCGGAAGTCTTTGGGGTTGGCGATGCCGGCGGGCTTCTCCGTCTTGGAGAGCTCCGCGTCGAGGACCTGGCGGTCGAACACCTGGCCGGTGTCGGGATCCTTGAAGTCCTGCTCCTCGATCCAGGCGTCAGCGTAGGCAATGTAGCGGTCGAACAGGTTCTGGCCGTATTCGCTGTAGGATTCGATATAGGCCTTCTGAATTTCGCGGCCGATGAACTCGGCGTAGCGCGGCGCGAGGATCGACTTGATGAAGTCGAGATAGCGCTCCTCGACGTCCCGGGGATATTGCTCCCGCTTGATCGCCTGTTCGAGCACATACATGAGATGCACCGGATCGGCGGCGATCTCCTCGCTGTCGTAGTTGAAAGTCTCGGACAAGACCTTGAACGCGAAGCGGGTGGAGACGCCCGTCATCCCCTCGGCGACGCCGGCGGCTTCGCGATATTCCTGCACCGATTTCGCTTTCGGGTCGGTGTCTTTCAAGCTTTCGCCGTTGTAGACGCGGAGCTTCGAATAGAGCGGCGAATTCTGGTGCTCCTTGAGCCGGGAGAGGATGCAGAAGCGCGCAAGGATCTCCAGGACCTCGGGCGCGCAGCGCGCCTCGCAGAGTTCGCTACCTTCGAGGAGCTTGGCGTAGATTAGCGCCTCCTCAGTCACCCGCAAGCTGTAGGGAACCTTCACGACGCAGATCCGGTCGAGGAACGCTTCGTTGTTCTTGTTGTTCTTGAACTGCTCCCACTCCGATTCGTTGGAATGGGCGAGCACGATTCCCTGGTAGGGAAGGGCGCCGAGATTCTCGGTGCCGGCGTAGTTGCCCTCCTGCGTGGCGGTCAGAAGCGGATGCAGCACCTTGATCGGCGCCTTGAACATCTCGACGAATTCAAGCAGGCCCTGCGTCGTGCGGTTGAGGCCGCCGGAATAGCTATAGGCGTCGGGGTCGTGCTGCGAGAAATGCTCGAGCTTGCGGATGTCGACCTTGCCGACGAGGGTCGAGATGTCCTGGTTGTTCTCGTCGCCGGGCTCCGTCTTGGCGACGGCGATCTGGCGCAGTCTGGAAGGACAGAGCTTGACCACGGAAAAGCGGGATATGTCGCCGTCGAAGGCGTCAAGTCGCTTGGCCGCCCAGGGCGAGCAGACGCCGGTCAGGCGCCGGAGGGAAATGCCGTAGCGGCTCTCGAGGACGGGGGCCATGGTTTCCGGGCGGAAGAGGCCGAGCGGCGATTCGAACACCGGGCTTAGTTCGTCGCCGGCGGCGAGCACAAAGATCGGCTGGGTCTCGATCAGCGCCTTGAGCCGCTCGGCCAGCGAGGACTTGCCGCCGCCCACGGGGCCGAGAAGATAGAGGATCTGCTTGCGCTCCTCGAGCCCCTGCGCGGCATGCTGGAAATAACTCACCACGCGCTGAATCGTCTCCTCCATGCCGAAGAATCCGCCAAGCGACGGATAGAGCTTGATCGTGCGATTGAGGAAAATGCGGCCGAGGCGCGGGTCCTTGGCGGTGTCGACGACGACCGGCTCGCCGATGGCGGCGATCATCCGCTCGGCTGCGCTCGCCGTCATGCCCGGATTGTCGCGGCAAGCCTCGAGAAAGTCGATCAGGCTCATGGCCTCGCGCCGTTCGCGCGCATAGGCCGACGAAAAGAGGCTGAAGATCTCCGCGCCCTTGCCCCCCGGAGGGCGAGGCGTCTCCATCGAACCCGATTGCGCGAATGCATACGCGGCCTTGGCGTTCATGACGGAATCTCCAGCGCGAAATTGGCTCCTTCCGAATGTTTAGGAAATGTGAACAGCAAAAGTTAACAGAATGTTAACTTTCTCAGGCCGATCGGAGCTTGCGCAGTCTATAGCGGCGCTCGCCACTGAGGGAGTTTTCGCGCCGCACGACCGCAGGCTGTGGCCGCGGAAGGCGCTGATCTTGCTGAGTAATACTCCGATCAGCAAGCGGCCCGCTCCGGGCGCTCCGGACTCGGCCGCTTGACCTTGCTTCGCCGCACAAAAACATTGATAACTTAATCCTTGGGCGATGATGATCTCCGTCGGAACGCCTCTCATGGCTATGGCCGTGTACGGCTAAGGCGGCTATCCTTAATGGTCGCCATTTCCGATCGCCGCGCTCTTTCGGCCCGTCAACACAATGACGCAGGGGCAGGCGCCCTTTGAGCGCCCTGTTTCGGCTGCTCGGGCGTCATTTCAAAAGCGATAGGCTGGCGTGTTCGATAGTCTACAAAGGCCGCGCTCCGCACAGGAGACCGACATGCTTGACAAGCCGACCAAGGACACCGAGCCAGCGCCCGGCTGGCGCTTGCCGCGGTTTCTCCGCTTCGGCGATAACGGCGGCACGACTGCGCAGCCGAAAACGACGAAGCCGCCCAGGGAGCCCGAGGAACGCAAGCACCACTTCGCCGTCTGGTATGTCTTTGCAGCCTTCCTCGGCGTGATGCTGATTCAGTACGTGTGGCTGGTCCTCACCCAGGTCGAGACCGTTCCGTACAGTCAGTTCGAGCAGTTGCTAAGTGAGAACAAGATCTCCGAGGTTTTGGTCGGCCAAGACACTATCCAGGGCACGCTGAAGGAGCCGCTTCCCGACGGCCGGAAGCTTTTCTACACGGTCCGCGTCGATCCTGCGCTCGCCGACAAGCTGAAAGCGCATGGCGTCACCATCACGGGCGCGCCGTCGAGCAATTTTCTCTCGACGATCTTATCCTGGGCGCTGCCGATCTTCGTCTTCTATCTGATCTGGACCTATGGCATCCGCCGCATGGCCGAGCGGCAGGGGCTCGGCGGTCTCATGACGATCGGCAAATCGCGCGCCAAGATCTATGTCGAAACCGACACCAAGGTGACGTTCAAAGACGTCGCCGGCGTCGACGAAGCGAAATACGAGCTACAGGAGATCGTCGCCTTCCTGCGCGATCCGAAATCGTTCGGTCGGCTGGGCGCTCGCATCCCCAAGGGCGTGCTCTTGATTGGACCACCGGGCACGGGAAAGACGCTGCTGGCGCGGGCGGTCGCCGGCGAGGCGGGCGTTCCGTTTTTCTCGATCTCGGGCTCGGAGTTCGTCGAGATGTTCGTCGGCGTCGGCGCCGCGCGCGTCCGCGACCTGTTCGAACAGGCGCGGAAGGCGGCGCCCTGCATCATCTTCATCGACGAACTCGACGCGCTGGGGCGAAGCCGCGTATCTGGCGCCTACGGCGGCTACGACGAGAAGGAGCAGACGCTCAATCAGTTGCTGGCCGAACTCGACGGCTTCGATCCGACGAGCGGCGTGATTTTGATCGGCGCGACCAATCGACCGGAGGTGCTCGATCCAGCCTTGCTGCGGCCCGGGCGTTTTGATCGCCAGGTGTTGGTCGACCGTCCGGACCGCACAGGCCGGCTGCAAATCCTCAAGGTCCACGTCGCCAAGGTGCGCCTCGCGGACGGCGTCGATCTCGACCAGATCGCCGGGTTGACGACCGGCTTCACCGGCGCCGATCTCGCCAACCTGGTCAACGAGGCCGCGATCGTGGCGACGCGGCGAAAGGCCGACGCGGTGACGCTGGATGATTTCACCGCGGCGATCGAACGCATCGTCGCGGGGCTGGAAAAGAAGAGCCGCGTCCTCGGCCCGGCCGAACGCGGCCGCGTCGCCCATCACGAGATGGGCCATGCGCTGGTCGCCGCCACTCTGCCAGGCGTCGACCCAGTCCACAAAGTGTCGATCATTCCGCGCGGCGTCGGCGCGCTCGGCTATACGATGCAGCGGCCGACGGAGGATCGCTTTCTGCTGGGCCGCGAGGAACTGGAGAACCGCATCGCCGTGCTGATGGGCGGACGCGCCGCGGAAGCGCTGGTCTATGACGGCGAGGTGTCGACCGGGGCTTCCGATGACCTGCAACGCGCGACCCAGATCGCAGTGGAAATGGTCACGCGCTACGGAATGAACGAGGCGGTTGGGCAGCGCACCTACGCGCCGACGCCGCCCCAGCCGTTGCTCGCCGGGGTTGTCCCCGAACGCATCGACGCCTCGGATGCGACGGAGCGCGAGATCGACATTGCGGTGCGCGACCTGGTGGCGAAGGCTTTTGGCCGGGCGAGCGACATCCTGCGCTCGCGCCGCGCCGATCTCGACGAAGGCGCTCGTCTCTTGCTCACGAAGGAGACCCTGACCGCCGATCAATTCCCCGCAATCCGCTCGATCGTGCAGCCGTACTCTTCCGCGGCCAAATGATGACCTCCAGGAGCGACCATGCGTGCGGTACGGTTCGAGGCCTTCGGCGATCCTTCGGTTCTCAGATTGGTGGACATGCCTGCGCCGGCTCTGGACGAGAGGACGGCTTTGGTGCGGGTCATGGCGGCTTCGATCAACCCGAGCGACGTCAAGAATGTCGCCGGAGCGATGAAGCAGACGACGTTGCCGCGCGTCCCCGGCCGCGATTTCGCTGGGGTGGTCGAGGCAGGTCCGGCCGAATGGATCGGAGCCGAGGTTTGGGGCACGGGCGGCGACGTTGGCCTCACGCGTGACGGAACCCATGCCGAGCTGATCGCCGTGCCCGCCGCGAGCCTGCGCCGCAAGCCCAGCCGATCAAGCTTCGACGAGGCGGCCTCGGTCGGCGTCAATTACATGGCCGCATGGCTCGGCGTCGAAGCGGCAGGTCTGAGGGCCGGCGAGACCGTTCTTTTGATCGGCGCCGGGGGCGGCGTCGGCAGCGCCGCTGCCCAGATCGCTCGACGGCTTGGCGCTCGTGTTATCGGCGCCGACGTGCACGCGCCGCGCCCGGACGCGCCGATTCGCGCGGTTGCGGAGAAGCTGATCATCGGCGCCGGGGACCTGCGGGCCGAGGTTCGTGCAGCGACCGGCGGAAGGGGCGCGGACGTAGTCCTTGATCTGGTCGACGGCGTCATGTTCCGCAGCGCCCTCAGCTGCCTCGCCTTGCGCGGCAGGCTGGTCGAAATCACCTCGACCGGCCAGCGCGAAGTCAGTTTCGACCTCGTCGATTTCTATCACAACGAAAGCCGGCTCTTGGGCGTGGACACGCTCAAGCGCGACCTCACCGCCTCCGCCGAGGCGCTGGATGCTCTGACGCCAGGCTTTGTCGCGGGCGACTACCATTCCGCGCCGATCGCCGAGACGTGCGGGCTCGGCGAGGCGCAGGAGGCCTATCGCAAGGTG
>JAFAHO010000396.1 GCA_019237205.1 Hyphomicrobiales bacterium
CGAAGGCGGAAGCAGACTTCAAGAAAGCGCTCGAACTTTACCCGGATCAACCTTTGGTCCTGAATTATCTGGGATATTCCTGGGTGGATCAGGGCATGAATCTCGAAGAGGCCTTTAAGATGCTTCGCCGCGCTGTCGAACTGAGGCCGAATGACGGTTATATCGTCGACAGTCTTGGATGGGCCCATTTCAAGCTTGGCCAGTTTCCTGAAGCGGCGCAGACACTTGAGCGGGCGATCAGTCTGAAGCCGGCCGATCCGGTTTTGAACGACCACCTCGGCGACGCCTACTGGCGGGTCAACCGGCGAACCGAAGCGCATTTCCAGTGGAACCACGCAAGGGATATGGGACCCGAACCGGAAGATCTTCCCGCGATCTTGAAGAAGATCCAAGTCGGACTCCCCGACACCGCAGAGCCCACGACGATCGACGCAGCGCAAAAACAGAGCGGAGGCTAGGGCTCGACGCCGCCCCTGATGCTCTGGTTTCGCGCGCCGGCGAAAATCAATTTGACATTGCGCGTGCTTGGGCGCCGAGCTGACGGCTTCCATGAAATCGAGAGCCTTGTGGCGTTCGGAGGGATCTGCGACTGGCTCGGCTATGAATCGGGCTCCGGCCTTGAGCTCCAGGTTTGCGGTCCGCGCGCGGTTGATTCCGGGGCGGTCGGCGACAATCTGGTCCTGCGCGCCGCGCGCGCACTGGCCGCTCGGATTCCTCGCCTCACGCTTGGCCGTTTCCGGCTGGTCAAGCGGCTGCCGGCGGCGGCGGGTCTGGGCGGCGGGTCGGCCGACGCGGCGGCCGCTCTCCGCGCGCTCGCCGATGCGAACGGGTTGACGATCAACGACGAACGCTTGCGGGCGGCCGCGCTCGAGACCGGATCGGACGTTCCTGTCTGCCTTTCGCCGAGAGCCCGAATGATGAGCGGGATTGGAGATTGTCTTGGTCCGCCGGTCGCCTTGCCCTGCGCGTTGGCGGTTTTGGTCAATCCCGAGGTCGCGGCTCCGACCAGCCGGGTCTTTGAGGCGCTGGGCCTCGCGCCCGGTTCGTTTGCCACGTCGTCCAGTCCGCGTCTCGAGACACCGGACCCGAACGCGCCGCTCACCCTCAATTCTCTCGCCTCGTGCCGCAATGATCTGGAGGCCGGCGCGCTCCGCGTGGCGCCGGCGGTCGCCGACGCGCTCGAAAGGCTGTCGCGCCTTCCGGACGCAAAGGTGACGCGGATGTCAGGGTCGGGCGCAACGTGCTTCGCCTTGTTCGACAACCGTCGCAGCGCCGTCACGGCGCGCCGCCGGATCGCCGCCGATCGGCCGGATTGGTGGGTCAAGGCGACCATCTTGCGCTAACGCGAGTCGAAGATGGCTGGCCGGACGATTTCCGGATAGTCTCGACCCGTATTGAATGCATAGGGGTGGCGGCTTGAGCAAGATTGCGTTCCTGGGACTGGGCGTCATGGGTTTTCCGATGGCCGGTCACTTGAAACGCGCAGGCCACGACGTCGTCGTCTACAACCGAACCTCGGCCAAGGCCGCCAAATGGACCGGCGCATACGGCGGATCGAGCGCGCCGACGCCCCGAGAGGCGTCTCATGCCCGCGATTTTGTCTTCTCCTGCGTCGGCGAAGATGACGATTTGCGCTCGGTCGCTCTCGGAGAGAGCGGGGCCTTCTCAGGCATGGCGCCTGGCGCCGTCTTTGTCGATCACACCACGGCGTCCGCCATCATTGCCCGTGAACTCGACCGCGAGGCGAAATCGCGAGGTTTCGGGTTTATCGATGCGCCGGTTTCCGGCGGCCAAGCCGGGGCGGAAAATGGTCAGTTGACCGTCATGTGCGGCGGCGACCGCGACGACTTCGCAAAGGCTGAGCCGGTGATTGCGGCTTACGCCCGCTCATGCCGCCTGATGGGTCCCGCCGGCGCCGGGCAGTTGACGAAAATGGTCAACCAGATCTGCATTGCAGGACTTGTGCAGGCTCTCGCCGAGGGACTTCGCTTCGCCGAGGCGGCGGGGCTTGATCCGCAAGCGGCGATCGACGTCATTTCGAAGGGCGCGGCGCAGTCCTGGCAGATGGACAATCGGCACAAGACGATGATCGCCGGTAAATTCGACTTTGGCTTTGCCGTCGACTGGATGCGCAAGGACCTCGCGATCTGCCTCGACGAGGCGCGCCGAAACGGCGCATCGCTGCCGGTGGCGGCGCTGGTGGATCAATTCTACGGCGAAATCCAATCCAGGGGTGGACGGCGCTGGGACACATCCAGCTTGATAACTCGCCTTTGAGCGCCAGTCGCTTGCGGCCGCCAATTCGAAAATGGGCTCGACCGAAGAACGCCGCTGCGCCAGGAATTCATCCGTCCGCGGGCCGTTGGCAGCGGAAGACGCGTCGGCTAAAGGACTTTGCGCAAAACAGCGAATTCGCTGCGCGCCGGCGGATGAAGTCCTGGATCCGTGATGACGAAAGTGGAACCGATGACCGTCGACGACGAGCCGGAGCCCGAGCGCCTTCAACAATGCCCCGACTTCTCCAGCTTGCAAGGGCTGCAGGTCGTGGGCGACGGACTTTTGGCGCGCGACGGGAGCGATGGGAGCCCGTTCCTGGAAGCCCTGACACTTGAATTGCAGGCGCGCGCTCAGCGTTTCCATCAAGCCGTCGACGCCTCGATCGTTCTTGCGAATGACGGCATTGTTCGGTGGCTCGGCGACCCAATCGCGAAGCTCGCGCCGGGTCCCGACCTGCTCACTCCAAGCGCGCTCATATTAGCCGACAGCCGGCTGCCCGAGGACGCCCGCCAAACCGTGGCGACGCGGGTTGAGCTCTGGCTCGCGGCGCTGACTCATAGACTGCTTGGTCCGCTTTTTTCGCTTCGAGATCTGCAGGAAGGATCGGATTCGGTGCGCGACCTGGGCGCCAAGGTGGCGAACTCGCTCGGCGTGCTCGAACGCGATTCCGTCCGTAACCAGGTCAAGGCGTTTGATCAGGATTCGCGCGCGGCCCTGAGAAAACACGGTGTTCGGTTCGGGGCCTATTACATCTACGTCCCGACCGTGCTCAAGCCTGCGTGCAGGGCGCTGGCGCTCCAGCTGTGGGGTCTCAGGGCGCATGGGGTTGGCGCTGACGCGCTGGCGCAATCGCTGGCCCCTATGGCGTCTTCGGGCAGAACGTCCCTGCCCATCGATCAGCAAATGTCCAGGGACGGCTATCGAGTGGCGGGCTTTCGCCCTTGCGGCGATCGCGCCGTGCGGGTGGACATCGTGGAGCGGCTCGCCGACATGATACGGGCGGCGCTCATTCAGCCAACCCCCGTATCAGGGCCTCGCGCGCCCAACGGATTCGTGGTGAATGGCCAGATGACGTCTCTGACCGGATGCTCTGGCGAAGCCTTCTCGTCGATCCTCCGGTCGCTCGGGTTTGAGAGCGCGGTGATCAAACGCAGCGAGCTTCCGGCGCCGCCGGCCGCAGCGCCAGTGGAGCCTTCAAAGCCTGAGGCGCCGGTAGGCGAAAGAGAAACAAGACGCGATCCGTCTGCTGACCTGACTGCCGCTCCGCCGGCCGAGGACGAAGCTCCCGGGACCGCCTCGACTCGCGTCGCGGAAGAGACCGAAGGCGTCCCGGACGCTCAAGCCCTGGAAGGCCCCTCTGGGAGCGAATCGGAACCCGGATCCGTCGTGGTCGACGCTCATGAGGGGGCGACCGCCCTTGCGAGCGAGGAGACGATCACCCTATGGCGTCCCGTTCGACGGACGCGTCCCCCGAGGGTTCCACATTCCCACAGTCAGCGGGTCAGGGTCGGAGCCCCGGCGTCACAGGCGACTGCGCCGCAGCCCGGCTCGGAGTCACCTGTTCCTCATCGTGAGCAGAGGCGGGAGAACCGCCGTCGGCAGCCTTTGGCCGCTGAACAGGAGAAAGGGGCCCGGTCTTCGCCCGGTCCCGCTGGTTCGGCAGGGCCTCGTCACAACGAAGGCCGTCAATCGCATGGCAACCGCGGCGCGCCCCATCCAAAGGGCAATTCGGCCACGCAGCCAGAGGCTGTCGCTGTTGACCCGAATTCCCCTTTCGCGAAACTCCTGGAGTTGCGAACGCTGCTCGAATCGCGGGGGAAGGACCCTCGGTGACGAGGTCCTTGGACCCGATGGTCTTCGGCGGTAGAATGACATCGACAAGTCCTGAAACCGCCCGAAGCCGCCGCGTTCGCCCCGCCCAGCCAAGAGGACCTCTTTAATGACCTATGTCGTGGTCGAGAATTGTATAAAGTGCAAATACATGGACTGCGTGGAAGTGTGTCCTGTCGATTGCTTTTACGAGGGAGAAAACATGCTCGTCATTCATCCTGACGAGTGCATTGACTGCGGCGTCTGCGAGCCGGAGTGTCCGGCGGAAGCCATCAAGCCGGACACGGAGCCGAATCTGGCCGCGTGGCTCAAATTGAACGCCGAGTACGCAAGAACGTGGCCAAACATCACGGCAAAGAAGGAGCCGCCTGCGGACGCCAAGGAATTTGACGGACGCCAGAACAAACTCGCGGAGTTTTTTTCTCCCCAACCCGGTGAGGGCGATTGAACCCCGCTTCACGAACGGCTTCGCGCAGCGCCGATCGAGGTCCTGGGCCTTTCGGCTTTGATTTTTCGGCGGTTTTGTGCTAAACGGCTTCTTACTGACGCGGGCCGGTTTGCCAATCGGCATACGGCATACGGCCGGGGTCAGGGTTGCTGTATTCATGATTGGTTTGGCGCGACCGGCTTAAAAGTAGCGCAAGTAACTGGTTGTGCTTGGAGAGTATGATGGCGGCGCGTAAGAAGTCGACAAGAAAGTCCGCAAAAGCAAGCGGCGCTAAACTAGAAAAAACAACCTCAACGAGAACGTCGCGTCAAGGCGCGGGAACGGGATCGGCTTCTTCGGGCCGGCGGAAGCCCAGCGTAAAGCCGAAGATCAGTTCTCGGAAAAAGGTGTCGGTGAAACGGGCTGGGCGTCCGGCCGCGCCCAAAAGGAAGAGAAAAACTGGCGGAGCAGCCGTGAGTCGGGTTTCAAGAACCACGAAAAAGAGAGTTGCTAGAGGCGCGAAGTCAAGGGCGGAGGTGAAGTCGCCGGCTAAGACCTCGAAAGAGACGCGTCGCCTAGTGCGCGAGGACGTCGCCGCCAAACCCAGCAACAAGCAGGCGGAGCCGAAGTTGCAGCCGAAGAGCGCGACCGGCGCGCGGCCTGAAGGCGCCGGCGCGTCGTCAGCCCCGGCCAAGGGCGCAAAGGCTGGGTCGGGCGTCGTCAGCGCCGCAGCGTCTCCCGTTGCGGCGACGGTAAAGGCGGCGCCGCAGCCAATCAGGGACCTGGGGGGCAAGGATCAGAAAGTGGTTCCCCAGGAAGTCGCTCCGGCTGCGCCGAAGGCGAGCAAGCCCACAGGCCAGCGCCAGGGATTCAAGGTGAATGAGTTCGTGGTCTACCCCGCTCACGGGGTCGGTCAAATCGTGTCCATCGAAGAGCAGGAAGTCGCCGGCTTCAAGCTCGAACTGTTCGTCATCAGCTTCTCGAAGGATAAAATGACTCTGCGAGTTCCGACCTCGAAGGTGATGGCGGTCGGAATGCGGAAAATATCCGACCCCGAAGCGGCGAGGCGTTCTCTGGAAATCCTGACCGGGCGGGCGCGCATTAAGCGCACCATGTGGTCCCGGAGAGCGCAGGAATACGAGACGAAGATCAATTCTGGCGACATCAACGCAATTGCCGAGGTCGTCCGGGATCTCTACCGGTCCGATGCCCAGCCGGAGCAATCGTACTCGGAGCGTCAGTTGTACGAGGCGGCGCTGGATCGAATGGTGCGCGAAATCGCCGCGGTCCAAAAGTCGAACGAGATCGACGCGTTAAAGGCTGTCGAGGCCCAACTGCAAAAGAGTCAGGGCCGGACCAAGGCGCCTAACGCGCCTCAAGGCGAGGCGAAGGACCCGGAGATCGAAGAGGCAGCATAGCGAGAGATCGGTGCGGGTTTCGATCTGGCATTGCGCAGCCCGGGGCTGCACGACGCCCGGCCCCGCAAGCGAGAGCGGCCAAGCCTGCGGTCAGACCATCATCTGACCGCCGTTCGCAGAAAGCGTCGATCCGGTAATGAAGCTGGCCTCGTCAGAAGCCAGGAAGACGACGCAGCGGGCGACCTCCTCGGGTTTTCCTAGCCTTCGCACGGGAATTTGGGGCAGAATCGACTTCTCGAGAACGTCCTGCGGGACGGCCTTGACCATTTCGGTCGCGATATAGCCTGGGCAGATCGCGTTAACGGTGACCCCCTTGTTGGCGTTTTCCAGCGCCAGCGCCTTGGTGAAGCCGATATCGCCGGCCTTTGACGCCGAGTAGTTCGTCTGCCCCATTTGCCCTTTTTGCCCGTTGACCGAAGAAATATTGATGATCCGCCCGAATCCTCGCTCGCGCATGCCCTCAATGACGGGCCGGCACATGTTGAAAAGCGAATTCAGGTTCGTGTTGATGACGCTGTACCACTGGTCAGGCGTCATCTTGTGGAACATGCCGTCCTTGGTGATGCCGGCGTTGTTGACCAAGACGTCGACCGGGCCGAGCTCTGTTTCCACCCGGGCGAGGCCCGAGGCGCAGTCTTCGTAAACCGACACGTTCCATTTGTAGACATGGACGCCAGTTTCGGCCTTGAATCTTTCCGCCGCTTCGTCATTCGAATGGTAGGTCGACGCGACTTCGTATCCGGCCGCTTTGAGCGCCTTTGAGACCGCCGCTCCGATGCCCCGCGTCCCGCCCGTCACAACTGCAACTCGTGCCATGGTTCCTCCCGCGCGTTTGCTTTATATGCTCGCCGCGTTGCGACGCGGCGAGCATGAGCTTCAGTAGAAGAGGGGACCGGCGCTAGCGCTCGACGGCCATCGCGATGCCCATGCCGCCGCCGATGCAGAGCGTCGCGAGGCCCTTCTTGGCGTTGCGCCGCGCCATTTCGTAGAGCAGCGTGTTCAGAATGCGCGCGCCGGATGCGCCGATCGGATGGCCGAGGGCGATGGCGCCGCCATTGACATTGACGATCGCCGGATCCCAACCCAGATCCTTGTTGACCGCGAGCGCCTGGGCCGCGAAAGCCTCGTTGGCCTCCACGAGCTCGAGATCCTTGATTGACCAGCCCGCTTTTTCGAGCGCCTTTCGCGTCGCCGGGATCGGGCCGGTTCCCATGATCGCCGGATCGACCCCGGCGGTCGCCCAGGAGACGATGCGCGCCATCGGCGTCAAGCCGCGCCGCTGCGCTTCCGCCGCCGTCATGACGACAACCGCGGCAGCGCCGTCATTGAGGCCGGAGGCGTTGCCCGCGGTGACCGTCCCGTCTTTCGAAAAGGCGGGCTTGAGTTTGCTCATCGCCTCATAGGTGGCTCCCGCGCGAATATATTCGTCATCGGCGACCACAATGTCTCCCTTCCGCGTGGAGACTGTCACGGGAATGATTTCGTCCTTGAAACGCCCCGCTTTCTGGGCCGCTTCCGCCTTGTTCTGCGACCCGACGGCGAAGCGGTCTTGGTCCTCGCGGCCGATCTGCCACTTCGCCGCGATGTTCTCGGCGGTGTTGCCCATGTGATAGCCATGGAACGCATCCATCAGGCCATCGCGCAGCATCGTGTCCTGGAATTTCATTTCGCCCATTTTGATCCCGTTCCGCAGATAGGCTGCGTGGGGGGCGAGGGACATCGATTCCTGTCCTCCTGCGACGACGATCTTCGCGTCGCCATTGACGATCTGTTGAAGGCCGAGCGCGACGGATCTGAGGCCACTGCCGCACAGCTGGTTGACGCCAAAGGCAGTCTTTTCCTGCGGAACGCCAGCCTTCATCGCCGCTTGACGGGCCGGATTCTGACCTTCGCCCGCCGCGAGAATCTGACCGAGTATGACCTCGTCGACCTCCGCCGGATCGACCTTGGCGGCCGCAAGCGCGCCCTTGATGGCGGCAGCGCCGAGTTCATGCGCTGGCGTTGAGCCGAAGGCGCCGGTGAATGATCCGACGGCGGTTCTTTTTGCGCTGGCGATAACGATGTCGGTTGCGGGCATGCGGGTCTCCCTTGCGAACTGGTGAGCGTGGACGCGATTTTGAGGGCTTCTACACGATCCCCATTGGGACGCGCCACTATCCTATAGACCCAAAAGTTTGTCATCGGCGCGCGCAAATCGTCGCGCCCTGACCAAAACCGATGTTTTTCGTTGCATTGCGGTGCAAAAAAAGATTCCGGGGGGCGCAAAAAACGCCTATCCTCAATCACCCGCAAGGGCCCGCATAACTATGGGACCCGCATCGACATGGCCAATTCGGTTCCGACCACGATCAAGAAATACGCCAATCGCCGTCTGTATAATACTGCTTCGAGCGCCTATGTGACCTTGGCGGATCTCGCGAAAATGGTCAAAAGCGGAGAGGATTTCGTCGTATTCGACGCCAAGAGCAACGAAGACATCACCCGATCCGTGCTCACCCAGATCATCTTTGAACAGGAGGGCATAGAGGGTCAATCTCTCCTGCCGACCACGTTCCTTCGCCAACTGATCCGTTTCTATGGGGACAGTATGCAGGCGCTGCTGCCGAGCTATCTGGAATTCTCCATTGATCGCTTCACCGGGGAAAAGCAGGCGATGAGCGAGGCGGCCAGGCGAATGTTCGGTCCCGATGCGTTTTCCGCCGGATCGTTCGCTGCGCTGCAGGAAATGACGCAAAAGAACTTTGCCGCGTTCAACCAGGCGCTGGGGGTCTTCTCCCCGTTCTCAGGCGCGGCGGCGGCGTCTGACGGAGGCCCCAAGAAAGCAGCCTCTTCGGACGACCTCGATGAATTGCGCACTCAACTCTCGGAGATGCAGAAAAAGCTCGAGTCTCTGGCGAAAAAGAGCTGATCCCGCGAGGTCAGAAGCGATCTTTGCGCGACCGGATTTCCGCGAACACGGCTGCCGGATCCGCGCCAGGCATGCCAACCGCCGCCTGAATCGTAGGCTCTTCCGCGCGCAAGAAGGGATTTGCGGCGAGTTCCGCCGCGACAGTCGTCGGCAAGGTCGGCCGCCCTTCGGCGCGCAGTTTCGCGACCTCCTCGATGCGCCCTTTCAGCGCAGGATTGTGCGGCTCGATGGTGAGCGCGAATCGGCCGTTCGCTTCCGTGTATTCGTGCCCGCAATAGAGCTGGGTCTCTCTTGGAAGGCGCGCGAGCTTCATGAGGGAGCTCCATAGCACCTCGTAAGGCGCCTCAAAGGCGCGTCCGCACCCGAGCGAGAAAATAGTGTCCCCGCAAAACGCAATCTCGTCTTCTTCGAAGTGATACGCCACATGTCCAAGGGTATGCCCCGGCGTTTCAATGACTTTGGCTCTGAGCGACCCCACTGACGCAAAGTCGCCTTCCCCAACCAGAACATCGAGAAAAGGAATTCGTGAGGCTTCCTTCGCCGGCCCGCAAACTCTGAGCTCCGGAAAGCTCTCCTTGAGCCTGGGAACGCCCTGAATGTGATCGGCGTGATGGTGGGTGAGCAGGACGTCCGTCAGCCGCCATCCGTGGTGGCGGGCCGCAGCCAAAATGGGCTCGGCCTCGGGGGCGTCGATAGACGCCGTCGCGCCCGACGCAGAATCATGCAGAAGGACCCCGTAATTGTCTGTCAGGCACAGGAATTGAGCGACGTTCGTGGCCATCTACGGATTGCTCCTTGATCTCGAGACGGCGCCCAAGAGGGGTTCCGCAATCCGCGCCGGGCTCGTATTGGTGAACTCACGGTCCACGTCCTTGCACAATGATAGTGCAATGACTTGCCGTCCTCAACCGGTGGGCGATCGGCCTCGGCGATCCGCGGCTTTCTCCCGCGTTGCCAAACCGCGTGCGCCAGTCGAAAGATGCCGGCGTCGAGTTGGTGAGTCGCGATGCCTCTGGACGTCTACCACCTGCAAAGCTTCTATGATTCGCCGCTTGGGGAACTCTCACGCAGGCTGGTCGGCCGGGTGATCCGCGCGCGATGGCAGGACGCAGCCGGACTGAGCGTCGCTGCCCTCGGCTTTGGATCTCCGTATCTGGACCGGTTTCGCGGCGCGGCGGCTCGTTGCATCGCCCTCATGCCGGCCCAGCAGGGAGTTCTCATCTGGCCGGCATCGGGCCGCTGCTCCTGCGCTCTCGTGGAGGCGCAGATGTTGCCTCTGCCGGACGCGTCAATCGATCGCCTGCTGCTCGCGCATGCGTTGGAGGCGGCCGAACGGCCCGAGGCCCTCCTCGAGGAACTTTGGCGCATCACCGCGCCGGAAGGGCGCGTCATCGTTGTGGTCCCGTCGCGACGGGGCGTCTGGGCTCGCGTCGACGGCACCCCCTACGGGCAAGGGCTTCCTTACTCAAGGGGCCAGCTGCGCGATCTCCTTCAACGGGCGCTTTTCTCCCCGATCTTCTGGGGAGAAGCGCTCTATGCGCCGCCGATCGCCCAGAAGCTGGCCATTCGTACGGCGCCGACCATCGAACGGCTCGGCGCCGCGCTCGCTCTTCCTTTTGCGGGAGTGCACATTGTGGAGGCGACCAAGCAGGTCTATCGTCCGCTCAGCGCGCGGGTCGTCGCCCGAAAGATCATCGCGCCGCTCAATCCGGCGCTCGCGCCGACCGCAAACCGGGAGGGCGCGGTCGTTCGGCGTTGTCATCAACGCTTTTGAGTTGGCGCCGCGCCGAACCCGTGGTTTACAATCTTGCGGCAATCCTCCAAAATCCGGTGACGACCGATGCCCGACGCTGAACGCTTGCTTGTCCTTTTGCGCCACGGCCAGAGCGAATGGAATCTGAAGAACCTGTTCACCGGCTGGCGCGATGTCGATCTCTCACCGTTAGGTGTTGAAGAAGCGAAAGAGGCCGGGCGCCGCATGAAGGCGCACGGCCTTGCGTTCGACGTCGCTTTCACCTCGGCCCTCATCCGAGCCCAGCACACCCTCGCGCTGACGCTTGCGGAAATGGGACAGCAAGGCCTGACCGAGTTCCGTGATCAGGCGCTGAACGAGCGCCACTACGGCGACCTCGTCGGTCTCAACAAGGACGACGCGCGCAAGAAATGGGGCGAAGAACAGGTCCACCTGTGGCGGCGAAGCTATGACGTCCAACCCCCCGCAGGCGAAAGCCTGAAGGACACTGTCGCCCGCGCGCTTCCCTATTATTGCCAGCATATCCTGCCCGCGGCGCTCGGCGGCAAGCGCGTGCTGGTCGCTGCGCATGGCAACAGCTTGCGCGCCCTTGTGATGGTGCTCGACCGCCTCACGCCGGAAACGATTCCGGCGATGGAGATCGCGACCGGAGTGCCGCTGGTCTATCGGCTGAACCCCGATTCGACCGTCGCCTCCAAGAAAGTCCTGACGGCATAGCGCCCGCTTCGGCGCCGGTCTCGATTTGAGCCGGTCTCGGCTATGCTTGAGCCACGTGATTCGCTTTCGCGGGAGGCAAGCTTATGTGGCGCAGCGTGGCGGTGTTTGGGGCGGCCGCGACCGCGTTTGGCGTCACGCCCGCGCTGGCAAGCCAGTACGAATTTCTGGCGGCGCCGCAAATCGACCTCTCCCTGGTCTACCGCCTCGACAAACTGACCGGCGATATCGTGGCTTGTCAGTTTGCCAAGAATCCCGGCCGCAATGACGTTGGACCCGGGGGTTTTGGCGTGACGAACTGTTATCGCGGCGGCGAGGGCGCAACCAACCAGCCGGCGGGCGACTACGGCCTGATTGCAACGCGTCACGAGCAGGAAGGCGGAGTCTTTCGCGTCAATTATCGAACAGGCGGCATGAGCATCTGCTACGTCTACGTCCAGCGCGAGAAACAGGGCGACCACGAAGCGATCGCGGACCAGTACGTGGTCTGTACGCCGGAGTGGAAATAGGGCGCAGAAGCGCTCAGCCGCCGCGGAGCGGCAAAGGCGGTCGCGGTTTGTATGCGAGTTCTCGGGATACGATTTTTGCCCTGGCGTCGGGACTGGGAAAATCCGCCGTCGGCGTCTTTCGCATCTCCGGGCCGGCATGCTCAGCCGCGCTCGCGGCGGTGGCGCCGGGCGCGAAGTTCCCGGCCCGGCGGACGGTTCTGCGGACAGTGCGCCATCCGAGAACCCTGGAGCCGATCGATCGCGCGCTGATCACCCGCTTCGAGGCGCCGTCGAGTTTCACCGGCGAAGAGGTCGTGGAACTGAGCGTCACCGGAGGCCGGGCCGTGATTTCGGCGACCGCTCGGGCGCTGGCCATCGTTCCGGGCCTGCGGCCTGCTGAGCCAGGCGAATTCGCCTGGCGCGCCTTCGTCAACGGCAAGCTCGATCTTTCGGAGGTCGAAGGCCTGGCCGATCTCGTCGATGCCGAGACTGAGGCCCAGCGGCGCCAAGCCCAGCGAATCGCAGGCGGCGCGCTGCGCCGGGAATGCGAAGCCATTCGGGCCACGCTGATCAGCGCGATGGCCATGATCGAGGCGCAAATTGATTTTTCCGACGTCGAGGATGCGGAGAATTTGACCCTGAACACCGTCAAGCGAGCGGCGCGCACGGCGAGGGACCGCATCGACCGCGCGCTCGCGGGCGCGAATGCGGCCGAGCGCTTACGCGAAGGCTTCGTGGTCGTCATTGCCGGGCCGCCCAATGTCGGGAAATCGACCTTGATGAATGCGCTCGCCGGCCGAGATGTCGCGATCACCTCCCCCTTCGCCGGGACGACGCGCGACCTGATCGAGGTCCTGCTCGATCTTCGCGGATATCCTGTGGTTCTGGTCGACACCGCGGGGATCCGGGAAGCCGAGGATCCGGTCGAGCGCGAAGGCGTCAACAGAGCGTTGCGGCGCGCCAAGCATGCTGATCTGACGCTTTGGCTCGACGATCAGGATGGATCTCTCCCGCCGTTCGCTGAGGGACAGGCGCTTGCCGTTCGCACCAAGATCGATTTGCCGGAGAGCCGCTCTGCCTCGGCGCGCTCGCCGTTCGCCATATCGGCGAAAACCGGCGAGGGAGTCGACAAGCTTCTTGACGCCATCGGCGATCTGGCCGAAGAGCGCTTGTCGTCCTCGGAGCCTGCGGTTCTGACGCTCGAAAGGCATCGCCAGGCCTTTCAGGAGGCAAGAGAATCCCTATCTTCAGTGCTCGCGCCGGAAGCGTCGGAACCCGAGCTCGTTGCCGAGGATTTGCGTCGCTCGGCCGCCGCCCTTGATCGCGTCGTCGGGCGGATCGGCGTCGAAGACGTGCTCGGAGAGATCTTTTCGCGCCTGTGCATAGGAAAGTGAATTGCCAGGATTGTGTTTCACGTGAAACAGGCAGCTGCTCGATTCGACGTCATCGTGATCGGCGGGGGACACGGCGGGTCGGAAGCGGCCGCCGCCGCCGCCCGTTGTGGGGCTCGGACCGCCCTCGTAACTCAGCGTTTCGCAACCATCGGCGAAATGTCGTGCAACCCTGCGATCGGCGGGCTGGGCAAGGGGCATCTTGTTCGCGAAATCGACGCGCTCGATGGACTCATGGCGCGCGCCGCGGACGCCGCGGGCATTCAGTTCCGTGTCCTCAATCGTCGCAAGGGTCCCGCCGTCCAGGGCCCGCGCGCTCAAGCCGACCGAGGCCTCTACCGGCGCGCCATGCAGGCGCTCATCGCGGACGCCGCCAACCTCATGGTCGTCGAGGGCGAAGCCGCCCGCATTCTCTCCGAGGCCGGGGCCGTCACCGGGGTCGAGCTCGCCGACGGCCGCGTCATCCCCTGCCGGGCGGCGGTGTTGACCACTGGCACATTCCTGCGCGGCGTCATCCAACTAGGCGAGACCCGCACCCCGGCGGGCCGATACGGCGACCGTCCGTCAATTTCGCTCGCCCAGAGCCTTGACGCCGCCGGCTTCGCCCTCGCCCGGTTGAAGACCGGGACCCCGCCCCGTCTCGACCGGGCGACGATCGACTTTGCATCGCTTGAGATTCAGCCCGGCGATGATCCGCCAGAGTTTTTCTCCTACCGCACGACCGCGCCGGCCGCGCCGCAGCTGCCCTGCCACATCACCCGAACCACCAGTGAGACCCATCGCATCGTTCGGGCCGATTCGCATCGTTCGGCGGTCTATTCCGGCGCCATTTCCGGACGCGGTCCGCGCTACTGCCCCTCGATCGAGGACAAGGTGCTTCGCTTCTCCGACCGGGAGAGCCACCAGATCTTTCTCGAGCCGGAGGGCGTCGACGATCCTGTCATCTATCCGAACGGCATCTCAACTTCGCTGCCGGAGGAGACCCAAAGGGCTCTCATCGCGACCATTCCCGGTCTTGAGCACGCAAGGATCGTGCGTCCGGGCTACGCGATCGAATATGACTATATCGACCCGCGTGGCCTCGACCCGACTCTCGAGGCGCGCCGCCTCGGCGGCCTTTTCCTCGCCGGCCAGATCAATGGAACGACCGGCTATGAAGAGGCGGCCGCGCAGGGCCTCCTCGCCGGACTCAACGCAGCCCGCAAGGCGGCCAATGAGCCGCTGGCGACGTTCGACCGGGCCGATTCCTATCTCGGGGTGATGGTCGACGACCTGACGACCCACGGCGTCAGCGAACCCTATCGCATGTTCACCTCGCGCGCCGAATATCGCCTGTCGCTGCGCGCCGACAACGCCGACGAGCGGCTGACCGGGAAGGGAATCGCGCTCGGTTGCGTCGGCGCTGAGCGCGCTTCGGCCTGGCGCGGCGCGCGGGATCGCCTGGAACGCGCCCGGGCTTTGCTCCGCGCCGCGACCGCGACCCCGCCCGTGCTCGAGGCGCATGGCCTCCCGGTCAACCAGGACGGGGTGCGCCGCTCCGCGTTTGAACTGGCGGCGCAGCCGCAATTTCCGATTTCGACGCTCGCGCGGGTGTGGCCCGAGCTCTTGAGCATCCCTGACGAACTCGTTCCTCGGCTCGAGGCCGACGCCAAATACGCGGTCTATCTCGACCGTCAGGCGGAGGATGTCGCGCGCTACCGCCGCGAAGACGCGATGGCCATTCCGGACGACCTCGACTACGCCCGAATCTCCGGCCTCTCGACCGAACTGCGGGAGAAGTTCGTCGCGATCCGGCCCCGCAGCCTTGGGCAAGCCGGCCGGATCGAAGGGATGACCCCCGCCGCGCTTGCGCTGGTCGCGGCGCACGCCCGGCGATCGCCCGCTGACCGCTGGTCAGCGCCCCCGTCCCCGCTCGACCTTACCGCATGAGCCGATCCCCGACGCGACGGGGCCTCGCGGAGCGTCTCCTGGAGGACCGGGCGTCAGCAATGCGCCTCGTTCCTGTTTCACGTGAAACAGAGGAACGTCTCGTGGTCTTCGTGGACCATCTGGCGCGGTGGAGAAAGGCGACCAATCTCATCTCCGAGACCTCCTTCGCTTCGATCTGGACCCGCCACATCGCCGACAGCGCCCAGATCCTTGGCCTCGCCCCGGGCGCCTTGCGATGGGCGGACATGGGTTCGGGCGCCGGGTTTCCCGGCCTCGTCATCGCGATTCTGCTGGCCGGCGTGCCCGGCGCCGTCGTCCATTGCATCGAGAGCGACCAGCGCAAATGCGCGTTTCTGCGCGAAGCGGCGCGCGCGACTGGCGCTGCCGCCCAGATTCATGCCCAACGCGTCGAGTCCGTCGACGCCGCGACGCTTGGACCTGTGGACGCCGTGACGGCGCGGGCTTTCGCCCCCTTGCCGCTGACGGTCAAATTGGCCACGGTGTGGCTGGAACAGGGGGCGGCTGGAGTGCTTCCGCGAGGGCGGTCCGCGCAACAACAACTCGAGGCGCTTGACCTTGGCCGAGCCTATACGATCGAAGTTCTTCCAAGCGCGGTCGACGCCGAGGCTGCTATACTCAGAATCCGGCTGATTCGCGAGACCGCCTATGGATGAGACCATATGCCCTGATTCGGGCCGCCGGCGCGAGCTGCAACCGCGCGTCCTCGTCATGGCGAATCAGAAGGGCGGCGTCGGCAAGACGACGACCGCAATCAATCTCGGCACGGCGCTCGCCGCGATCGGCGAGCGCGTCCTCATCATCGATCTCGATCCCCAGGGCAACGCATCGACCGGCCTCGGCATTGACCGCAAGAACCGCGCCACTTCGAGCTACGACGTGCTGATCGGCGAGCGCACTCTCGGCGACGTCGTCGTGCCGACCGCGGTGCCGCGTCTCCTCATCGTGCCCTCGACCATGGATCTGCTCGGCGTCGAACTCGAAATCGCCGGCGACAGCGATCGCTCGTTTAAGCTGCGCAACGCGCTCAAGACCTACTCCGCTTCGGAGGGCGGCGCCGTCACCTACGTCCTCGTCGACTGCCCTCCGTCGCTCAATCTCCTGACCATCAATGCGCTCGCCGCCGCCGACGCGGTTGTCGTTCCGCTGCAATGCGAGTTTTTCGCGCTCGAAGGCCTGTCGCAGCTCCTAACCACCGTCGAGCAGGTGCGCAAGACCCTCAATCCTGCGCTGACCATTCACGGCGTTGTGCTCACGATGTTCGATCCCCGCAACAGCCTGGCCGGCCAGGTCGTCGCGGACGTCCGGGCGCATATGGGCGACAAGGTTTACGAGACCGTCATTCCGCGCAATGTGCGCATTTCCGAAGCGCCGTCGCACGGGAAGCCGGCGCTTCTCTACGATCTCAAATGCGCGGGGAGCCAAGCCTACCTCAAGCTCGCTTCGGAAGTCATTCAGCGCGAAGGGCGATGGCGCGCGGCGTGAGCGCCGATCGCCGTCAACGATCAGGAGCTTAAATCGATGGCGGAAGACGCTGCCCGCACCGAACACCGAGCCCGTCTCGGGCGAGGGCTCGCAGCCCTATTGGGCGCCGCGCCAGAAGAGCCCGAAGCCGTCGCCCTCGAGCGCGGCGCCCGCAAGGCGCCGATCGAGTTTCTGCGCCCGAATCCGCGCAACCCCCGCAAACGGTTCGATGACGTCGAACTCGAGGAGCTGGCCGCATCGATCAAGGAGCGAGGCGTCATCCAGCCGGTGCTGGTCCGCGCCATTCCCCGCGTCGCGGACGCCTATGAGATTATTGCCGGCGAGCGGCGCTGGCGGGCCGCCCAGCGCGCGGGGCAGCACGACATCCCGATCATCGTGCTCGAGGCCGGCGACCGCGAGGCGCTCGAGATCGCCATTATCGAAAACGTCCAGCGCGCCGATCTCAACGCGCTCGAAGAAGCCGCGGGCTATGCCCAGCTCGGCGCCGACCACGGATATTCCCACGCCGATATCGCGCGAGTCGTCGGAAAGAGCCGCAGCCACGTCGCCAACACGCTGCGCCTGACCAACCTCCCGGAGCATACCAAGGGGCTCCTGGCCACGGGTCAGATCTCGGCCGGCCACGCGCGCGCCCTGCTGGCGGTCGCCCACCCTGATGCGGTCGCGGATCGCATCGTCGCAGAGGGCCTCACGGTTCGGGACGTCGAGCGGCTGGGCGAGAACGCCGGCGCCGTGACGCGCGCGAGGACGAAGGCGCCGCATGCCATCGATGCGGATACCCTCGCGCTGGAGGAGAGGCTCAGCCTCGCGCTCGGGGTGAAGGTGACGATCCGGCATGCCGGCGGGAGCGGGGACATTCGCATCGCCTTCCGCAATTTCGAGCAGCTCGACGACTTCTGCCGCCGTCTCTGCCAGCCGGCCGCACGATAGCGTTCGCGAGCCCTCATCCGGCCGCGCTGCGCGCGTCCACCTTCTCCCGTAAACGGGAGAATGGAGGGCCCCCTCTCCGGGCCCTTTGCGCCCCCTCTCCCGCATAGCCCGTCGAGAGACGGGCGTTCTTGCGTTCGCCCTTTGCGGGAGAGGGCCGGGGTGAGGGTTGGCCCCACCTCTACCCTCTTCCGGCCCCTGACCGCGAGGCCAGCGACCAGATGGCGCGCGTCGCCAGAATTTCCGCCAGCCGCGGTTCGGCCCGGACCCTGGCGCTGGCGGCGCGGATGACCGGCAGCCGCCGCGCGAGGGAATCGGACGTCCATCGCTCGGCCTGGACTGCGAGTTTGCGCACCGCTGCCGGTGGAAGCCTGACGTACAGCGCCTGACACGCCGCGTCGAAGCTGCGCCCCTGATCCATTTCGAGCCTCAGCCGGTGGATCAGCGTCAACCGCTGAATGAGCCGGATCATCATGAGGTCGCCGTCGCCGCCCTCGCCGAGATAGCGGGTCGCCGAAGCCGCAGCGCCCTTGAGGTCTCCGGAGAGAGCCTGATCGACGAGTTCGTCAAGCGCCGACGGCGCCGCATCCGAAACGATCGCTTCGACGTCTTCGATCTCGATCCGCGCCCGTTCCCGGGCGTAGAGGATGAGCTTCGCAATCTCGCCCCGCGTCGTCTGCCGGTCCTCGCCGAGCAGTTCGACGAGCGCCGCCCGAGCGTCAGGGGCGATCGCAAGTCCCGCCGCCGCAGTCTCGGCATCGATCAGATGGTGAAGCGCTTTCGGCTCGTCCGAGTAGCATTCGACCGACGCGGCGTTCGGCGCTTTTTCGAAGGCGGCGCGAAGCGGCGCGCCCTTCTTCAATTGCGCGGACTTGACCACGATCGTGCAGTCGCCCGGCGGCTTCGCAAACAGCGGCAGGAGCGCCGGCATGAGATCGCGCCCCTGCGCGTCGATCCAGATCGCGCGGGCGCCCCCGAACATCGGGATCACATAGGCCTCGTCAGCGAGAACGCCGGGATCGCGCCCGATCGCGTCCCCTTCGAGTCGGACGATTCTTATCGGATCCATGTCGCCGCCGAGAACCCTGCCGACAATCGCCTTCGAGCGTTCCTGGGTCAGCCCCTCGTCGGCCCCGTGGACGAGATAGAACCGCAGGTCCTTCGGCAGCCGCTGGATGAAACCGTCGGCCGCCGAACTGGTAACGATGGTCATGCCGGCGCCCCCGAATTCTCCTGGCAACCGCGGTTTCGGCGCTTGCGCTCCCGCCCACGCCCGGGCGCGCGCAAGCGCGGCCCGGGTCGGGGAGGAGAAATCGCGGTTCGCCTTGGACCCGTCATCTCACTTTTCCAACCGGTTCGGCTTTCGTCGCAGATCGAAATCGTCTAGCACTCTTCGCCTTCCTTCCCAGCCGCGAAGCCGCCATGACGACTTATAAGCTCTTTCTGCTTCCCGGCGACGGCATCGGCCCCGAGGTGATGGCCGAGGTTGAAAAAGTCATCCGCCATTTCGCGAGCGAAGGCGTCGCCAAATTCGAGATCGAGAAGGGCCTTGTCGGCGGCTCAGCCTACGACGCGCATGGGGCGGCGATCAGCGATGACGACATGGCGCGCGCCGCCGACGCCGACGCGGTCATGCTCGCGGCGGTCGGCGGTCCGAAATGGGATGGCGTCCCCTATGACGTTCGGCCCGAGGCGGGCCTCCTCCGGCTGCGCAAGGATCTCGGGCTTTACGCCAATTTGCGCCCGGCGATCTGCTATCCCGCCCTTGCCGCAGCCTCGTCGCTCAAGCCCGAAGTGGTCGAAGGGCTCGACATCATGATCGTCCGCGAACTGACCGGCGGCGTCTATTTCGGCGAGCCGAAAGAGATCATCGATCTTGGTAACGGCCAGAAGCGCGCGATCGATACGCAGGTCTACGACACCTATGAAATCGAGCGCATCGGCCGGGTCGCCTTCGATCTTGCCCGCAGGCGCGGCGCCAAGGTGACTTCGGCGGACAAGCGCAACGTCATGAAGTCCGGCGTGCTCTGGAACGAGGTGATGAGCGCGCTCCACAAGCGTGAATATCCGGACGTCAAGCTCGAGCACCAGCTCGCCGACGCGCTCGGCATGCAGCTCGTGCGCTGGCCGAAACAGTTCGACGTCATCGTCACCGACAATCTCTTCGGCGACATGCTGTCGGACGTCGCCGCGATGCTGACCGGTTCGCTCGGCATGCTGCCGTCCGTCTCGCTCGGCGATGCGGACCCGAAGACCGGCAAGCGCAGGGCGCTCTACGAGCCGGTTCATGGGTCAGCTCCCGACATCGCGGGGAAGGGACTGGCCAATCCGATCGCCATGATCGGATCGTTCGGCATGGCGCTCCGCTATTCGTTCGGGCTCGACCAAGCGGCCGATCGCCTGGAAGCGGCGATCGCAGAGGTCCTCGCCGAGGGCCTCCGCACCGCCGATATCAAGAGCGACGGCTGCCGCGTCGTGTCCACGAGCGAAATGGGAGACGCGATCGTCGCCGAACTCGCCCACCAGGACGCCGAAAGCCTCACCGACGAGGAAAACTAGGACGGGGCGCGTTTCGACGGAATCGTCATCGCGCGGAGCGAAGCGACGTGGCGATCCAGAGATCGTAGGCAAGTGCAGGCGGCCCCTGGATTGCCTCGCTGCGCTCGCAATGGCGGCTTCGTTTCGATCACAACGAGTCCTGCTCTAGTCTAGCCGGCGTCCCAAGCGAGGCTTCCCAAGCCGAGGAGCCTAGGAGTCCGCCCATCGCGGTGGTCTGAACTTTTCGCGCCCACCGGTGTCGTACCGGCGGCCCGGCCTCTGGTCGCGAAATACCCGTCGTCTTTTATCGCAGGTCGGGCGGAGCAGATCCGGCCATCGAGTGGCTGCGCGGCCTGCCGCCGGGGGGACAACGCGTGATTGGGACAGACCTGGCGACGGTGCAGTTGGGTTGGCCGATCGGGATGCCGCTATGCCGCCCGCTCGGACGGGGTCTCTGGGAAGTCCTGAGCGCATTGCCGAGCCGGCGCGTAGCCCGTTTGCTGTTCTTCGTCCATGAAGACCGCATTGGCGTCGTGCATGGGTTCATCAAGAAGGCGCAGAAGACGCCGGCAGACGATCTGGAACTGGCGCGGCGGCGCATGAAGGAGATGCAAGAATGAGCGGGAAAAAGAACCCCCATTGGGGCAAGACCCTTGACGAATTCCACAGAGGTCCTAGCTTGCCGCTCGCCGACCCTGTATAATGATCGCTCCTGAAGATGAGCGGATCAGCAGCGTCGCGAGCGAGATTGCCTGCCGTTCAACTCACGCGAAATCTGGACTCGGACCCCGAGTTTGTTTGGAAGCGCAAAAAGGCGTTTCGGTCCGAGGAAGTTAAATGAAATCTAGAGCGAAGTTTGGCACATGTCGACTTACAGGTCTCACAGGACAATACGTTAAGTCGCACATCCTCCCTCGCTCTTTGACGATTCAATCCTCGCGCGGAACACCCTTGGCTCAACAAGGCCCCGGTGGAAGACACATCAGGCGATGGACAAGTTGGTACGATGGTGAGTTGGTGACCCAAGACGGAGAAACTATCTTACAAGGCTACGACGATTGGGCGAAGAAATTTCTTATACGGAACAAATTAACTTGGACGTCGTGGGGTAGGGACCAAACTATTAACACTCCTGATTTTCAAACTGTATTCAAGCATTTTGGCTACCGTAGGATATTGACCAACAATGACGACGGCAAGCAACTACGTCTCTTTTTCTTAAGTTTGCTTTGGCGAGTCGCAGCCACCGATATGCCAGAGTTTAAGGTAGTTCGTCTCTTACCGGAGGAATTGGAGACGCTTGGGTTGATGGTATTGAAAGGGGAGACTGAGCCTTTAGAATTTTTTCCGATACAGCTGATACAACTGTCTACCCGTAATTGGCCTCACAATTTTTCAGCTGAAATAATAACAAAGGTCGAACCTCTATTAGATCCGGCAACAGGTCAATTAGTTTCCAATCCGCCCCCAAAAAATGCCTATCGCCTATTCTTTGATGGTCTAGTTGTACATTTTGTCATAGATGCCGATAAGCGGTACGTTATGGAAAGAGCACAATTGACCGTAGGTGCAACGGACGAACTGGTCGTTGCGACGGTGGAGAGCGATGAGTCCCGCCAAATCAAGAAGTTCTTGTATGAAACGGGAATGCCAGCCCTCACTTCGATCGAAATCGCCGAGGAATGGGAGGAATTAGTAGGTACCGACAGTGACAAAGAAGCGTGGGCCGCATTGAGTAAAATAGTTGCACCCTCGTCAATACAAGAAAAGGATGGGCAGATTGAAATCAACCTAGATTACAGAAAATACATGGACTATTTTCCGGTGCTGCGCAAAGAAGCGCTCGATGGAGCAGGTAAAGAGAGATTTTTGCTTTTGTCCTGGAGAGTAACGAAAAAGCTTGGGGAAAGCGTTAATTGGAGAACACTCAACGATGCCAGGTTCCCAAAAACAGTATTAGATTACACCTTCTCTGAAGGGTACATTACGATGTCAGAGGGACCGTTGAAGTTAATGGGTTGGAGACCTCCAGCCGAAGACCTAGCGCCGACTTCCCGTAACGCCCGCTGTACGTCTCCTTTGGGTCGATTCCGGTAGCATTTGTTCTCAAGCTGCTGTTTGCAGGATGGCAGGCGATTCGGGTCGTCAGCTTTTTGCGGCCACAGGTCATCGCCTGATGGTTCCAGCGACCGTGATCTATAGGGGAGGACGATATGACCATGTCAGATCAGAAGATTGTCATCGTGACCGGCGCATCAAGCGGCATCGGCCAGGCGATCGCAGCTCAGCTTCGCCGCTCAGGATGGCGCGTGTTTGGGACCATGCGGCGGCCTGACCCCGACAGGGATGGGCCAGACGGA
>JAFAHO010000006.1 GCA_019237205.1 Hyphomicrobiales bacterium
CCTGCCGCCCTATTTGCCGAAGGCGTTCGTAGCCATCGAGGATAAGCGGTTCTACGACCATCACGGGGTCGATCCGGTTGGCATGTCGCGCGCTCTGCTGCGTGACGTGATCGGCGGGGGCAGCGTCGAGGGCGGCTCGACCCTCACCCAGCAACTCGCCAAGAACCTGTTCCTGACTCGGGAGCGCACGCTCTCGCGTAAGATCCAGGAGGCGATTCTGGCGCTGTGGCTCGAGCGGAGGTACTCCAAGGATCAGATCCTCGAGCTCTATCTCAACCGCGCGTATTTCGGCTCGGGCGCCTACGGGGTCGAGGCGGCGGCGCAGAAATATTTCGGCAAGAGCGCGCGCCTCGTCACGCTGTCGGAGGCGGCGCTGCTTGCCGGCCTCATGAAGTCGCCAACCCGGCTTGCGCCCAACCACAATCTCGCCGGCGCCAACGAACGCGCGGCGCAGGTGATCACCGCCATGGCCGAGCAGGGGCACATCACCGAGGCGATGGCCAAGATGGCGCTCGCCAACCCGGCGAAGGTCTGGCGTGACAAGAGCGCAGGCTCGATCAATTACGCCGCCGATTATGTGATGGACGCGCTCGACGACACCGTCGGCGCGATCGACGAGGACATCGTGGTCACAACCACGATCAATCTGAAGATGCAGGCCGAGGCCGAGCGCGCGCTGACCGACGAACTCAACGCCAAGGGCTCGAAGTTCGGCGTCGCCGAAGGCGCGCTGGTCGCGATCGATCCGACCGGCGCGGTCAAGGCGATGATCGGCGGGCGCAGCTATGCCGAGACTCAATTCAACCGCGCCGTCGCGGCGAAGCGCCAGCCGGGCTCGTCGTTCAAGCCGTTCGTCTATCTGGCGGCGCTGGAGAAGGGCCTCACCCCGGACACCGTCCGCGAGGATGCGCCGATTTCGGTCAAGGGCTGGAACCCGGAGAACTACAGTCGGGAATATTTTGGCCCGGTCACGCTGACCAAGGCGCTCTCGCTGTCGCTCAATACTGTTGCAGTCCGGCTCGGCCTCGAGGTCGGTCCGAAGACGGTCGTCGCCGTCGCCCACCGTCTCGGCATCGCCTCCGAGCTCGAGCCCAACGCTTCACTCGCGCTCGGCACGTCGGAAGTCACGCCGCTTGAAATGGTTTCGGCCTACGCGGCCTTCGCGAACGGCGGGATCGGCGTGCAGCCGCATGTGATCGCGAGAGTGCGAACCGCCGACGCCAAGCAGCTCTATGCCCGGCGCAACGCCAGCTTCGGGCGGGTGATCGAGCCGCAATACGTCGCCATGATGAACGGGATGATGCAGGAGACGCTTCTGACCGGCACCGCGCGCAAGGCCGAGCTGCCGGGCTGGCAGGCGGCCGGCAAGACCGGCACCAGCCAGGATTGGCGGGACGCCTGGTTCGTCGGCTACACCAGCTATCTCGTCGCCGCGGTGTGGCTCGGCAACGACGACAACAGCCCGACGAAGAAAGTCTCGGGCGGCAACCTGCCGGTCGAGATCTGGAGCCGGTTCATGAAAGCCGCGCACGACGGCGTGCCGGTCGCGGGCCTGCCGCTCGGGGTCTGGCGCAACCCCGATGCGCCGAACCCCTTCCCGCCGCTGCTGCCCCCGCTGGACCTCACGGGCGCGCAGGCGCCTGCGCCGCCGCCCGGCGGACGAGGCGGCCTCGCGCCCGTCTCGGCGAGCGCGCCGCCGAATCCCGCGCCGCCCGCCTCCATCCGCGCCGCGCCGGCGCCTGTCGTCAACAGCGCCCCGGTCCCGCCTGCGCCGGTTCCGAACGCCGGCGGGCAGCCGGCGCAGCGCGACAGGAGTCTGTTCAACAAGATTTTCGGCAAGTTGTGAGGCGGGCGGCGCGGGCGGCGCCGGTCTCAGGCGCGAATCGAGCTTTCTCATGGGGTTCCGGCGCCATTTCCGGGCGACTTCGCCCGACCCCCCGGCGGGATCAGCGCTGGGCGCCCCGAACCTCAGTTGCCACCGAGCCATTCTCTGACTAAAGTCAGAGAATGGATAGCGCGCAGGTTCAGCGGGTTCGCAGCTTCAGCCGGCTGGTCGCGCAGCGCATCGGTGCGCTGGAGGAGAGCTATCTTCAGCGTGGACGGCCGCTCGGCGAAGCGCGTCTCATCTTCGAGATCGGCCTCGATGGAGCGGACTTACGTGCGCTCCGCGACAGGCTCGGCCTCGATTCCGGGTACCTCAGTCGCCTCCTCAACTCGCTCACGGCGCATGGCCTCGTCGAGGTCGGCAGGGACGCGAGCGACGGCCGCTTGCGCCGCGCGGTCCTCACACCAAACGGGCGCGTTGAGCTTGGGGCCTATGGCCGCCTCTCCGACGCGCTCGCCGCCTCGATGCTCGAGCCCCTCGACTCAAGGCAGCGCGAGCGCCTGGTCGGGGCGATGGCGGAGGTCGAGCGGTTCCTTCGAGCAGGCAGGGTCGAGCTCTCCTTCGAGACACCCGCCAGCGACGACGCGAGGCAGTGCCTCGACGCCTATTTCCGCGAGATCGCCACGCGCTTCGAGGCGGGATTCGACCCCGCTCAGGACCGCACCCCTTCTGACGGCGAGCTGACGCCGCCCAAAGGATGGTTCGTCGTGGCGCGGCTCGAGGGCGAACCGGTCGGCTGCGGCGCGCTCAAGCGGGTCGACGACGCGACGGGCGAAATCAAGCGAGTGTGGACCGCGCCATCAGCGCGCGGGCTCGGCGTGGCGCGGCGGGTGTTGCACAAACTTGAAGGCGCGGCCCGCGACGCCGGCCTCATCACGCTTCGCCTCGACACCAACAAGGCGCTGACCGAAGCGCACGCGCTCTACCGCAAGGAAGGCTACCGCGAAGTCGAGCGTTTCAGCCACAACCCCTACGCGCATCACTGGTTCGAGAAGCGGCTATAACCTGGTCATCCCCGACGGTCGCGAAGCGACCGATCGGGAATCCACGGCGAGCGGCGTCATTGCGAGGAGCGTCAGCGACGAAGACTGTATGTCCTTGCGCCGAGGCGGCGGCTCGCCCTCGATGCGCATTGCGAGGGTTGGCCCGGACAGGCCGGGCAGAGCCTCACGCAAGGAGGACGAGCCGTGAAGGATTATAGCGAAGTTTTCGTCGGCATGGACGTGTCGAAGCTGCGCATCGCTGTGGGGTTGGCCGAGGGCGGAGGCGC
>JAFAHO010000011.1 GCA_019237205.1 Hyphomicrobiales bacterium
CAGGCAACGGCAACATAGGATCGTTCATGGCGGGTGCGGCCTCGCTGAAATCGCGTGAATCGGCTAGACAACCAAATTCTACACGAAATCAGCTATTTACGCCACACCCGCCAACCCGCAATGCATAATCCGGGCTAGCTAAGACTAGACCATGGCGCGTGATACGCCGATTCGGGCCCACCTGGCCTTCGGCCGTCATCCGGACCGCCCACATCCGGACTATCGCTGAGAGTTCGCGTTCGCCGCGCTGCCGCGCCTTGTCAAATGATTCTCTTCTGGCAAAAACGCACCATACGATAGACACGCGCCAGACACGCGCCGGCGCAGCGGCGCCGAGAGGAGAGCGATGGCGAAGTCGCGCAGAGGCCGCACCGGTTCAATCCCCGTCGCCGCGATGGCGCAGCGTCTCGGAGGTCTCGGCCGTGCGGTTAGCCTCGCCGATTTGCTGCCGCGCGCCAAGCCCGCAAGCGATCTCGAGTCTTTTCTCGCCAAAGATCCTGTCGTCACCCCGAAGTCCCGGACGCCCGGCGCCCCGGGGCTTCCCTCGGGCGGGCCGAAGTCTTCGCAGATTTCGTTGGCGGAGGCGCGTGAAGCCAATCGCCTCGCCTGCGAAGGGGCGCGCCTGATCCATCAGGGACGGCAAGGCGAGGCGATCCCCTTGCTGCAGCGGTCGGTCAAACTCGATCCGAGCGTCTGGGCGTCACACTATGACCTCGGCGTCGCGATGACGACCGCTGGGCTTCTGGAACAGGCGATTGAGCCGTTCGCCGCCGCTCTCCGCCTCAACCCCGGCCTCGCGAGCGCGCACAACTATTTCGCCTGCATCTTCGACAGTATGGGCCAGGAGAGCAGGGCGATGGCCAGCTATCACGCGGCGGTTGCGCTCCAGCCGAATCTCGTCATCGCCCAGATGCGCCTCGGCGTGCTCTATCTGACGCAGTCCCGTAACGCCGAGGCCGAAGCGGCATTCCGAGCCGCGGCCTCGGCTGCTCCGGGGACGCGGATGGCCCGGATTGCCGAAGCGTGCGCCTTAGAGGCCTCGAGCGCCTTGGACGAAGCTCTTGCCGCGGCGTGCGCCACGGTCGAGGCGTATCCGAAAGATGCGGAAGCCCACGCGTACCTCGCCAAGCTTCTCGACGAGTCGGGTCTTTCAGCGGAAGCCGCAGCGCATTACTTGCGCGCCACCGAGCTTGCGCCGGATCTGTGCCTCGCCTGGTCCGGCCTCGCAAGAAACCGGAAGTTCACCGGCGAGGACAGCCCACTGATCGCGCGCATGAACGCCGTTCTGGCCCGACCAAATCTGACGCCTCGCAAGCGCCAGGTCGTCCACTTTGCGCTGGGGAAGGCGCATGACGACATGGGAAATTATGAAGCCGCGATACTAAACTTCGAGGCGGGCAACCGTCTTCGCGCCATGGCCGGCGACCTCGACCGCGCCGAGCTCGTGCGACGCGTTGACCGGCTTATCGAAGCGACGCCGCAGGGCTATCGCGACCGACAGCCCGATCCAGGCGTCGAAGACGCGACGCCAATCCTTATCGTCGGGATGCCCCGTTCGGGCTCCACCCTCACCGAGCAGATCCTGTCGAGTCATCCGGAAGTGGCGGCGGGAGGCGAACTGGAGTTCTGGCACGCGCGCGACACGCCGCGCGAGGACGTTTGGGGCCTCAACTCGGAAGCGACACGGCGCTTTGCCGACGATTATCTGGCGAGGCTCAGGAGGTTCGGGCCGGGAGCGAAACGGGTCACCGACAAAGCGCTCGATAATTTCTTGCGACTCGGCTTCATCCACCGCATCCTTCCCAAAGCGACCTTCATCCACTGCCGACGCCACCCGGTCGACACCGCTCTTTCCATCTTCACCACCAATTTCGACTGCGAGTACGGCGGGGACCGGGGCGACCTGGTGTTCTTCTTCCGCCAGTACCAGCGGCTGATGGCCCATTGGCGGCAGGTGCTGCCGCCGGACCGGCTCATCGACGTCGACTATGAGGAGCTGGTCGCCGACCCCGAGCCGCAGGCCCGGCGGCTCATCGCCGCCTGCGGCCTCGAGTGGAACGACGCCTGCCTCGCACCGCACTGCAACACGCGCACGATCCAAACAGCGAGCCTTTGGCAGGCGCGCCAGCCCGTCTACAAGACGTCAGTCGGGCGATGGCGGCGCTACGAACTGTGGCTTGGAGAATTTCGAGAGCTGTTGTCGGCGAAAGTTCCGGCACCATGATGTAGCGGCACCTTGATGCCGGTGCACGGGCCAAACCTCAGCCGCCCTTCAAGTTCGGCTCACCGGTTCACTCGCACAGCGTGTCAAAGTCGGCGAGCGTAGTTTCATCCGCGGTTCGCCTTTGATCGAAGGGTACATCGGATATTCGCTGAAGCGCCGGGATGCTCGCGATGACCCCTTGAAATCGGTTTTGCCGAAGCACTGACTCCTCGGGCGCCATTCGGCCCCTCGCAAGCACCGTGACGTCGGCTCGCGACGCCGCCTCTGGAAGCGCGAAAGCATAAAAAATCCCCAAGGGCGCGTGAAAATGCGCCGGCGGCGACCCAATCGATCGTTCAAGTCGACAGCGAAAGTTGCGGAAGGAATCGCCGCGAAAATTTTCTTGTGAGCGCCGGTTAGGCCACTTGGCAGGGTATGGAATTTCCTGTACAAGGATAGCGCACGATTTACGTGAAGGTGGGCGAGTTCGGTTGACGGACGCCCATCAGGGTCGGCAGCAATATCGCTAGGGAGAAAAAAATGACGACGTTCACAACCGCAGAAGTAAATGGCTGGTTTCAGACCATTGACGGCCTACCGGCGACCACTGCGCCTATTAATACGACATTCTCAAACGCGTATGTCGCCGAGTTGAACGCCACTCCTCCCACGGCGACGCCGGTTCAGATTCAAGCTAATTTGGAAAATTTCCCTTTCAACCCCGCCCCGCCTCCCACCAACATCGTTACCGACACCTTCTATCGCACGAGAGTTGCGGATTTCGTTCTCCGTGAATTTCAGGCCGCATGGGGCACGGTTCCAACCTCCGGCGCCGGCTCGCAGTATGACAATTGGGTCGCCCGCATTCTTGCGGACCCCGCGTTGATGAGTAATGGCGGGATGAGCCAAGCGCTCGCCGGCACGACTCAATTCTTGACGGAATACGGCCTGACCAGCGCCACACAGGCCGCCACCGCCGGATTCATCAACCAACTTTCCGCCAACGTTGGCGTGACGCCGGGCGCCGGCGCGTTCGCGAATGTGGGTCTGCCCGTCTGGGAGGTGCTGCAGAATTTTGTGACGTCTTCGAAGGTCATCGCCAGTTTGGACGCTCCCATAGCGAACTTCCAAAACCTTCTGCTGGCCGGCCAAACGCCGGCTGGGTCGATATTGACCCTCCCTGGCACTCCGGGCGGAACCTTGACGCTCACTCA
>JAFAHO010000017.1 GCA_019237205.1 Hyphomicrobiales bacterium
CTCCTTCAGCGCGCGCACGCCCTCCGAGGGCCCGCCGGGATGGGCCATAATTGCGCCGCCGGCGGCGAAGATCAGATCCGCGCATCCGAGGCCCGCGAGCGTCCCGGCCGCCTGCCGCGCGGACTGCCCCGAGGAAAACACCGGCATCACCAGGCAGGGCTTGCTGTCGAACATGGGCGCCAGGCACGCCCGAGCCGACTCCATCACGCTCTCATCCGACTCGCTGAACTTGTTCGCGAGCCCGTTGACGTGCATATGGTCGGCGCCGGCGAGGCGCCAGATCTTCTGCCACGCAACGTAGGACCAGCCGAGCGCGGGATGCCGCGAAAGGTAGCCCCAACCGTTCCTGTGCGCGTGAATGGGCAATCGCGCATGGCGTCCGAGCGCAATCATGCCCGCGAGCCCGACCGAGTTGAGGCTCGCCATCACGCACGTGCCGCCCTGGCTCTCGACGAGGTCGTGGCGGCGGCGCATCTCGTCGATCTCCCCGGTCAGGTTGAACGCAAACATCACTTTCCGGCCGCTCTCATCGGCGCGCCGGTCGATCACGCGCATCACCACGCGGACGCGTTCGTCGAACGGGCAGCGGGCGCCGTCCGACTGCAGTTCGTCGTCCTTGATGAAGTCGATGCCCGCCGCGCAGAGAACGTCCACGAGCTCGGCGGTCTCCTGCGGCGTGAAACCGATCGAGGGCTTGATGATAGTTCCGATCAGCGGCCGGTCGCCAACGCCTGTGAGCCTGCGCGTGCCCTCGACGCCGAACTTGGGCCCCGGATAGGCGGAGGCAAATGCGTCCGGTAGCCGCATGTCGAGGATGCGCAGGCCGGAAAATTGTTTCAGCTCGAACAGGTTCCCGGCGACGGTCGCGATCAGGTTGGGCAGCGAGGGACCGATGTTCTCGAGCGGCCAGGAGAGGGTGGCGCGCGCTGTTACGCGCCGGCCGCCGCCGGGCGGGGTGCCTGAGCCCGGTAGACTGGGACGCTCCGCCTCGCCTAAGAGCTCTAGCCTTTCGACGCGCGCCGCAGAGCGCGCCTTGAGCTGCGGCGTTTCGCCCGGGACCGGAAGGAAGGTTCCCGACGACTGCTCGCCGGCCATCGCCTCCGCGGCTTTTCTCGCGTCGTAGGCCGTTTCGATGAGGTAGTCGGCTTCGATCCGTTCGACGCTCATGCCGCGGCTCCTTCGATTGCGGCTGCGTCTACAAACGCGACCGCGTAGGGAGGCAGCGTAATCGACCCCTCGAGCTTGTCGGCCGCGTTGCGCGTCCAGTCGCAATCGCGCGACGCGGCGGCCGCCGAACCCGCATCCAGGACGGCGACGCGGCCGGGGAGCAGGCACTCGAGCATCCTCGACGTCGAGCTTCCGTTCGCAAGCAGCGCAATCGCTCCGCCGTTACGCTCGACCGCGACGGCGTGGATTCGACTGTCCCCCGTCGCGGGATCGAGCCTCTGCCGGCCCCGCATGCGCGCCAGCCAGACCATGACATGATAACTCGGCGCGAGCGCCGAAAGGCCTTGGGCGACCGCAAACGGGCCTCCGATGCTCGCAAGCGTCAGCAGGCTGAGGCCGGCCCGTCTCGAAGCGGCCGCTACGCCCACCAGCCAAGACGCGCCGAACAGTCTCTGCGTGCGCGGATCCCAGGCGCACATGGTTCGCCGGACGCGGTCGGGATTGGGCGCAAGGCTGGGCCCGTAGGGGTTCTCCCGCATTCCGATCGAGATCAGCCCGAGGCGATAGGGCCTTCCCGCAGCAATCTGCGATCCGCTGCAAAAAATGTCAGGCAGCGCCTCCAACGTCACGAAAACGGATTCGTCGTCGGCGGCGTGAACGATCGCGCTCGAGCCATGAGTGACGTAGTCGACCTCCTTGACGTCCGGCCGGCGCCGATTGAACTCGGTGAAGTTCGTGAGCGCGCCGCCCCCGATCTTCGCCGCCGGAAAAGCCGCCCGCGCAGCGCGGATCGCATCGAGCGGCGTCGCGCCCTTTGGCAATGGCCCGCCCGGCTGCCAGCTTTTCAAGTATGCGGCCGGGAGGGCGATGACATGGTCAGGCCGCGCCCCGGCACGGTTGAGCGATTGGCCGAATGCGGACAGGCCGTCCTCGATCTCGCCTGGATCATCGGACACGACCAACTCGAGATCGAAGGGCGGATGTGGACTCGTTGCGGCGAAATCGAGCGCGGCAGGGTTCGGGGGAAGTCGCAAGTCGAGCCGCACCGTCCGGCGAAGCGACGCTAAGCCGGGAGGAACAAATCCGTTCGACCATGCAGCGTCCGCGGCGAGGGCAAGTTCGGGGAACGGGTCCCTCGCTGGCGCCTGTTCGAGACGCAGGACGTGGCGCTCCGCCGGAGCGGCTGCAATCGCGGGCTCGCCCTCGAAGGCGAGCGTCAGCCTCTGATGGATGACGTCCCCGCTTCTGACGGCATAAGGCTCGGGGAAGCTGGCGGTGCGGACGTAAGACTTGTACGACGCGTCGGACCAGTTGCGCTGATCCTCCATGTCGAAGACGTCGCCCTCGATGTCGACGGTGACCGCGGCGCCACGAATCTGGTATCGGACGCCGACAAAATCGACGGCTGGCTGCGCGGGCGAGATCGTCGCGGGGAACTCCGACTCGATGCATTCGCCGTCGGGCCGCCTGATCGTCATGGTTCGCCCGGCGAGCCCGTCGATCGGGTGCAGCGCCGTAAAACCGGCGCGGCAGAGCTTGGCGTCACGCCTCACCTCGAGCCGCAGAGACAGCGTCATGGCGCCGGCCGCCTCGGCGATCAGCTCGAAACGTCCTGAAAATGCGCCATCTTCGGTATGGAAACCGCGCTCCTGCCGGACGCCGCGCGGGCCCGGCGTCGCTCGACTGTGCAGCGTGCGTGTCTGAATCGTCCCCCAGCTCTCGTCGCGAATGGGGTAGTCGATCGCGCGGACGACCTCGACGCCATGCCAGACAATGCGCCGGACGGACGCCTCGCCGGTCTGAAATGACAGCGCCCCCAAAGCGATGGTCGCAAGCGTCTCCGGCGCCTCCAAGGTCCCGAAGATGGTTTCCAATTCACTGTCCACGGCAGGCGATCCGAATTGATTCAATACTCAGTATACCAGCTGATTCGGGCGCAGCCAACCCTTCCCATTCCGGCTGAACGTCAGGGCCGAAAATTCGCCTGATGATAAAGCTTGTTCGCGCGGTTCAAATGATCCGCGGTCAGCCGCGCGGCTTCCTCCTCCTCGCCGCGCTCGATAGCTTCGAGAATTTGTCGATGCTCGGAGAGCGTCAGCTGCTCGAGCCCGGGCTTGCGCACCAGATCGAAGTGAAACTGCGCCAGCCAGGCGAACAAAGCCTGGCTCAGGTTGGCGAAGATCGGGTTGCCGGTGATGATGGCGATGCGGTGATGGAACCGGCCGTCGGCTTGCAGAAAGGCGTTCGAATCGAGCCGCGCCCGCTCCTGCTCCGCCAGGATCGCGTACAAGTCCGCAACATCCGCGGGCGTGCGCTTGCGCGCGGCGATTTTCGCCATCGTCATTTCGAAGGCGGCGCGCGCCTCCTTCAGGTGGTCGAGCGTAGCGGGGGAGTTGACCAGCACGTGGCGCATGGTTTCGCTCATTCCCGCGACCATCCGCTCGAACGAGGGCGCGGCGACCCTCGGCCTTTCCCCGTGGTTGATCTCGATCAGACCCATGCGCTTGAGATTCTGCATGGCCTCGCGGATCGAGGGCCGCCCGACGGCGTACCTCTGCATCAGCTCACGCTCGGACGGCAGCCGATCGCCGGGGCGCAGATTTTCCGCCTGGATGACCGCGAGCAGACGATTCTGGACCAGCTCGGCCAGCTTCGGCCGCGCAATCGGATCCTGCTTCGCCGCAACGCCTGCTTGGGTTTGTTCTCGACCGCTCACAGCGCAAGACTCTCCACTGGCGACGCCCGCGGAAGCGCCTGCCGCTCCGCGGGCGTCAAGAATGCTGGCTCGCAGCGTCTGACCGTTTCACGCGCGGGACACTCGCTGCGCCGAGCCCGTGGCGACCGCTTGGAGCGTCGCCTTTGGGCCGGAGTCGGCTTCATCGACCTCCCTTTTCCGTGCCGACGCCCAGGATGAAGGATTCCTTCGGCATTGATCGTCGACGAAAAATCGGCGCGCCGCTCGCAAGAAACAATACCGCCAAGACGAGAAGGCCTTTGAGCACGCTCTGGCCTGCGAAGTTCCATCCGATGAGATTCAGCAGCCCGTCCAGCAGTATGAAGAAAAGGGCCCCGCCCCACACGCCAGCGGGCGCTGCGCGTCCGCCTGTGATGAGCGTGCCGCCGATCACGACCACGGCGATCGAGTTGAGCAGATAGTCGTTGCCCAGCTCAACGTTCGGCGACGAAAAGGAGGCTCGCAGGGCGCCTGCCAGCGCCGCAAGCACGCCGCAGGCCAGATAGACAGCGACAAGGACGCGCGTCCCGTTCACCCCGGCATATTCCGCCGCCCGCCTGGCTTGCCCGAAGGCGAGCATCTGCGCCCCCCACGGCGTCCAGCGTAAGACGAGCGAGACGACGACCGTGAAGAAAAGCGTGACGACGGCAAAGGCCGGAACACCGAGAATCGCCCAATTGAGAAAGCCTTTCAATGTCGGATCGGCTGAACCCTGAAAGCCCTTCGCTAAGGTGAGCGAGACTGCAGACGCAATGAGACTTGTCGCGAGCGTCGCGATGATCGGCGGGATGCGGACCAACAGGATCGAGACGGCGCTGATCGACGCCATTACCAGGCCGATACCGACAGCGGCGGCGAGCCCGAGGACCCAGGATCCGGTGGCGTCGCCCACCGCAATGGACAAAAGGCCGCCGAGCGAGAAAACTTTGGCCACGGAAACGTCGATATTGCCGGGGCCGGCGCTCATCACCAGCATCTGACCTATGCCGACCAGCACCAGATAAGGCGCGATCGTGAAGGCAAGCGTCAAAGTTTGCAGGCCCCCGCCGCCCGAGACCGTGAAGGTAATGAAGAGGACGACGCCCGCGCCTATGAAGGACCAGGCCCATGGGGGGATTAGGATTGTGCTCAAGTCCTTCATCGGACCAGGCGCTCCACGACCAGGCGCCCCGCCAGAACCGCAATCACGATAAGGCCCTGAACCGCCGGTTGGAGGTTCGACGACAGATTGAGGAGGGTCAGGAGAACGGTCAAAAGGCCGAGAGTCACTGCGCCGAACAGCGTTCCCCACGCGACTGCGCGCCCTCCTGTGAACATGCCGCCGCCAAGGATCACCGCGGCGACGGTCGACAGCGTGTAGCCTGGCACGGCGTTGACGTCGCCTCCGCCGATCTCGGCGCTCAAGGCGACGCCGGCCAGCACGCCCAGGACGCCGACTGTTCCGTACGCGGCCACGCGCGCGCCAAGCATCGACCCGCCGGAGCGGACGAGCGCAACAGGATTGCTGCCGAGAGCGCGAAAGCGCAGACCGAGCGCAGTACGCTGCATGATGAACCATATGACGGTTGTCGCCACGACCATCGTGATGACCGGCGTGGGGATAAAGATCGGCGGCCTCCACATGGCGTAGTCATTGAGCCAGTCCGGCGCGAGCCCGCCGGGAGCGGGGAGCACAAGAAGCCCGAGGCCCAGCCAGATGAAGGACGCCCCAAGCGTGGCAATCAGCGATGGCACATCGCGCAACTGCACCAGCGCTCCGAGCAGGGCATAGCCCAACACGGCGCCGGCCAAGGCCAGAAGGCCTAGAATCGGCGCATCGTGAACGAGCGTTGCGACGATCGCCGTGACCAAGCCGACGAAATAGCCTATCGACAAGTCGATATCGCCAATGCTCATC
>JAFAHO010000034.1 GCA_019237205.1 Hyphomicrobiales bacterium
AGTCTAGCCATCCCAATCGCGCTGAGAATTCGCATCAGCCAACCCGTCGAAGAGAGCGCAAGATGCAGCGCTCCAAGAGCCCCGGATCCGCACAGAGATTTCTCTCACCCCACGCTGCCGTCTACCAAGTCTTCAACGTCCAACGCCGCCTCACGACACGACAGACGCACCGAACGCTCCGCTCTCTGCGGCGACAAATGGATGGCGCAAGGCTGCGACCGCAGCTTGACTTTGAACTATGCAATTCTCTTCGCTCGCCCAAGAATCGGCAACGTGACAAAGCCATTTGGGCGATACGTCAGTTCGATCGCACGCGGCTCTGAGGAGCAAGGCAGGTTGGCAATCGAGACGCCGGCGTCGAAGGGCGCGTAGGCCGCTGGTCGCTGGTCAATTAAAAGCTGGTAAACGCTTCCCGGCTCTATCTCGGGAAGATTAAGAAACGCGCCCTCGGCGGAGATCGGCGGAACAGTGAGTGAGACAACGCTCTCGCCGAACTGAATTTGCGAGAACGACCCATGGATATTGGTGACGAGCAGGCGTTGGCCGCCTCTCGCCAGCGTTAGAACGCCGTCCTTGATCGAGACGACGACCTGTCCAACAGGGCTTGCGATCGGCCCCAGCCTCGCTTCGCCTTCATTCGTAATCTCCCAGCCGCGCCAGGGCCCGATGTCCATTGTGCGCGCGACGCCGAGCAGCGCCATAAGCGCGCCCCAGGAATAGAATCCCTCCGTGTCGGGTTGGTCGAGCGCCTCGCCGGTTTCGGCGTTAAAATTCTCTGGGCAGAGCCGGCGATTGCTCCAAGACTGTTCGAACAAGGCGAAGCTGCGGTCGGCGAGCGCGTTAGCGGCTGCGTTCTCGCCGCAACGGCGCAAGCCCTGCCAGACGAGGTAGTTGAAGGTCGGCCAGATGCGGCCGCGCCAGTAAAGATTGTCCTTGAAGGCGGAATCATCTCGACTGACGCCGGGAAGCCCGAAGACGCCGCCGAACTTATTCGGGTCATCGAGATGTGCCAGAAGCGACGCGATCTGGTCCGGCGTCACAGCGCCTGCGATCATTGGATAGAAACTCGTCGGTCCGACGCTTCTGACGAACCGGCCCGACCGAAGTCGGTTCGCGAAGATGCACCGGTCCCTGTCCCAGAGTTCCTCTCGAATTTTGACGCGCAGGCGCTCGGCCGTCGTCAAGAAAGACTCCGCCTCCGCGCGGCCCAGTTCCCGCGCGATCAGCGCCAGCATCTCGGCGTCGAGCGCGAGCAGACTGTTGAGTCCGACGTCTTCGCTCGCCAACGTTCCGGTTTGCGGTTCATAGGTTGCTTCGTCATGAATCGGCGAATTGTCCATCGCCGATTCATTGCGTGCGCCAAAGGACGTGCCTTTGTAGAGTCCTTCGCCGAAATTCGACGTTCCGTACGAGACGAGCCCGCGCCCGAAGGGATCGCGCCTTCGCCGCCACCAGGCGTGATTGCGCGCCAGCGCCTCATAAGCGAATTCCAGCAGCGGCAGTGATCGCGACCTTAAATACATGAGCCAGACGAGAAAGGATCCGATCGGCGGTTGATTGCGATCGACCCAGGCGTCATTGGCTGACAGAAGACACGCAAAATTGCCGTCAGGCGTCGCGCTCGCAAGCGCGACCGCGAGATTTTCTCGACCTACTTCCGCATCGAGAACGCTGGTCAAAAGCGCCGCATATTGCTGATCGTTGAGCCAGACTCCGAAGCCGCCGAACTTTGCGAGATTCCAGTTACGGCTGATCGACGTATAGGGACGGCCGTTGATTTCGTCCCAAACGGTATTCCAGGCCGTCACGTCGCGGATCGCATCGAGCGCGCCGGCGTGGCGACCGGTTTGCGCGGGGATCTGCGTCTCTTTTTCTTCGCCGGCCGCGCAAGTACGCGCGCGCTCGATCGCAACGTCCTCCGCGTCCGCCACGGCGACGCCGAAGCGGTTCTGTGGCGTCATCTCGAGATTGTAGCGCAGGGCGAGGACCGGATCGGCTTGTGAGCGCGCGCCTGTCTCGAAATAACCTCTTTCCTCATAACGCGCGGCAAGCGCCTCGACGGATTCGTGTCCCGTCACCTGTACCGGCTCTACGGCGCTCGCCAGCGCCACGAAGCGATGGCCGATCTTGACGACCGCCGCCTTTCTCGCCGGCTCGTAGCGGACGATCTGCCCTTCTTCCGCTGACAGGCAGATGTTGATCCAGAAGCGCAGGCCCCACTCGCCTCTTTGAGTCGCGAGCCATGAACCTTCGATTTCGAAAGGGTCCCTCTTGCAATAGCGCCAAAGAAGTCCGGTCCCTGCGTGGGAAAGATCAAGTTCGACGAGACTGCCGTCGAGCGCGTGGCGTCGATAGCGCACGGTTTCGCCCGGCGGAAAGAAAGTGGCCTTGCGGATACTGTCAGCATAGGCGACGGGGGTAACGCGCACGCCGAGCGGCAGGAACACCATTTCGGCCGGGCGGCTCGACCAAGTGTTCCAGGCTCGTGCAAGCGGGATGGTTGCGCTGCGAAGCATGGTCGTCCCCTCGGCGCTGATCAATTCTCTATGATGATGCTATGCGTCGAAGACCACGCAAGCGCGACGCTGTCGCCCGGAAAGGCGGGGCTCGTTTCGCGATTCTGTGTTAGAATCTTGATCGGCGAACCGTCGGCGCTCTCCAGCAGTATTGTGGATACGGCGCCCGCGTAGATGATCTCCCTGACGACCGCCAGAAGCCTGTTCTCATCCGAGTTCTCGGAGGCGGCAGCCTGCGCGCCGCAAATCTTCATTTTCTCCGGGCGCACAGCGACTGTGGCGCTCGCTCCGATCGCCGGTAGGCGATCGTTGGTTCGAACAACGCCGCCGGCGATCTCAACGCCGCCACCGGTCACGCGACCGCTGAAAAAGTTGGCGTCGCCGAGAAAGGACGCCGCGAAGCGCGTTCGAGGCCGCTCATAGATGGCCTCGGGACGCCCCTCCTGAACGATCTTGCCGTGATCGAGAATCGCGACCGCGTCAGAGAGAGTTAGGGCCTCTTCCTGATCATGCGTGACGAAAATCGTCGTCAAGCCGCTTTCGCGTTGGATATGACGCAACTCGATCTGCATTTCCTGGCGCAAACGACGATCGAGCGCCGAAAGAGGTTCGTCGAGAAGAAGGACGCGCGGATTCGTCACGATCGCGCGCGCCAGCGCCACGCGCTGCTGCTGACCGCCGGAAAGCTCCTTCGGCTTGCGCCGCTCAAGTCCGGTAAGACGCACCATCTCAAGCGCTCGCGCCGCCTCCTTGCGGGCCGCTTCTCCGCGGACGCCGTGACGATGGAGTCCGAAAGCGACGTTTTCCTGCACCGTCATGTGAGGAAAAAGCGCGTAGGATTGAAACACCATACCCACGTTGCGCCGCCAAAGCGGAACGGCGGTGACGTTTTCTCCGTCGAAGCGAATCTCTCCATAATCCGGCGCCACGAAGCCGCCGATCACGCGCAGAAGCGTGGTCTTGCCGGAGCCGGAGGGGCCGAGAAGACTGGTGAGCCGGCCGGGCTGAAACGACGCACTGACCTGATTCAGGACACGGACGCCGCTGTAACTCTTGTCGATTGAGGCCGCCTCAACGCGAATCACGCTTTCCTCCAAGATGGGACAATTGAGCGAAGACGAGGACAAGCGCGCTCGATACGCCAAGGAAAATTGTCGAGATCGCGTTGATCTCAGGAGTGAAGCCTTTACGGATAGAGGAGTAGATTTCGACCGGCAGAGTGCTCACGCCGGGCGTCGACAGAAAATAAGAAATGACGAATTGATCGAGCGAGACGGCGAAGGCGAAGAGGGCAGCGGCTAGGACGCTCGGCAACAGAGGCGGCAAGGTGATCGAGAAAAAGGCGTGAATCGGCGTCGAGCCGAGACTCATCGCCGCCTCTTCGAGGTCGGCCCGAAGCGTCTGAAGGCCGGCGCCGACGATCAGGACGACGTAAGGGATCGCAAGCGCGACATGGCCGATCAATAAAGCGTGGATCCCGCGGCCGATTCCCGTCCAAAAGAAAAAGACGAGCATTGCGGTGCCGACGATCAGCCAGGGAATGGCGATCGGTGGCAGGAGAAGCAAGCGCAGCAGCGATCGCCCGCGGAACCGCTTGCGCTCAAGCGCCAAAGCCGCCATGGCGCCGACGGCGGTCGCGATCACGGATGTCGCGGACGCTATCAGAAGGCTGTTGCGGGTCGCCAATTGAAGCGGCGCATTGACCGCCAAGCTTGCGAACCAGCGCAGCGATGGTTCGATCGGCAGCGTATAGAGGGCCGAGTCGTTGAACGCCATTGCGACCATGACAGCGATCGGCAGATAGAGAAAGGCGATAGTCGCCAAGAGATAAGTGCGGCCAAGCGCGATCACGACAGGTCCTATTGTGCGCCGAAGCGGGCGGAAAGAGCGCGCGATGAAACCCCGAAAATGATCAGCACCACGGCGAGCATCGTGAACGACAGAGCGGCGCCGAGCGGCCAATTGAAGGCCTGAACGAACTGATCCTCGATCACTGTCCCCATCGTCACGCCAACCCGCCCGCCTAGAATACGCGGCTCCATGAAACTGCCGATGACGGGAACAAAGATGAGGATAGCGCCGGAGATCAGGCCAGGCAGGGACAATGGCAGGACGATCTTCGCGAAGATCATAGGCGTTCGGGCGCCAAGACTGCGCGCCGCTTCGATATAGGCGTCGTCTATGGCCGCCGCCGAGAGGTAGCACGTCAAGATCATGTAAGGCAGATAGGCGTGGACGAGGCCGATGATGATCGCCGGGAAGCTATAGAGGAGCGCAACCGAGGGCGCCGAGGGCGCAACGAGATGGAGCGCGTAATCGAGAACGCCGCCCTCGCGCAGCACCATCGTCCAGGAAAAGACGCGCACCAGCCCATTCGTCCAGAAGGGAAGCACGATAAGCAGAAACAGAACCTGCTGCGACCGCCCGCGCGTCGCGCGCGCCAACGCAATCGCGGCCGGCAGACCGACCAGCGCGCAAAGGCCGGTCGTCCAGAGACCGATCTGAATCGAGGTCCATGCGACGTCGATGAGATAGGGCCTTCGTACAAAGGCGAGATAGTTGTCGAACGTGAATTGTAGCGGGCGAGCGCCGAACGGCGCCGCTTTGAGGAAGCTGAAGAAGAGCATGGCGCCCAGCGGCAGGAAGACAGCGAGGGTGAGCCAGCTATAGGCGGGCGCGAGCAGCGCGGCGGTCGTCCATTCCCGCCGCGCCAATCTACCCCGAGGCGTCAACGTTCCGTTTTCGCTTCGCACCGCCTCCCCCGGATCTTAGGCGCGTCGCCGGCCTACTTGGCGTAAAAGGCTTTCACCTCGTCCCAGACGTCGTTGAAAGCCTGACGGCGGTCGTCCGACAGCGCGGACATGAATTTCAATTTGGCCAAATCTTCGGGCTTGTAGATCTTATGGCTCAAATCGTCGGCCGGCAGCGCGTTCATTGCCGCCGTGTTGGTGGAGGCCGGCGCTCCGCTCTGCGTCGCCCATGTCACGTAGAATTTCGGGTCGATCATGTAATTGATGAATTGCAGCGCGGCCCCCTTCTTCGTGCTCGACGAGGGAACCGCGAGAGTGTCCAGCCAACCGATCGCGCCTTCCTTGGGCACGATGAAGTCGAGCGGCAGACTATGCAACTTGATGGAGCGCGCCGCTGCACCCGACCAATAGTCCGAGATGTCGAAAGCGTCCGCGGCGAAGGCCTTGTTCCACTCGTCCTCGCTTGACCACATCAACTTTACATTGGGCTTCATCGCCTTCAGCGTGGCCGTTATCGCTTTCAAATCCTTCGGGTTGTTGATGTCTTGACCGGTGAGCAAGGCCCCGATCCCAACCTGAGTGATCGAATCGTCGAAAAGCGCCAGACGGCCGGCATATTTGGGATCGGATAAGATCGCCCAGCTCTGAGCGTCCGCCACCTTGCCATGCCGGACGGCGAGCGAAGTCATGCCCCAGAGCCAGGCGACCCCGTAGGGCTTGCCGTCGACCTGAAGGTTTGGATGATCTCTCAGCGGCTCCGCCAAATCCTTGGCGTTCGAAAGGGCGGCGAAGTCAATCGCATCGATCAAGCCGTCAGCCTGCACTTGCTGGGTTCGAGCGCTGTTGATCAGCACCACGTCATAAGCGCCGGGATTCGTGCGCAGCTTCGTGAGCATTTCCGCTTCGGCGTTGAAATAATCATGCTTGACGGCGATGCCGGTCGCGTCGGCGAAAGCCTTGAGGGCGAAGGCCTCGTCAGTGCCGTATCCTTTCCAATTGAGCACAGTGATCTCTGCGGTCGCGGCGCCGGCGCGGCGCGAGCCGTATGTCGCGAGCAGGCCGGCTCCAAGCACGCCGCTCACAAGGGCGTTAAAGGTCCTGCGGCTGAGACGAGACGTCATGGCTTTGTTTCCCTCTATTCGTGGTTGCACTCTCGGTGTTGGCGTTGCGGCTATTCAGGCGATTGATCGCGATCGGCGTTGCGGTCCTGTCGTCAGGAAGGCGTCCAACTCCTCTGTTGTGGGCGCCGTAGCGGGTCCTCGGCGGGTGACCGAGATCGCCGCCGCCGCGCTAGCTCGGGCCGCGGCGGAAACAGGATCGAGGCCGCCGGCCAGGCCTGCAAGCAGCACGCCGGTATGAGCATCGCCCGCCCCGGTCGTATCAACCGCGCGCACTGACGGCGCGGGGACATGCAATGGCGTTTCCGGCAGCCCGCCGCCGAAAAGAAGACAACCTCGAGCCCCGTCGCGGACCATGAGTAGTGCGTCCTTGGCGAGGCGTGGCAGGGCAAGCGCGGCCGCCTTCCGAATGTCCTCCGTTCCCGTCAACAGGGCGGCTTCGCGTCGATTTAAGGTGAGGAGCCGCGTGCGTGCGAGCGTCGCGTTGAGAACCGCTTTGGGTATATCGGCGACGAGCGGGCCGGGATCGACGACAAGCAGAATACAGTCTCGCCACAGCGCGATCCAACGGACGATTTCGCGACCCAGCGTGGGATAGCTGAGATCGTATCCCGACACGAACACGACGTCGGATGCTTTGAGATCGAGATCTTCAAGCTTGCGGCGGTCGACCTGCGCCTCGACTCCCGGGCTGGTGATGAACGTGCGTTCGCCGTCCGGTTCGACCAGAACAAGGCAGAAGCCGCTATCGCCTTCAGGACTCGGCGCAGAACGCGTCTCTATGTTTTCCCGCGCCAGATCAGCGCGAATTTTGTCGCCGAACGGTCCTGTACCGTGTCGTCCCGCGAAAACGCTCGGAAGCCCATTGCGCGCCGCCGCCGCCAGCACGTTGAATCCGCCGCCCGCGCTGATAGAGGCGGCTGAGCCGAGAAGGTCGCCACCGCGTTCGGGCAGACGAGGCGCCTCGACGCGAATGTCGGCGACGATGCTGCCGACGCTGAGGAGTCGTTTGATGCCTTGCGGCGGGCTCATGCGCTTAGCTCCTTCGCCCCGTGCGCCGGCGAAGCGCTCGCTACAAGGGTACGCAGAGCGAACAATTGGTCAGCAAGGTCCTCAAGCGCCAAATCTGGATTGGCGGTGTTAAGAGCGTCTACGACCCAGCGGGGAAAGACTTCAACGCCGTGACAAGCGCCCGCGATCGCGCCCGCGATGGCGGCGACCGTGTCGCAATCTCCGCCAAGGCTCGCTGCGAGGCGGCAGACCAGCCACGGATCGTCTGGCGCAATTGCGCAGATCGCGATTGCGGCTGGCACCGCTTCTTGAGTCGCAACGCCGGTTCCGACCAGGCGATAGATCAGGTCGAGCGCTTCAAACGGGCTTCGACCTTTGACCAGTTCCATCGCCCATGTGATGCGCGCGGCGACGTCGGCGCCGGCAAAATAGAAGCCGCGGCGCGCGCCGAGTCGCGCCGCTTCGATCGCGAGACGCAGCGCCTCGTCGAGGCTCGCTCCGTCGACGCCGGCGCTCACCGCCGCGGCGACGGCCGCAGCGCCGGCGATGGCGATGGTCGTGTTATGCGTGACATGGCTGGTCTGAACGACGGCGTCGATGAGCCTCTCGATTGGATCGGGGGGAAAGGCGACGCCGATAGGCGCGACTCGCATCGCGGCGCCATTGGTGGCGCCCGCCCGTCCGGTCAGGTCCGTGGAGACGCCTTCGGCGGCCAAGGTCAGCGCTTTGCGCGTTGACGGACCAAGGAGGTCCGCCGACCCCGCGGCGCTCATTCGCTCTTCCCAACCCAGGAGCTCTTTGGCGAAGGTGTCCGGATCGACGCGCCCGCGTCCTTTGACCAAGAGACGCCCAAGAATGATCGCCTGATCGGTGTCGTCGGTGACGCGGCCGGCCGGCAAGCCCCGGCTGACCGGATTGTCTTCCGGTCCCGCTTGAAAATCAGTCAAAACGCCGTAGCGGCCAGCAATCAATTCGCGCGGCATATATTGGGTTGGCATCCCCAGCGCGTCGCCGATCGCAAGGCCGAGAAGCCCGCCGCGTGCTCGACTTTGCGCAGCGTCGGTCATTTAGGCCGCTCGCCGAAGCTGAACTGCAGCTTGAAGTGGTCGGGATGCAAAAGGCTGTCGACGCGCTCCACAACCGCTCCATCGAGGCCGAACACGGTTCGCCGTGCCGCGAGAAACGCGTCGCCTTCCGAACGGCCGAGCAAAGCGGCTTCCTCGGCGGTGAGCCGGGCAAGCGCGACGGCTTCGCTGCCGCCGATCGAACGGATATCGAGAGCGGCGAGCGTTCGTTGCAGCGAGCCTTCCTTTAATCCGTCGCGTAACACATCGCCGAAGCCCTTTCGCCAAGGCAGGCGGCTGCGCTCCAATGAGATCGCCTCGCCCGATCTTGTGCCCCGAACGCGATCAAGCGCCAGGAAGACGGCGTCGGCGAGGCCGAGATCGTGAGCGAGAGGGCCATCGACGATGCGTTCGAGCCGAATGTTTCGTGTTTGCGTCTCGATCCCTCGGCGGGCCAACGCCTCGGTCCAACCGATCTGATCGTCAAGCAAGGCGCCGTCGTATCGGACGAAGGAGCCGGCGCCCGTCCAGGTTTCGATCACTCCCGCGTGCTGAAGCTCGGCCAAGGCTTGGCGAATCGTGCTCCGACTCACCTCATAGGTCTCCGCAAGGAGATGCTCGCCGGGTAATCGACCGCCGGCGCCGATCTCGCCGCGGCGGATCCGGGCCATGAGCTTGTCCGCAATCTCCTTGTACTTGGCGGGCATCTGTCCGGACCTGTATGAACCTGTCCGAATATATCGAAAGCCCGCGACTCGTCAAGCGGTCACACGATGGGGTCTAAAGTTCTCTGGGTCCAAGCAATCGCCGTTAGCGCGAGCGTGCTTGCCTTCGTCTGGGCGGCCACTGAATGGACAGCGCGGTTTTTGGCATTCCAAGCACAACTCGGATCTTCAAGGTTCGAATTATTTGGCTGACCGTTCTATCCGCTGGCCGAGTAGTTTTGATGGTGGTCCGCATACGACGCCTATGCGCGTGGCGTCTTCGCCGAAGTCGTCTCTATCGCGGCGACGGGCGGCATTGCCGCGATCGTCGTCGCCGCGGCCGCTTAGCTGTGATGCCGGCCCAGTCGCTCGTGGCTTGACACCCAGTCCCCGCTGAGCACCGCGCTCGCGAGCGACGTTTCCCCGGCGAGCGCCGCGCCCGCACAGATCTCCGCGAACTTGTCGGCCTTGTCCTGGCCTTGGCAACCGAGCATCTTGAGGCATTCCCGCTGCGTCGCGAGGCTGGTCCCTCGCCCGACCGTGCCGACGATGAGGGAGGTCAGCGTCACCGACCAATAGTAGTCGCCGCTCTCCAGGAGTTGAGAATAGGTCACCGCGGCCTGCGACTCGGAGATGTCGGCGACGTCTTGACCGGTCGCAATGAACATCGCGGCGAGGCCGTTCGGCGTATGCGAGCCGTTGTTGGCGGATCCGGCGAGAAACGCGCCCGCATTCGAAATCTGCCGCGTCTCGAATAGCGCCTTCGTATCGACACCCATGAGATCCCTCAGAATGTCCTTGCGGATGACCGCCTCGGCGACGACCCGCCTGCCTCGCGTCAGAAGCATGTTGATGCTCGAGTGCTTCTTGTCGGTGTCCATATTGCCGGAGAGGACGTATCTTGCGCCGCCCGGATAGGCCTTCGAGATCCGTTGGCACGCCGCGAGAGTGGCTTTGCCGACCATGTTCTGTCCGGCGGCGTCGCCCGTGCTGTAGTTGAATCGCAGGTGTGGGAGCGGCCCGATTGCAAACTGCTGGATCCTGACGAGTTTGCCGATGTGAGTCGTGGCCTCCGCCTGCTGTTTGATCGACGCGAAATTGTCGTCGATCCAGCGGCCGAACGCGCGCGCGCTCGCCGCGTCCTCGAAGACGAACACCGGCGCGCGCTGCATGGAGCGTTCGACGATCGTCGTCTTCACTCCGCCGCATTCCGTCAACAGCCGCATGCCCCGATTGTAGCTCGCAACCAGCGTCCCATGAGCGCACGCAGCTCGGCCGCGCACAACGCCGCGCGTATTCTTGATCAGCAGCTTTTTCGACGTGTTCATGGATGTGACGCTCGACGACAGACCGGACATGCTGACGCCGCTGAGCAAGGCCGTCGGTCCGATCCCGGTCGAGACGGTGGCGGTCCCAGAGCCGGCGACCTCGGCGATGATGCTGCTCGGTTTTGGCAGCCTCTTCTTTGCCGGCTATCGCAAGGCAAAGAGGGGCCAGACGGCTCTTTCGGCGGCCTAATCTTCACCTGCCACATGACGATAGGAGAGACTGCCGCAACGCGGTCTCTCTTTGCCGACGCCCGCCTTCCATATCAGCCCCATGTTGAAGAATTCACAGAACAGTGGTGAAATGGGGCGTCGCCGTCTGCGACGGGCCAGCCGGCGCGAGCGGATCAATCCTCGAGGCCCGCGACAGGGGAAAACCCATGCCAACCTATGTCATGCTTTCCCACTTCACCGAGCAAGGGATTAAGAGCGTCAAGGACACGGTCAAGCGATCGGAGGCGTTCAAGACGGCGGCGAAGGCGGCCGGAGTCACAGTGAAGGAAATTCT
>JAFAHO010000048.1 GCA_019237205.1 Hyphomicrobiales bacterium
GGAATGGGCGTCCCGTCGGGCCGCAACGAAACGGTCCGTACGGGCTTCGGATCCGGGAACTGCTGCGCCACCGGCGGCTGCCCCGCAGGCAGCGTCACGACGACCGGCGCGTCGCCTGCGCCCTTCATTGGGCTTCCGCCAGGAGCGCCCGGATCCGCCGGAGGAGTTGGCGCATTCGCAGGCGCCGCCGCAAGCGTAGCCTGCGCGTTCAGGTCGACCGGCTGCTCCTCAGAAGCGACAACCTTGACGTGGCTGTCCTTGGCGCTGTCCTTTAGCAGATTCGCTCCGGCGTCGTTGGCGGCCGCAACGGTATCATCGCTCGGCGGTTGCACTTTCGTAGGTCCCAGGGCTGCCGCAATGAAAGGCGGTTGTTTCGGAAGACCGGGCACTCCGCCTCTGAGCGCGAACACCGCGCCGATCATGGCCAAACCGACGAGCGCAAGCGCGGCGACCTTCAGCGTCCAGCCTGCCGAACGCCGCCTTTGGGCGGGCTCGGGATTACGAACATCGTGAACCTCGACCAGCTGCTCAATGTCGGAGGTCTGCGACGGCGCGACAATCTCGTCGTGAAAATCCGGCGCCCCTTCCAATTCGGGTCTCGGCGCCCCCGTTTCGAGCTGTTGGGCCGCTTCCACGTCAGGCCGGGCGGCCAAAGCGGGCGACTGGGCGTTCGCAGGCGCCGGCCAGGAGCCTTCGACCAGTCGCGCAAGTTCGAACAGGGGGTCTTCCAAACCCGCTGGCTGCGCCCCCGCGGCGCGCAGCCGGCGCTCAAATTCGTCAAGGTTGATTTCCGCCGATCGCGACCCGGAAACGCTCATCTCTTCCTCGTCAACGCGGAGCTGGCTGGCGCGCCTCATGCGCGCCATCTCGCTAACAGTCCGCTATCGCATCTCTTCGGGGGCGCTAACCCCTAAGATTGACAGCGCGGAGGCCAAAACAAGGCCGACCGCCGTAACCAAAGACAGCCGTGCATACGACAATTTTCCATTGTTTTCATTAACGAAGCGCAAACTCCGTAAATCTTTGCCCCGATTCCAATGCGCATGGAAGCGCGTTGCGAGTTCGTGAGCGAAAAACGCGACGCGGTGGGGTTCGTGAGCCTCCGCCGCCTGAAGGACCGTGCGGGGATACTGCGCCAACGCTCGCATCAGGTCCCGTTCGCCATCGTCGGTCAGCAGCGCAAGGTCGGCTCCGGCAAACGCGCTGGGCGCGAGGTCAAAGTCTGGAAAGGCCGCCTGCCCCTGTCTCAGGACGCTGCGGACACGCGCATGCGCATACTGGACGTAGAAGACCGGATTGTCCTGGCTCTGTTCGATCACTTTCGCCAGGTCGAAGTCGAGCGGGGCGTCGTTCTTGCGCATCAGCATGATGAAACGGACGGCGTCCGCGCCAACCTCGTCCACAACTTCACGAAGCGTGACGAAGTCCCCGGAACGCTTGGACATTTTGACCGGCTCGCCGCCGCGCATGAGACGCACGAGCTGACACAGGCGAATGTCGAGCCGGGCCCGGTTGTCCGACAGAGCCGCGACCGCGGCCTGCATGCGCTTGACGTAGCCGCCGTGATCAGCGCCCCAAACGTCGACCAGGGTGAGGAAGCCGCGATCGATTTTCGTCTTGTGATAGGCGATGTCGCCGGCGAAGTAGGTATAGCCGCCGTCCGACTTGATCAGCGGGCGGTCGACGTCGTCTCCGAACTCCGTCGATCGAAACAACGTCTGCTCGCGGTCTTCCCAGTCGTCGGACGGCGCGCCCTTGGGCGGCGGCAGTCGTCCCTCATAGACAAATCCCTTCGCGCGCAGCGCTTCGATCGCCTCGCGGACCCGGTCTACGCCGCCATCGGCGCCCGTCAGCTCCCGTTCCGAGGCGAAAACCTCATGCTCGATGTGAAGCGCGGCGAGATCGTCGCGGATCATGGCCATCATGGCGTCGGTCGCGCGCTTGCGCGCCAGAGGAAGCCATTGCGGCTCGGGCTTCTCCCTGAGGGCCGGTCCGAACTCTCGCGCCATCGTCTCGCCGACCGCCTTGAGGTAGTCGCCTGGGTAGAGACCATCGGGAATGGGGCCGACGTCTTCGCCCAAAGCCTCGCGGTACCGCAGGAAGGCAGAGCGGGCGAGCACATCCACCTGGGCGCCAGCGTCGTTGATGTAGTATTCGCGAACAGCGTCGCGCCCGGAGAATTGCAGCAAATTCGCGAGGGCATCGCCGAAAACCGCGCCGCGCGCGTGCCCGACATGCATAGGTCCGGTCGGATTGGCGCTCACGTACTCGACATTGACCGGCCCGCTCTTGCTCCGCGGACCGGCGCCGTACCGCTCGCCCTCAACGAGGATGGTTCTGAGAACCTGCTGGTAAACCTCCGGCTTCAGAACGATATTGATGAACCCCGGTCCAGCGACTTCGATCTTGAGCACGTCGGGCTCGCGCGCGAGATCGGCGGACAGGGACTCAGCGAAGGCGCGCGGAGTGGAGCCGGCCAACTTTATCTCACGCGCGTAAACCATGGCGGCGTTGGTCGAAAGGTCGCCATGCGCGGCGTCGCGCGGCGGCTCGACGACGAAGCGGTCGAGATCGAGATCGCGCAGAAGCTCGCCTGCCGCGACCCGCTTTTCGAGCATCGCCGCAAGACGCGACTGGAAATCCGCATAAACGTTCATTCTTTCGTCAAGCTCGCTGAGGCGCCCGCGTCTAGCGCAACTCCGGCGACCCGTCAAAAAGGCGGGCATGCTCATGGATCGCAAAACGGTCGGTCATGCCGGCGATGTAGTCGGCGACGGCGCGCGCCCGTTCGCCCTGCCCCGCCTTCGCAGCCCAGTCGGTGGGCATCGTCGAAGGATCGGCCAGATACGCCTCGAACAGCCTTCTCACAATGGCGTCCGCCTGATCGCGTGCGCGCTGAACCGAAGGGTGCCGGTACATGCGGGCGAAGAGGAAGGCCTTGATGTCCCGGTCGGCCTCCGCCATCGCCGCCGAGTGGCCGACAAGAGGCCTGGAGGCCGCGCCGACCGCCTCGGGACTGTCGATCTTCGCCTCCGAAATAAGCTGCCCGGTCTCATGGATCACGTCCTCGATGAAGCGCGTGATCACGCGGCGCGTCAGCTCGTGGATGACGCGAGGCTCCTCGAGCTTCGGATAGCGGTCATCGATCTCGCTGAGCAGCCCGTCGACGAAGGGGACGGCAGCGCGGATGTCGACAAGGGTGAAGAGACCCGCTCGCAGGCCGTCGTCCATATCATGCGCGTCATAGGCGATATCGTCGGCGATCGCGGCCGCCTGCGCCTCGAGGCTTGGCTGGCGGCTGAGGTCGAGCGGCTGCAGGCGATCGTAGCGGAGGATCGCCTCGGAAAGCCCGCGTTTCCGGTAGCGCTCGCTTGGCGCGCCGGATGGGTCCACGAGCGGACCGTTGTGCTTGACGAGGCCGGAGACCGTCGGCTGCATCAGGTTGAGACCGTCGAATTCCGCATAGCGCCGCTCGAGTTCGGTGACGATGCGAAGCGCCTGGCTGTTGTGATCGAAACCGCCGTGGCCGGCCATGCAGGCGTCGAGCGCGTCCTCCCCGGTATGGCCGAAGGGCGTGTGTCCGAGGTCGTGGCCAAGGGCAACCGCCTCGGCGAGGTCGTCGTCGAGTTTCAACGCGCGGGCGAGAGCGCGGGCGATCTGCGCCACTTCAATCGTGTGCGTGAGACGGGTGCGGAAGTGGTCGCCCTCGTGATGGACGAACACCTGGGTCTTGTCCGCCAGCCGCCGAAAGGCGGTCGAATGGACGATGCGGTCCCGATCGCGCTGGAATTCCGATCGCGTCGGCGAGGGCGGCTCCGCGACGAGGCGGCCCGGCGAACGCGCCGCGTCGGCCGCATAAGGGGCGAGGTCGGCTCGCGCGAATCGTTTGTCCATCGCTCCCCTGAAGTTGCGCTTTCTTGCAGGCTGCATATCTTAGCGCCTCGTAGTCGGAAAGCGCCCGTTTTTTCGGGCGTGAGCAACGAAAGGCCGTCGCACGATGAGCGAAGCCCATTCCCGGGTCACGGAAGCCATGTCGATCAGCGCCACCGCGGCGCGACGGCTCAACGCGATCCTCAAGGGCGAGGCGGGCGCGGCGCTGCGCATCTCCGTCAAGGGCGGCGGCTGCTCGGGCTTCCAGTACGCCTTCGACATCGAGAGGACCCGCGCCGAGGACGACTTCGTCGCCACCCGCGACGGGGCGACCGTGCTCGTCGATCCCGTCTCGCTCGAAATGATGAAGGGCGCCGAGCTCGATTTCGTGGACGACCTCATGGGCCAGTCCTTTCAGATCAGGAACCCGAACGCGGTGGCCTCCTGCGGCTGCGGGGTCAGCTTCGCGGTCTAGGGCCGGGAGCCCAGCGCTTCGGGCGCGAGATCATGGGGGTCCGGGGCTTTCGTGGCCATCCCATTTCCGGGCGCGAATCCAATGTTTTCAAGCTTTTGCGGTCGGGCCCTCGCCCAGATTCCGTCATCGCCGGGCTGGACCCGGCGAACACCCGCGGGTCGAGCCCGCGGGTGACCGCAAGGGAAAACGATTCCGCCTGGTCGAGCCTAGCGGATGGGCGGGGCGTATTGGATGCCGCCGGCGGTCCACAGCTGATTGAGCCCGCGTGGAATGGCGAGGGGCGATTTTGCGCCGAGATTGCGGTCGAACACCTCGCCATAGTTGCCGACCGCGCGGATGATGTTGGCGGCCCAGCCGTTCGTGAGGCCGATCTCCTCCCCGAAGTTTCCGCTCGTGCCGACAAGGCGCATCACTTCGGGCTTCTGCGATTGCAGCGCCTGCCCGATGGTCTTCGAGCTGACGCCGAGCTCCTCGCCGTTGACCATGGCGAAATAGACCCATTTCACGATCTCGATCCATTGAAGATCATTGTCCCGCACGACCGGCCCGAGCGGCTCCTTCGAGATCACGTCAGGCAGGATGACATGGTCGCGCGGCTTTGCGAGGCGCAGGCGCAACGCATAGAGCTGGGAGAGATCGCTGGTGAGGACGGAACAAAGGCCGGCGCCGTAGTTCTTGATCGATTCGTCGGTCGAAGAGGACACGACTTCCTGCAGATTCATGTGGTTGCTGGCGAAGTAGTCGGCGAGATTGTCGATGGTCGTGGTTCCGCTCTGCACGCAGACCTTCGCCCCGTCGAGCTCCAGCGCCGAATTGATGCGCATCGCGCGAGGAACCAGAAAGCCCTGCCCGTCGTAATAGGTGACGCCGACGAAGGTGAGCCCGAACTCGGTCTCGCGCCCCATCGTCCAGGTCGAATTGCGGGAAAGCACGTCGATCTTCCCGTCTTTCAGCGCCTGAAATCGCGCGTCGGCGGACAGCGGAACCAGTCGGACCTTGTTCGGATCGCCGAAAATGGCGGCCGCGATCGCCCGGCAGAAGTCGACGTCAAAACCGGACCAGGCGCCGCGTTCGTCGACCGCGGAGAACCCGGGCAATCCCTCATTGACCCCGCAAATCAAAGCGCCTCGAGCCTTGACGTCTTTCAAGGTCTGCGCGGCCGCGAGAGCGGGAGCGCCAACCACCATGACGAGCAGGAGCGTCGCCGCAATCCGTCGAAGGGCGGCTCGGCCTGACGTTGCTCGGTATCGGCCCATGGAGATGCTCGCCGGCGATTGTCTTGGGGTCGCGACACCTTAGCGGGAAGTTCGACAGCCTGTCAGCAGGCGTTGGGCCTCTGCGCGCTTGGCGTCTCGTCCCCTACCCTGCCGCCTCGGTCGACAGCGCCCATTCGTCGCCGCGCAGCCAATCGGACCAGCTGGGGCTCCCGCCAAAGCGGAGCGAGCGCACCCGGCCCGAGCCGCCGCGCCGGAACGCTTCATCGAGTTTCCGCCCTATTGTCGCGTCCTGGGCGCCTTCGCAGGCGATGAACACGACGCCGGTCAGGAATCGGGCCGGCCAGGCGTCGCCCGAGGCCGGACGCGTGACGAGCAGCATCGCGCCGGTCGAGTGCGCCGCCTGAAGGGGGAAGAGAAGCCGCCCGCCGACGTTCAGCGCGTCGAGCCAGGCGCGCACCGGATGCGAGGCGGCCGCGTTGACATAGATGCAGTCAGCGGCGGGCAGCGCCTCGCCCACGCCCGAGCGCGCGCGAACCTCGACCTGTGGGTATCCGGCCAAATTCGCCCGCGCGCGCTCGGCGACATCCGGTTCGATCTCGTAGGCGATCACCCTGCCCGAAGGCCCGACCAGGCGGGCGAGGATGGCGGTGTAATAGCCCGCGCCCGCGCCGATCTGCACGATTGTCTCGCCCTCTTTCAGCGCCAGCGCATCAATTGAGAGCGCGTGCAGCGACGGCTGGCCGTTGTTGATCCCCCGTCGAGCGTCGATCGCCACGAGCACGTCGTCGTAGAGGCGGGCGAGGTCGTTCTCGCCCTTGGCGCCGAACCAGCCGCCGGAGACGTGCCAGGGCGGAGGGCCGGCGAAATGTTCGCGCGGCACGGCGGCGTAGGCCTGTTCGATGCGCGGGTCCCGCACGCCGGCCAGGCGGGCGATCTCGGCGGCGTAGCGCCGGCGGAGGTCTGCGGAACGGTCGGGCACTGCCTCCCCTGGGCTTTTTACGGCGCGTGAGACTTCCACGTCCTGCTTCGCGCGGCAATCGCTGTGCTATGCTGAGCGGCTGGTTGCGAGGAACGGCGGAGATCGATGATGGCCACTGGTGAAGGCGGCTGCGCCTGCGGCGAGGTGCGCTATCGGCTTCGCTCAAAGCCAATGTTCGTCCATTGCTGCCATTGCCGGGACTGCCAGAGGCAGACCGGGAGCGCCTTCGTGCTCAACGCCCTGATCGAGGCCGACCGGGTCGAATTGCTGTCAGGCGGGACGGACGCAGTTCCCGTTCCGACTGACAGCGGCCGACCGCATCTCATCCATCGCTGCCCAACCTGCAAGACCCCGGTCTGGAGCCACTACGGCGGTCGGCAAGCGCTGAGCTTCGTGCGGGTCTGCGCGCTCGACGATCCGTCGGCGTTTCCGCCCGACGTCCATATCTATACCCGCACCAAGCTGCCGTGGCTGACGTTGCCCGCCGAGGTTCCTGCATTTGAGGAGTACTACGACTCCAAGAAAATCTGGCCGCCAGAAAGTCTGGCGCGGCGAAAGGCGATTTTCGGGTGAACGCCATCCACCAGGGTGTGGCAGCGCCAAGAAGGGGCGAACGATGAGTCCATACCGTTTGCCGCATGATAACGAGTCGATATGCCCACTACGAAGACCCGCACTATTGGACGGGCATTATGACTTCACAGCGAGTTGGGGGCCGCAAGCCGGCGTCGTTCTGATGCGGCGATGATGTCCTCATGACTTGGAATCGGATGTGTTTGGCTTGGGCGACGGCGGCGCTGTTTGCCGCCGAGGCCGCGGCGCAGGACGCGGCGCCCGCGAACACGCTGCACGACCTCGACGAGCGCCTCGGCGCCTGCCTCCATGCGGCCCGCGGCGGCGGCAACCTCGCCAATGGCTCGGAAGTCACCGTCCTCTTCGCCTTGAAGCGCGACGGAAGCTTGCTCGGGCGCCCGCGCATCACTCACGCCAGCCTGATCGGCGACCCCAACGACCAGAGGCTGTTTCTTGCAGGCGTGCTCTCTGCGATCGACGGCTGCCTGCCGCTCGATGTCACCCCAAGCCTCGGCGGCGCCATCGCGGGCCGACCAATCGCATTGCGGGTCGTCAGGGGGCAGTGGCGAGTCGGGATCTGAGAACGGCCGCCGGCGCGATCGGCGATCATTGCCGGCGTCGAGCGTGGCGAGCGCGGTATGACTCTTTGCTGCGCGCGATCAATCCGGAGTTTGTTGACTTTTTCGCGATTTGATCTATGTGAAAGCGCGCCGAGGGCGAAGGAAGGCTCCGGCGTTGCGTTGGCGACGCGCTTCGCGCCACGCTTGGCGCGAGTGACCAAACGCTACGGCCTGCGCGCATTTGCCGCGGCCCTCGAAGCCTCCACACCCTATAGTCGCGAATGAGAATCGTTCGCGCCAGCGAGAAGTCATGAAATTCAGTGAACTCGGCCTGAGCGAAAAGGTGCTCAACGCCGTCGAAGCGTCGGGCTACGACAGGCCGACGCCAATCCAGGCGCAAGCCATTCCCCACGCCCTGCAGGGTCGCGACATTCTGGGCATCGCCCAGACCGGCACCGGCAAGACCGCCGCCTTCACCCTGCCGATGCTCTCGATGCTCGAGCGCGGCCGCGCCCGCGCCCGCATGCCGCGCACGCTCATTCTGGAGCCGACGCGCGAGCTCGCTGCCCAGGTCGAAGAGGCGTTCGGCAAATACGGGATCAACCATAAACTCAATCTCGCCCTTTTGATCGGCGGCGTGTCGTTCGGCGATCAGGAAGCCAAGATCGCCCGCGGCGCGGACGTCGTCATCGCCACGCCCGGACGTCTGCTCGATTTCACCGAACGCGGCGGCCTGCTGCTGACCGGGGTCGAGATTCTGGTGATCGACGAAGCCGACCGCATGCTCGACATGGGCTTCATTCCCGACATCGAGCGCATCTGCAAGCTGGTGCCGTTCACGCGCCAGACCCTGTTCTTCACCGCCACCATGCCGCCCGAGATCAGGCGCATCACCGAGCAGTTCCTGCACAACCCGATCAAGGTCGAGGTGACGCCGCCCGCGACCACGCTCGCCAGCACCACGCAGCACCTGGTCAAGACCGGCCGCGAGCCGCACGAGAAGCGCGCCACGCTGCGCTCGCTGATCCGCTCGGCGGAGGGACTTACCAACGCGATCATCTTCTGCAACAGGAAGCGCGAGGTCGCGGCGCTGCATCGCTCGCTGGTGCGCCACGGCTTCTCCGCCATCGCGCTGCACGGGGACATGGATCAATCCTCGCGCACCGCGGCGCTCGATCAGTTCCGCAGGAACGAGGTGACGCTGCTGGTCGCCTCCGACGTGGCGGCGCGCGGATTGGATATCCCGGCGGTCAGTCACATCTTCAACTTCGACGTTCCGCATCATCCGGACGACTATGTCCATCGCATCGGCCGCACCGGCCGCGCAGGCAGGTCGGGTACCGCCATTACCATCGTTGCACCGGTCGAGCAGAAAAGCGTGGCTGCGATCGAAAAGCTGATCGGCCGATCCATCCCATGGATCGAGCAGCCGCCCGGCGGAGCTGCCGAGGAACGCGCTCCATCGCACGATCATCGCAGGAGCCGTGGCCGGCCGCCCCGGGCGCACTCCAAATCTGAAC
>JAFAHO010000052.1 GCA_019237205.1 Hyphomicrobiales bacterium
AGGCGGAACGTGTGCTTGGTGCGCATCCGTGGGTCACATGCTCATGTCGTCCGCTGGGTCGAGGCTCGCCTGCCGGGCGATTGTCCTCATGTCGCGCTGAAACAGGCGGGAGCGCTGCGCCTCGTCGTCGGTCTCCTCCTCCAGCGGGTCGAACTCGTGGATCGGCTTTGGCGGCTCCGCTGCGATCTCCTCGTGCTCCGGCAACTCAGGCTCCCGTCGGATGCCGCCGTTCGCGGGGTCATTTGCGAATGTCCAAGGCGCCTCGGCAATGAAGCCCGCCCAATCCGCCGAAGCCGCAAGCGGGGGCGTGACCTCGCTGACCCTCCCAACACTATCGCGCGAGAGCTGCGGCGGGGGCAGGATTCGAGTCCCCAGCTCTCCGTCCTCGTAGTAGCGGGCCTTCTTGGCGCGGATCGGATGGCAGCCGGAGACGAGAACGAGCTCATCGCCCGGCGGCAGCTGCATTACCTCGCCGGGCGTGAGCAGCGGCCGCGCCGTTTCTTGCCGCGACACCATCAGGTGTCCGAGCCAAGGGGTCAGCCGGTGACCGGCATAATTCTTCATCGCGCGCATTTCCGTGGCCGTGCCGAGGGCGTCTGAGACGCGTTTGGCCGTTCGTTCGTCATTGGTCGCAAAGCTCACGCGCACGTGGCAGTTGTCGAGGATCGAGTTGTTCTGACCGTAGGCCTTCTCGATCTGGTTCAGCGACTGGGCGATCAGGAAGCTTTTAAGGCCGTAGCCGGCCATGAAGGCGAGTGCGCTCTCGAAGAAGTCGAGGCGCCCCAACGCCGGGAACTCGTCGAGCATCAGAAGGAGGCGATGCCGGCGCCGATTCGCCTCGAGGTCTTCGGTCAGCCGCCGGCCGATCTGGTTCAGGATCAGCCGCACGAGCGGTTTGGTGCGGCTGATGTCTGAGGGCGGGACGACCAGGTAGAGCGTCGCCGGCGACTGGCCCTCGACAAGGTCGCGAATGCGCCAATCGCATTGGCGCGTGACCGTCGCGACGACAGGATCGCGATAGAGGCCGAGGAACGACATGGCGGTCGACAAGACGCCGGAGCGCTCGTTCTCGCTCTTATTGAGCAGCTCGCGTGCGGAACTGGCGACGACAGGATGTACGCCTGCCTCGACGAGATGTGGCGTCGACATCATCGCGCGGAGTGTCGTCTCGATCGGCCGGCGCGGATCCGAGAGGAAGTTGGCGACGCCGGCTAGCGTCTTGTCGGGTTCGGCGTAGAGCACATGCAGGATGGCGCCCACGAGCAGCGAATGGCTGGTCTTTTCCCAGTGATTGCGGCGCTCGAGCGCGCCTTCAGGGTCAACGAGAACGTCGGCGATGTTCTGGACGTCGCGGACTTCCCACTCGCCGTGGCGGACTTCCAGGAGCGGATTGTAAGCGGCGCTGGCTCGATTGGTCGGATCGAACAGAAGCGCGCGGCCGAAGCGAGAGCGCCAGCCGGCTGTCAGCATCCAGTTTTCGCCCTTGATGTCGTGGACGATGGCCGAGCCGGGCCAGGTCAAGAGCGTCGGAACGACCAAGCCGACGCCCTTGCCCGATCGGGTCGGCGCAAAGCACAGAACGTGCTCGGGGCCGTCATGGCGAACATATGCGTTTCGCCAGCGGCCGAGCACCGCGCCGTCGCGGCCAAGGAGACCGGCCTTGTGAATCTCCTTGGTCTCCGCCCGGCGCGCTGAACCGTAGGTCGTGGCCCGCTTCGCCTCCCGTGCGCGCCAGACGGACATCGCGATTGCCACGACAATTGCGGCGATTCCGCCCGAAGCGGCGACATAGGCCCCTTCGACAAAAACATCCCGGGCATAGGCATCGTAAGCGAACCACCACCAGAAGAAAGCCAGCGGCTGATAGACGCCCCAGCCGAATAGCGTGAACCAGGGCCGGCCGAGCTCGGGTTGGAACGCCAGGCACCAGGCGACCCATTCCGTCGCCGCCCACACGAACGCGAGCGTGACCGCGCTCACGAGAAGGACTTGGCCCCAGAGGATCTTGGTCGCGTTCATGGCGGCAGATCACGGATGGCGTTCGCGTGCGCTTCAAGGCCAAATCGATGGGCTTCCGGCTCGCGGATAGCGTGGCGCGAGAACCGGACAAATCATGGTTCCGGAATCCGAGCCTCGGCAGCGCCCAATTGGGTGCGCCATTCCTCACAGGCCCAACCCGCGCTTGCGCCCGAAGTCCCAGTGGACGCTGCCTCCGGGACCTACGACTCCGTTGACCTGTCTGCCGAGCTCGCGCTCGAGCGCCGGCCGCCACGGCACGAGCTGGAAGCCAAGTCCGTCGTCGATCATGGCGAACCGACCCGAGGAGAGGTCGACGCGCTGGCGGTAGGCACCGGATACGCGTTCTCCTTCGGCCGAAGGCCGATAGGCAAGGCCGGTCTCCGCAGCGAGCGCCGCAGCGGCTTCGCCGAGCTCGCGGCGGCGCAGCGTATCGAGAAGATCGCGGGCGAAGATGACCCGCTGCCCGCGTCGCTCCGCAAGGCCCTGCTCGACCAGATGATCGACACGCCGTTCCATTGCTTCGCGCGCGTCTGCGCCAAAACCGGCGCTGCTCAGCACGGATTCTTTCGCCAGAAGCTGACGGTCGAGCCAGGTCGCGCCGGGCGCCGCGACCTGCGACTCGATTGTCAGATCGGATCGAGTCGCGAGGGAAAGCCGATGGCAGCGAGATGCGCCCCGTGGCGTTCCGCCGGCGCCGGAACGGAGACAAAGCGCTTCCGGCCGACGCTTGGTTTCGGCTGGCCAGGTTCATCTCAGTGACGAGAGACCTCGCCTGAAACAGGGAGCGGTTCAGCGGCTCAGCGGACAAACGCGCCGAGGCCGAATTGCGCAGATATGGCATCTTCACTCCTCTTCGGCGCTTGGATGGGTCCAAAGAGGAGCGGCTCGGCCGATGATCGAGGCGGCGGGCAGCGGCCCGAAGTACCGGCCGTCGAGCGAGTCCGCGGCCGCGTTCATGAGGAAAACTTCGTCCGCGGCGATGACGCCTCCGGGCGGTGACTGACTATTACAGCTGACTCGGACCTCTCGCTTCGGCAGGAGAATTCATCGTGTTTGAGTTTACAGTGGCTACTCCGCCATTCGGGAGGTTTCTTACGGCTCCGTCGGTAGGGCGTTCGCGAACTGAGATAAACCTTGCACTCGAAGCTAGGGTTAAGACCTAATTAACCATGTGTTGATTCAAGAGCTTGGTCAACCGAATGGGAGCCAAGCCGATGAGTGCGGATTTGTTTTGGTTCAGCGATGACCAATGGTCGAAGATTGAGCCGCATTTGCCGACCAACCAACCTGG
>JAFAHO010000110.1 GCA_019237205.1 Hyphomicrobiales bacterium
CCCGCCTGCTCGATCAGCGAGGTCGCCACCTGACCCATGGCGCCAGTGACGGCGATCCGCATCATGTGAACAAGTTCCCGCGTCTCCTTGAGCTTGCGATGATGGTATCGCGTCCGTCAAATCGCGCTATCTCGCAGCTCGAGGTCCCAGGTCTGGCCGACGAGGTCATGGCCAAACGAATGATGCGGCGCCTCGCGGGTCAGGCGGAATCCCGCCGCCTGATAGGTGCGCCGCGCGGAGGCGAGCACGTCGTTGGTCCATAAGGTGAGCCGGCGGTAGCCGAGCGCGCGCGCCCGCGCGATACATGTGTCGACGAGCGTGCGCCCGAGGCCGAGGCCGCGCGCGCTCGGCTCGACGTAGAGAAGCCTCAGCTTGGCGACGCTGGGCTCGTCGCCTTTCATCAGGAAGATCGAGCCGACGATCTCGCCGCGGCGCTCGGCGACCCAGCCGTCCTCCCGCGTCGGGTCGAACTCGGCGACGAAGGCGCCGAGGATCCGGCTGGCGAGGCCTTCGTAGGTCCAATCCCAGCCGTACTCCTGATGATAGAGAACGGTCTGGCGATGAACGATCCAGCTAATGTCTCCGGGCGCAAGCGGGCGCAGCCGCGGCTCTCCGTCTTCCGCCTCGCGGTCGCCGAGCACGGCGCGGATGTCGCGCATCGCATTTGCGAGGCGATCCCGGCCGGCGGCGTCGACGGGCGAAAGAAGCGCGTCGACCTGCGCCCGCGCGCCGGCGTCGGCGGCGGCGAAGGCCTGACTGCCCGCGTTCGTCAGAGAGAGCAGCACATGCTTGCCATGCGCTTGGCTCACGCGGCTCCCCACCAGTTTTCGCGCGCGGAGCCGGGCGACGATCCGGCTCATGTGCGCCTTGTCCATCCGCAGGCGCCGGCCGATTTCCGCGGCCGTGCAACCCGGTTCGAGGGCATGCGCCAGCTCGTACAGGACCCGCGCCTCCGGCAGGGAGAGCGCGCTCGCCGGCAGATGCCGTTCGAGGAGGCCGATTTTAAGCGTGTAGAACCGGTTGAAGCTGCGCACCTCGTCGGTGAGGGTCATGGCGGCATGCCCGGGAGTGTTGTCTCAGTCAACATTACCCGGATGCACACCCCGCCGCAAGCGGCGCGCGGCCGCGATCTCATGTGACTGCCCTCACAGACGGTTTGGCGCCCCTCGGGCATTCCGGTAAAGCCGGTCGGCCGAGGGATTGGCTCGCCCGGCTTCAACCTTGGGAGGTCTCGATGCCCGCAACAATTGGTCCCGGCTCGACCGGAGACGACGTGAAGCGCCTGCAGCGCGTGCTCGCCCGCCATCAGCTCTGGAATCTGTTCGGCCCGATCAACGGGGTGTTCGATGCGACGCTCGAGGCCAGCGTCAAGAGCTTTCAGCAGAGCAACGGCCTGACGGTCGACGGAATCGTCGGACCCGCCACCTGGGCCAAGTTGCCGCCCTATCGCGAGGCCTCGCCCACCTTGTCCAGCGGCTCGACCGGTCCGGCGGTGGCGTGGCTCCAGCAGGCATTGAAGGGCGCAGACATCGCCATCCAATTTCCGGCCTACGCCGGCGCGATCGACGGCCAATTCGGCCCCGTGACGCTCGCCGCGCTGAAGGGTCTGCAGACCTGGGCCAACGTCCCGGCTTCCGGCGTCGTCGATGACATCACCTGGTTCGTCTGGATGACGCCGGGCTCGGCCCAGCAACTGACGCTCGAAGCCGCGTGCGGCCTCTTGCGCAACCTGCCGTGACCCAAGCCGGGGCGCTCAAGGCCGAACTGGCGCGGCAGGCGACAATCCGTGTCGGCTTTGGACGGTCAACGGCCCAGCGTCGTTGACTGCGCGGATTAATAACATATTGCATAAGTTAATTATTGGAGTCCTGATGTCGCGCAGCGCCGCCATCCCGCCGCTGAAAGGGACAAAGGGACAAAGTTGCAAAGTTGCAGAGAAAGGCGCCTACGGCGCTGAAATCGTTTGGTCCGCCTGCAGATTCGCGCGGCCGGTCCGGGTCGCCGCCGTGAGGGGGCTCAAGCCCGCTCAGTCTCCCGCTCGCGCGCCCGTCGCTCGGCCTCGAGGATGATCTCGACCACCCGTTCCGGCGCGACATGGTGGGGCGAATGGCCGACGCCCGCAAGCGTCGTGAGCCGCGCGCCGGGGATATCGCGCGCTGATCCGGCCGAATGGATGTGGGCGTAGACGACGCGGTCGGAGTCGCCGGTGACGATCTCGGTCGGCGCGCGGATCGCGCCATAGCGCGGCGAGAGCGCGGCGACCGCCGTTTCGGCATGAGCGACATCCTCGCAGTTGGCGCGAAAGTGCAGCGGCCTCAAGACGAGCGGCAGGCGCGTCGCCTCGATGAAGCCGGCCGGCGTCGGATTGGGCGCGAACACAGCTCTCACGGCGCCGCGCATGCGCGCCATGCCGACCGGCAACGTCAGCAGTCGACGGAGCGGCGGCCCGAATACGGGGTCGGCCCCCGCCGTGTAATACCACGCGACTCCGCCGGGCCACGGATGGCTGACGGGGGCGATCAGAATGAGCGCGCGCACGAAGCCGGGCGCCTCGAGCGCCATCGCGAGGCTGGTGACGCAACCCAGCGAATGGCCGACGACGATCGCCTCATCGACCCCGACGCACTGCGCCGCGCGCACGATCGCTTCGGCCTGAAGGACGGGGGACGAGCGCTGGTTGCCGTCGAGGCGGGCGCTCCAGCCATGGCCTGGGCGATCGACGCTGAGCGCCCTGAAGCCCGCATCGCTCAACCGTCCGGCCAACGCGACGTCGAGGTCGGCCGCATTGCCCGAAGCGCCGTGAACCATCAGGACTGCGCCCCGCGGCTCGCCGAGCGGAGCCCGCTCGAGAACGTGCACGGCGGCGTCGCCGATCTCGACGCGCGTCCCGGCCGGCGGATAGCGGGCCTCGATCCGCCGCGTCTGAACGGCGGTAAAGACCCCGAGCGCAGCGAAAAGGGCGAGAGCAAAAATAAGGACCGTCACTGCGCCTCTGGGCGCAGGATGGCGCGGCTCACAGTTCCTCGTCCGCGATCGCGGACTTGAGCCGGTCCGCCGTCTTTTCCGCGTTGCGCCAGTGCGGCGCAATGGCGAGGACGCGTTCGCAGACTTTGAGCGCCTGCTCCTTCTTGTCGCGCGCCTCGAGAATGTGGGACATCCCCATGAGCGCCCCGAGGTGGCGCGGCTCGCGCTTCAAGGTCTCGGCGACATCGGCCATCGACCCGTCGTAATCGTCGTCGAGATAGCGCAGCGTCGCCCGCGCGTTCCACCCCTCCGCCCAGTCGGGCAGGAGCGCGATCGTCGCATCGAGGATTTTCCCGGCGGCGTCGAATTCCTTTTCTCCCATCGCCTTGCGCGCGCGCTCAAGCAGGAGGTCGGCGGCGTCGGAACCAGATTGCGCATAGGCCGAGAACAGAAGCCCGACGAGTCCGTCGGTCTCGTCGGCGTCGCTCGAGGCGGCGAGGCGGGCATAAAGCTCGGTCCGCAGTTCGGCGGGCGTCTTGGGTTCCGGCGCTTCCTGCGCTTCGGGCTTGGCGTTCGGCGCCGGCGCGGTCGGGCTCTCGTCGGCGCGCGCTTCCAGACTGGCCGGGAGGACCGCGAAGACGAGCGCCGCAAGGAGAGACGTCGCGCGAAGTCTCATGCCGGCAAAATATCGCGGTCCGTCAAAAAGTCCAACGGCTGCCGTCAGCCCTGGCGCGCCTTGAAGCGCTTCTGGGTCTTGTTGATGATGTAGACGCGGCCCTTGCGCCGCACGAGGCGGTTGTCGCGATGGCGCTTGCGCAGGGATTTCAGCGAATTGCGGACTTTCACGGCTCTCACCAATGGTTCTTCCCGCGGGGGAAGGCCCACGGCGGATGAATTTAAGGGACGGTCCTATGCCTCAAACGCGCGCGGCGATCAAGAGCATCCGACCTTGAGCCTCTCCATCAGCGCCCGATGCTCCTCGGGAATCGCCACCGGGCGATTGGTCGCGCGATCGACATAGACATGAGTGTAGCCGCCGGCGGCCGCGGCGCGCTGCGCGCCGGCCTTGAACACCGCGAGATGATAGCGCACCGAGGAGCGGCCGAGACGTTCGACGGCGACGCCGACTTCGGCCGGTTCGGGATAGGCAAGGCTGTCGTAGAAGCGGCAGTTGCTCTCGATGACGAGACCGACGACGGCGCTCGTCGCAGGGTCGAGCAGGCCGGCTTCGATCAGGATCGCGTTCACCGCCGTGTCGAACAGCGCGTAGTAGACGATGTTGTTGAGATGGCCGTAAGCGTCGTTGTCGCTCCAGCGCGTCGCGAGGGGCACGAAGCGCGCGAAGGCGCTCCTCTCGGGCGGCCCTTTGCGCTCGTGAGCGGCCGCCATCGGCGCGCCTGCGTTAGACGCCCGGCGCTCGATCGAGCGCGCTCCAGGCGGCGACGACGAGAGCGCAGGCGAGCAGGGTTTTGACGATCGTAGCCAGCGCGAAGGGCGCGACGCCGAGCATGAACGCCTTCTCCGGCCCGATCAGGATGGCGAGCCAGGCGAAGCCGAGTGTGAAGATAGCGAGATGGCCGAGCGCCATTGCGGCAAGCAGCAGGCGCCATGAACGGTCCCAGCCCCGCTCGGCAAGGCTCCCGACCAGCGGCGCGGCGACGAGGAAGCCGGCAAGAAAACCGCCGGTGGGGCCTGCCATGTAGGCCGGTCCAGCCAGCGCGCCGGCAAAGACCGGCAGGCCGACGAGGCCTTCGAGGAGGTAGAGCGCGACGGTCGCCGCAGCGAGCCGCGCGCCGTACGCCGCGCCGAGCGCAAGCACCACGAGCGACTGAAGCGTCATCGGAACGGGAGCGAACGGGACCTGGATCTTGGCCGAAAGGGCGAGCGCCAGCGCGCCGCCGACCGCAAGCGCCGCGTTGCGCGCGAAGCGCAGGGACCGCCGCGTCGGCCAGAGAGTCGCGGCGAGCGTCGCGTCGAGGGCGTCGGTCATTGTGTCTCCGGGGAGGACGGGGGAAGGAGCGCGGCTTTCGCCTCTTATCCGCGCCGGGCTATCATGACAAGGCGATGAGGCGCCGAGCGCGCAAGACCCGAAAGGAGCAGGCGGGTGGCCGACGAGAACGAACCGGATCTCTTCGCCGACGCCCGGCAGGCGCCCCCGCGCGCCCTGACCCGGCTCTCGCCGCTTGTGCGCCGCCTCGTTGCGCCGAACGCTTCGCCTTTCACCTTCAATGGCACCTGCACCTATATCGTCGGGAAAGGCGCGGTCGCGGTCGTCGATCCGGGCCCAGCGGACGAAGCGCATCTCAAGGCGATTCTGGCTGCGGTCGGGGGCGAGCGGGTCGAGACGATCCTCGTCACTCATACGCATCGCGATCACAGCGCGCTTGCGAACCGGCTGCGGCAGGCTACGGGCGCGCGGGTCGTTGGCGCCGGGCCCTTCGCGTCAAAGGGAGACGGGACCGGCGGCCTCGATTCCTCGCATGATCGCGACTACACGCCTGACGCCGTGCTCGGCGACGGGGAGCGGTTCTACGGATCGGGCTTCGCCATCGAGGCCGTCGCCACGCCGGGCCATTGCGCCAATCATCTCTGTCTTGCGCTTCTGGAAGAGCGGGCGCTCTTTTCCGGCGATCATGTGATGGCTTGGTCGACCTCCGTCGTCGCGCCGCCTGACGGCTCGATGGGGGCCTATATGGCTTCGCTCGACAAGGTGCGCGCCCGCGACGAGCGGATCTACTGGCCGGGCCATGGCGGGCCCGTCGTCGAACCGCAGCGCTATGTGCGCGCCATCGCCCATCACCGCCGGCAGCGGGAAGCCTCGATCCTCGCGGCGCTCGCCGATGGCGTCGAGACCATCCCCGACCTCGTCGCCCGGGTCTATGTGGGCCTCGATCCCTCGCTCGCCCGCGCCGCCGGCCTTTCGACGCTCGCCCATCTCGAAGACCTTCGCGAGCGGGGGCAGGTCGTCGCCGAGGCGCCCGTCGCAGGCGAAGCGCGGTTTCGCCGCGCCTGAGCCAGCTCAGCGCTCCTGCGTCTCCTCATTCACCGCCGCGATGAATTTGCGCACGCGCCCGGCGTTCGATCCGAAATCGTGACCGCCGAGGCGCGAGACGGAACGTGCGTCGATCGCTGTCTCAGTCGCCCCCGGCCGGATTCGGATTGCGATGTCGCTGACGAACCCGAAGAACAGCGATTTGGAGGTCGCCTCGATCAGCGCCGCGCCGTCGCCGTTGAGGTTCGGCGGCTCGGAATCGACGACGCGCCAGCCGAGGTCACTCGCGACGCTGAGCGCCAGTTGATAGGCTTGGGTCGAATCCATCTCGACCATCACGGTCGCGATATCCGGATAGGCGGCCCGCTGCGCTGCGCGGGTCTCGTCGCTCGGCGGTGGCGGCTCGCCTCCGGCCCGCGCCTCGCGCGCCTTCGCCGAAAGCAGGAACGCCGGGGGCGCCTTGAGGTCGGTCGAGATGTCGTTCAGTGGGGGCAGGACGAAGGCGAGCGCCGCCAGATAGACCGGATAGGCAAGGAGAGCCGCAGCGAGCACGAGGCCCAGCGCGGCCTGCTGCGCTCCGCGCAATCCGTCGCGCCAGATGATCGAGGCGGCGGCGGTCGCAAGCAGCGCGGCAAGCGCGGCTATGACCAGGGCGGCGCCGAACACGGTCAGCACGGCTGCCGGATCGGCCGCACGAAAGCGAGAAAGCGCGATCGCGACTGCGGCGATCGCGAGGGCGAAGATCGAAAGCCGGCGCGCCCAGACAGCCGACTGGGCGACGGGTTCGATGAGGATCAGGCGGCGCAAGGAACCGCCGCCGGATTGGCGCTATTGCGCTTGAGCCGCGTTGCGTCCGCCCGCTTCGGCAAAGAGAGCGGGATCGAGGCCCCGCTCGGCCGGCGAAGCGTCCTCCGGGCGGGAGGACGTCCGCATCGTGGCCGCCGGCCCATTCGTCTCGGTCCGCGCCGGCGGCGCGCCAAAGGCGATGAGGAATGCGACAGCGAGCCAGACGCGGGACGGCATCGGGAAGCCTCTTCATGAGGAGAGAGGCCGGTATCGCCCAAGGATGGTGAACGAAGTCTCAAGGCGGTGACTGGGGCTTCGGGTCAGGCGGCGCGAAAGATCGCCGCGCCCTCGTCGGCCGCACTGACGGAGGCGCGGAACGCGCCGAATAGTTCGCGTCCCACGCCGACATGGGCGGCCGAGAGATCGGCTTCAACCGGCGTTCGCGCGCCCCAGTCTTCGCCTGCGGCCTTGACTTCGAGACGTCCGTTGGTCGCGTCGAGACGGATGATGTCGCCGTCGCGAATCTTGGCGATCGGCCCGCCTGCCGCCGCTTCCGGGGTGACGTGGATCGCGGAGGGCACCTTGCCTGAGGCGCCCGACAGGCGCCCGTCGGTGACGAGGGCCACTCGTCGGCCGCGATCCTGCAAGACGCCCAGCGGCGGCATCAGCTTGTGCAATTCAGGCATGCCGATCGCCTTCGGCCCCTGGAAGCGTACGACCGCGACAAAGTCGCAGTCGAGCTCGCCGGCGCGAAACGCGGCGTGCAGCTCCTCCTGGCTGTGGAACACGCGCGCCGGCGCCTCGATCACATGCCGGTCCGAAGCGACCGCGGAGGTCTTGATGACGGCGCGTCCGAGCGGGCCCTCGAGAACACGCAAACCCCCCGTCGGCTGGAACGGATCGGCCGCCTTGCGCAGAACGGTCGGATCGCCTGAGCGGGCGGGCGCAGCAGTCCATGAGACCGAGCCGTCGGCGTCGAGACGCGGCTCGACGGCGTAATCAGCAAGGCTATCGCCCCAGACCGTTCGCGCGCCGTCATGCAGCAGGCCAGCGCCGAGGAGTTCGCGGATGAGGAGGCCCATGCCGCCGGCGGCCTGGAAATGGTTCACGTCTGCCTTGCCGTTCGGATAGATGCGGGTCATCAGCGGCGTCACTTCCGCGAGATCGGCGAAATCCTCCCAGGTGAGCGCAATGCCCGCGGCGGCGGCCATCGCGATGAGGTGAATAGTGAGATTGGTCGAGCCGCCCGTCGCATGGAGGCCGACCGCGCCGTTGACGACCGCCCGCTCGTCGATGACGTGGCCGATCGGGGTAAAATGATTGCCGAGCGCGGTCAGCTCCAGCGCCCGCCTGACGCCGAGCGTGGTCAGCGCATCACGCAGCGGCGTGTTCGGATTGACGAACGAGGCTCCGGGCAGATGGAGCCCCATGATCTCCATCAGCATCTGATTGGTGTTGGCGGTGCCGTAGAAGGTGCAGGTGCCGGGCGCGTGGTAGGCGGCGGCCTCTGCAGCCAGAAGCTCGGCGCGCGTCGCCTTACCCTCGGCGTAGAGCTGACGGATCTTCGATTTGTCGTCATTGGCGAGGCCCGACGGCATCGGCCCGGCCGGCAGGAACACCGCCGGCAGATGGCCGAACGACAAGGCGCCGATCAGCAGTCCCGGCACGATCTTGTCGCAGATCCCGAGATAGACCGCGGCGTCGAACATGTCGTGCGACAGGGCGACCGCGGTCGAAAGCGCGATGACGTCGCGCGAGAAGAGCGACAGATCCATGCCCTTTTCGCCCTGGGTGACGCCGTCGCACATCGCCGGCACGCCGCCCGCGACCTGCGCCGACCCGCCTGCGGCGCGCGCAGCTTCTTTGATAAGATCCGGAAAGCGCGCATAAGGCTGATGGGCGGACAGCATGTCGTTGTATGCCGTGACGATCGCGAGATTGGGCCCCGACCCGTCGCGCAACGCCTCCTTGTCACCCGGCGCGCACGCAGCGAAGCCATGGGCGAAATTGGCGCAGCCAAGCCGCTTGCGCGTCGGTCCCTTGGCGACAGCAGCGTCGATGCGATCGAGATAGGCCTGGCGCGTGGCGCGGCTGCGCCTTTCGATCCGCTCGGTCGCTTCGCCGACGCGTGCGTTCAGCTGGGTCATGGGCTTAAGACCTCCTCATTGTCCCAATAGACGGCCAGAATGACGCCAGCGCAACCATGCGGCGCGCGGTCAGTAGCCGATCTGGTCGCGTACGATCTTGGTGAAGCGTTTGCGCTCGTCCGGCGTCAGGTTGGCGGTGGCGACGTCGAGACTCTGATCGGCGAGGCCGGCCGCCTTGGCGAAACTATTCCAGGCGGCGGCCTTGGCGAGATCGCGCTCGACGACGCGGCCGACGGCGTAAAGATGAGCGATGCGGTTCTGGGCGATCGGGTTGCCCTTCGCCGCGGCGATCTTGAGAAGCTTGACCGCGCCGGCCTCGTCCTTCGTTACGCCTTCGCCGTTGAACAGCATAATCGCATATTCTACCTGGCCGGCGACGATGCCGGCATCGGCGGCGCGCTTGAGCCAGTGCGCCGACTCGATGATGTCCTGCCGGACGCCCTTGCCCTCCCGCAGCATGACCCCATAGGAATAGGCGCCGTCGTCGTCGCCCGCATAGGCGGACCGCAGGAACAATTGCGCGGCCTTGGCGAAGTCGGGCGTCCGGCCGTTGCTCGCGTCGAGCGCCATGACGCCGAGATTGTAGAGCGCAGCGGAGTGGTTCTTGGCGGCGGCGAGCTCGAACTGCGCTTTGGCGGCGTCACGGTCCTTCGGGACGCCGTCGGCGCCCTCGAGCAGCAGCACGCCAAGTTCGTAAGCCGCCTGCGGATCGCCGAGATTGCTCGCCAGACGATACCAGCGCGAGGCCTCGAGGTCGCTGCGGCCGACTGCGGCGCCGTCGTGATAGATGGCCCCGATCAGCGTCATCGCCGCCGCGTCCTTGGGATTGTCGTCGAGGCGGCGCTCCGCTTCTTTGAGCGCGAACAGGAAGTTGCCGCGCTGGTAGGCGCCGAAGGCGAAATCCGGTGGCTTTCCGTCGGCGCGCGGAGGCAGCGGGGTCATGGCCGCCGCAGGCGCGGGCGTCTGGGCGCCGATCCCCACGGCAGGGACGCCAAGCGGGGAAGCGACGTTCGGCTGAGTGGCGTTCTGGGCCGTAGCGGCGCGAACGAGCGCCAGCGCGAGCGCGAGGACGAGTGCGGGCCGGATCACGGCGACTCCGCCGCGATTTCGATGAGCAGCCCTTGGGCCCGTCGGGTGGCCTCGGGCGGCGAAGACGCCTTCCAGATCGCATCGTCGAGCGCAACGAAATCTGCGCCGGCGCGGGCGAGCCGGCCCGCCGCCTCGATCGACTCCGCGTAGGCGACGCAAGGGGTCTCGAAGATTTCTGCCCACCAGGCGACCCGCTCGACGAGCAGCTCCAGCGCCATGGCCGGGACGGCGCCGCGCGGCTCGCCGAACATCACGTAATCGGCGCCCATCTCGCCCGCGGTCATTGCCTCGTCGCGCAACCGAAGTGCGCCGGCGCCGACGATCCGTTGCGGCTTCAAGCTTTCGAGCGCCTCCTCGAGCGCTTCCCCTGCGCCGGCCACGTGGACGCCGTCGGCGCCAAGCCTTGCGGCGAGCCGCGCATCATTCTCCAGGAGCAGCGCGCAATCCGCCGCGACCGCCGCCTTCAGGAGCGGCGCGACGATCGCCTTCGCCTCGCCTTCCGCGCCGGGCGAGAGCTTGACAAGGACGCTCGCCGCGGGCGCTGCGGCGAGGACTTCGGCGAAGATCTTGGCGAACGCGCCGGCGTCGGCGACGGAGAGCAGCGGCGTGATGAGGGTGAGAGAACAGGGCGGCGACGGCATGGGCGGCGAGGGTACTCAAGGAGACGGCAATCTCGCCGACCAATGCGGCCAAAACCGGGATTGTGGCAAGTCCTTCGGATCGCGTCGCTGTGGCTCCATCTGGCCCTTCGGGCCGCCGCGCGATCGCCCGATCGCCAATCAGTTCGAAAATGCCGCGCGCAGACGCTCATGCTGCAGGGCGACTTCGCAATGCCGTTCCATGGGCTCCGGCGAACGGGCGATCGCGAGGCTGCGGTCGAGATGGATGACCCGTTCCTGGATGCGAAGCGAACGCCAGCCCAGATCGCGGAGAATCGCCGGAAGCTGATCGTACACCTCGGGCGGGCAGCCGAGATCCTGGCGTGAGAGCTTGACCCGATGACGTTCGGCGAGCGCCTGGGTCCGCGTCAGCTCGCCCTCGTTGACGGCGCGCTGAAGCAGGAGCCAGGAGGCAACCTGCATGAGGCGGGTGGTCAGGCGCATGCTTTCTGTCGCGTAGGCAAGCGCGGTCGGCCGGGGGAGCGCGCGCGATTCCGTTCGCCCGGGGCCGTCAAGATAGGCGGCCGCCTCTTCGACGAGCGCCATGCCCTCGCGAAACAGATCCTTGAACGCGGGCGAGGCCGCGTGGCGATAAACGAAAGGGACCGCCGGCGGCGGAAGCCCCGCGGCGGCAAGCTGCCGCGTCGATCCATCGAACTGGCGACCCATACGCTTCACCCCGCCTTTGCCGACGCCGAAAACGCTCGCTCGGCTGCCTCCCGCATCTGCGCAGCCGCTTTGCAATCATAAGGCCAGCTCGGCTGACTTGGGCGTTTACCCGGAAATAACCTTAACGCGATTTCGGCGCTTGCAAACAAAAAAAGCCGCCCGGAGGCGGCTTTGCGAGGCGATCAGATCGGAGGAGTCGAACTGAAAGGGCGGAATTGCCCCATTCAAGACCCGCCAGGACAGGTCGATAACCTTCATACACCGTGACCGTTAACAATCTCTCTATATCGCTGCGCGGCCGTCGGAAGAACGCAGGCGCTGCTCGTCCTAGCCTCTCAGCCGCGAGAGCGGCGCCGGCGCGACGCTGTCGTCAGGCACGAAGAAATCGACGGAGAGATCGTGCGTCGGGTCGGCGCGGTAATGGTCGAATTCGGTGACGCCGTTCTCGGCCAGGAACGTGTCATCGATCAGGAAGCGGCCGGTGAATTCGCGCGCCGGCTTGCAGAAAATGAGATGCGCCGCGTCGGCGAGGATTTCGGGCGTGCGCGAAGCGCGCATCAGCGCGTCGCCGCCGAGCAGATTCTTCACCGCCGCGGTCGCGATCGTCGTGCGTGGCCACAAGGCGTTGACGGCGACGCCCTTGCTGCGGAATTCGCCGGCGAGGCCGAGCACGACGAGGCTCATGCCGAATTTTGCCATCGTATAGGCGGTGTGACGGGCGAACCATTTCTCCTTCATGTCGAGAGGCGGCGACAGCATGAGGATATGCGGATTCTCGGCCTTGAACAGATGGGGTGCCCCAAGTTTGGACACCATGAACGTGCCTCGCGTATTGATCTGGTGCATGAGATCAAAGCGCTTCATCTCGGTCGACTGGCTGTCGGTCAGCGAGATCGCGCTCGCATTGTTGACGATAATGTCGATGCCGCCGAAATGCCGCGCGGTCTCATCGATTGCGCCGCGAACGCCAGCCTCATCGCGCACGTCGACGACGAGCGGCAGCGCACGGCCTCCCGCCGCCTCGATCTCTTTGGCGGCGGTGTAGATCGTGCCGGGCAACTTGGAGCTGGCTTCCGCGGTCTTGGCGGCGATGGCGACATTCGCGCCGTCGCGCGCCGCGCGCAGGCCGATCGCCAGACCGATCCCCCGCGACGCGCCGGTGATGAAAAGCGTTTTTCCCTTGAGCGCCGGCATCGCCATGCGGTCCTCCCGTTTGTGAGTCAGGCTTTGAACGCCGCGGCCGCCGCTGTGCGCGTCGCCTGCCGCGACAGGATCGCCCCTTCGAGCCGCTCGATTTCCCCTTTCAGAAGCCCGATGCGCTCGGCGAGCTCGAGCTCAGACAAGTCGTCGAGGTTCTGGCCGATCTCATGAGCAGCCGGCTTCTTCAGCTTCGGGCCGAAAACGGCTTCCTCGTCGAATGCAGCCATGGGCCCTCTCCCCGAACCTCAAGACGCCGCGATGAAGCCGCCGCCCAGCACCCGCGCGCGCGGGTCGACGGACTCATAGAAGACGCAAGCCTGCCCGGGCGACACGCCGCTCTCGGGCTCGACGAATTCGACCTCGCCGGTCGGCCGCAGGAGCGCCGGAGCGGGCGGGCGAGTCGAGCGCACCCGCGCAGCGATCGGAAGTCCGGAAGCCGGCGCTTCGGCGAGCTCGCCGTCGCCGATCCAGTTCACTTCCCGGAGCGTGAGGCGCGTCTTGGCGAGCGCGGAGCGCGGCCCCACGATCACCCGGGCGCCGGCCGCGTCGAGCGCTACCACATAGAGCGGCTCGGTTGCGGCGACGCCGAGGCCGCGCCGCTGGCCGATCGTGTAATGAACGATGCCGGCATGACGCCCCAGCGGGCGCCCGTCGATATGGACGATGTCGCCAGGAATCGCGGCCCCGGGGATGAGGCGCTCGATCATGTCGCTGTAGTGGCCGGCAGGAACGAAGCAGATGTCCTGACTGTCGGCCTTGTCGGCGTTGATGAGGCCGTATTTGCGCGCAAGCTCCCGCACCTCGGGCTTCGGCATCCCACCGAGCGGAAAGCGCAGGCGCATGAGCTGGTTGCGGGTGGTGGCGAAGAGGAAATAGCTCTGGTCGCGGTCCGCGTCGGCGGCGCGGTAGAGCGCCCGCCCGCCGCGACCGTCGTCGCGCGCGACGACATAATGGCCGGTCGCCAGGAGGTCGGCGCCAAGGTCCCTCGCCGAGGCAAAGAGGTCGGCGAACTTCATCTGCTGGTTGCAGGCGACGCAGGGGATGGGCGTCTCGCCATCGAGATAGGCGCGCGCGAACGGCTCAATCACCTTCTCGCGAAAGCGCTGCTCGTAGTCGAGCACGTAATGGGGAATGCCGAGGCGCGCCGCGACGTCGCGGGCGTCATGGATGTCCTGGCCCGCGCAGCATGCGCCCTTGCGGTGCGTCGCCTCGCCGTGATCGTAGAGCTGCATCGTGACGCCGACGACGTCGTAGCCTTCCTCGGCGAGCATCGCCGCGACGACCGACGAGTCGACCCCGCCCGACATCGCCACGACCACGCGCGTGTCTTCGGGGGCCGTGTCGAGGCCGAGGCTGTTGGTCGCTGGGCGCGCGGCCGTCGTGAGGGATGGCGCAAGCATTCCGGTCTCGTCCCGGCGGAACTCGCCGGGTCATTGGCTTAGATTGGGCTTTTGACCCGCAAGGACAAGCCCATAGACCAATTCCGCCTCCGCCGCCAGTTTTGCCGTGCTGGGGACGTTCGACCTGCCGTGGCCTGGCGCCGAAATCAGGAGCGCTAACCTTTAGGTAAGACATCACGCGATTTGAAACAGTTAGTGTGGTTTTTTGGTCCGCTGCCGTTTAGGCAAATCTTAAATCGCTTGAACTATCGTCCCGATGCTTCAGTACCGCGTGCAAGTGAGCGTTCGATGAGTGACACGATGCGGCCGAGGGTGAAATACGTGATCGGCCCCGACGGCAGTCCGCTAACGGTCTCCGATTTGCCGCCTCCAACCACGCGCCGCTGGGTCATTCGCCGTAAGGCCGAAGTGGTCGCGGCGGTTCGCGGCGGGCTCATTTCCCTCGATGAAGCCTGCTCGCGCTATACTCTGACCGTCGACGAGTTCCTCAGCTGGCAGATGTCGATCGACCAGTACGGACTCGCCGGGCTGCGCACGACGCGCATCCAGCAATACAGGCAGTAGGACGGGATCACGGCATCAGCTGGCCGCCGTTGACCTCGATGATCTGCCCGACAACGTATCCACTGAGCGCCTCCGAGGCGAGAAAGAGATAAGCGCCTACGCAGTCCTCCGGCGTTCCCAAGCGGCCGAGCGGAATCGTCCGGCGCATCGCTTCCATCATTTCAGCGTCCGAGTAGCGTTCGTGGAACGGCGTCGCGATCACGCCGGGCGCAACGGCGTTCACCCGTATCTTCTTCGCAATCAGCTCCTTTGCATTGCCGCGCGTGAGCGTCGAAACAAAGCCCTTGGCGGCAGCGTAAAGGACCGCGCCCCCGCCTCCGCCGTGGCGGGCCGCGATCGACGTCGTGTTGATGATGAAGCCGCCCTGGCGCTCGAGCCAGGGGACGGCGGCTCGGGTCATCGAGACGACCGAACGCGCATTGAGATCAATCACCGCGCGCACGCGCTCGTCGTCCGCCTCGAACGAGGGAATTCGACCGAGCATCAGACCGGCATTGTTGACGAGGCCGTCGAGACGGCCGAATCCGGCCGCGGTCTCGGCGACGATGCGGTCGCATTCGCCCGGGTCTGCGACGTCGCCTTTGACCGCGAGCGCTTCACCGCCGCGGGCTTCGATCTCGCGCTTGATCGCGAGCGCAAGCGCCTCGCTCGCATGATAGCCGATTGCGACCCTGGCCCCGTGCTCGCCGAAAGCCAGCGCCACCGCGGCCCCAATGCCGGTCGACCCACCGGTGACCAGAACCGCCTTGCCGGCCAGATCGGGGATGACGATTCGGGCTGAAGGCAAGAGCGAATTTCCTTTTGGGTGGGCCGTAGACCATGGCTTCGGCGACGCAGCGCGTCAAATGCGTTTCCCCCGATTCTGGAATGTTTCGGACGCGGCCCTATATTCTGACCGGGACGCGGAGCCTCGCCATGATCGTAACCCGAAAGCTGGCGGCAATTCTGGTCGCCGACATCGTCGGCTTCTCGCGGCTCGCCGGGGCCGACGAGGATCGCATCCTGGCCCGGCTGCGCGCGCTCAGGAGCGACCTGATCGACCCGGTCATTTCTGTGCATCACGGCCGGGTGGTCAAGCGCACCGGCGACGGCGTTTTGGTCGAGTTTCGCAGCGTGGTGGACGCGGTGCGCTGCGCCATCGAGATGCAGAACGGACTGGTGGAGCGCAACGCCGGGCTGTCGCCGGATCGCCGGATCGAGTTTCGCGTCGGCGTCCATCTCGGCGACGTCGTCGAGGAGGCCGACGGCGACCTGATGGGCGACGGCGTCAACATCGCTGCCCGCCTCGAGGGAATCGCCAAGCCCGGCGCGATCGCCCTTTCCGAAGACGCTTATCGCCAGGTCAAGGGGCGGCTCGACATCTCGGTCAGCGATCTCGGTCACAAGGAATTGAAGAATATCGCCGATCCGATGCGGGTGTATTCGCTGGATGTCGGCGTGCCCGCCGAGGCGAAGCCCGCCCCCCTCGAGGCGCCGGCGGAGCGACCCGGCCCGGCGCGCCTTTCGATCGTGGTCCTGCCCTTCGCCAATATGGGCGGCGGCGTCGACCTGGAGACTTTCGCCGACGGCGTCACCGAAAGCCTGACGACCGACCTTTCGCGCATCACCGGCGCCCTTGTCGTCGCGCGCAACACCGCGTTCACCTACAAAGGCAAGACGGTCGACGCCAAGCAGATCGGGCGTGAGCTCAACGTCCGCTACATTGTCGAAGGCAGCATCCAGAGCGGCGCGAGCAGGATGCGCGTCAACGTGCAGCTGATCGACGGCGTGACCGGCAACCATCTTTGGGCGGACCGTTTCGACAAGCCGCTCGCCGATCTGTTCGACATGCAGGACGAGATCGTTTCCCACCTCACCAATCAGGTGCGCCCGGAATTGATTGCAGTCGAGGCGCAGCGAGCGGAACGCGAGACCAATCCCGATTCGATGGACTATTATTTCAGAGGCGTGGCCGCCTTCAACAAGGGGCGTCGCGACAACCTCACGCGTGCGCGGGGGCTATTCGAGAAGGCCGTCGAACTCGATCCGTCGAATATCGACGCTCTGGTCGGCGCGGCGCGGGTCGATGTCCTCTTTGGGGCAATCTATGCCAGCGACGACCGCCGTGAGCGGCTTTCAGTGGCCGAGGCGTTGCTCCTCAAGGGACTCGCGATCCAGCCGCGCAACTATTGGGCCCATCTCTGGCTGGGATACGTCCAGATCCTGACCAACCGCGCCTCCCGCGGCATCGGAGAGCTCGAGCGGGCCCTGGCGCTGAACCGAAACCTCGGCGCCGCGCACGCATGGATTGGCTTCGCCAAGATCACCCTCGGCCGGGCCGAAGAGACGGAGGCCCACGTCGCCGAGGCGTTCCGCATCTCGCCGAGCGACGGCGCCGCCTTTCTCTGGACCCATATCGAGGCTCTCGCCAAACTCCATCTCAGCCGGGACGAGGAGGCGGCGGATCTCTTCCGCCGCTCGATCGACACCAGCCGGAACTATCCGCTCAACCATTTCTACAACGCGGCGGCGCTGTCTCTCATCGGCCGGCAAGGCGAGGCCGAGACAGAGATCAAGTTCGGCCTCGAAATGGCGCCGGGCTTCAGCATCCGCCGCTTCCAGGGCGGCGCAGAAAGCGACAATCCCGTCTTTCTCGCCCAGCGCGAGCGCATAACCGAAGGCATGCGACGGGCCGGCACGCCGGAGACATGACGACGCGCCGAGTGTGACAGAATTGCGACGGAGTTTCTTGCTCGCACTGTGGCCGAATAGGCACAGCCGGTGGGCGAATCAGCGTGTATGAATTGAGTCCGTTTTATGCCCGCATCGGGGCCGAGGGGGTCGTGATGAAGAATCTCGTGATGGCGAGCGTGGCGATTGCCCTGGCTGCCCCTGCGTTTGCGGCCGATCTGCCGACCAAGAAGGCCCCGATTCCGATTCCCGTCGTCACCGAATACGACTGGACCGGCTTCTATTTCGGCGGCAACGTCGGGTGGGCCTGGGGATCTAGCAACTTCAACACCTTCAACTCGGTCAACGGTGTGTGGGTGGACAGCGGCAGCGACCACCTCAACTCGTTCATCGGCGGCGGCCAGATCGGCTACCGATACATGTTTCCGCAGCGTTTCGTAATCGGCGCCGAAGCCTCGTTGGACTGGACCACTTCGGGCTCCAACCAGCACGCGGATTTTACGGGCAATAAATATTACGAATGGTCGACCTATTCGAGCGGCCTCGGCGGCCATGTCGTCGGCATTGCCGGCTACGCCTGGGGAGAC
>JAFAHO010000312.1 GCA_019237205.1 Hyphomicrobiales bacterium
ACGCCTACCCTTCTCATCTCTCGGGCGGTCAGCAGCAGCGCGTCGCGATCGCGCGCGCGCTCGCGATGCAGCCCCGGCTCATGCTGTTCGACGAGCCGACGTCCGCGCTCGATCCCGAGCTCGTCGGCGAAGTGCTCGAAGTGATGAAGAGCCTCGCCTCGGAGGGCATGACCATGCTGATCGTCACCCACGAGATGGGGTTTGCCGCCCATGTCGCCGACCGCATCGCCTTCATCGACGAAGGCCGCATCATCGAAGAGGGCCCGCCGCGCCACGTCTTCCACGACAGCCGGGAGCCGCGGGTGCGCCAGTTCCTGCAGACGTATCACGACCGCAACAGCTTTTGAGGCGGTCTGCCATTTCGGGCGCTGATTCCGTCTTTTCAAAGAGTTGCGGCGCCATTCCGTTCCAACCCCGCAGCCGCTGGAGCGGCGCCTAGTTTTGTCCACGGCGCAGTTTGTTCAAGGTTTTAGGCGCCATTTTCTGCAACTATCGCGGGACTGAGCGCGGGCGCCGCCGAAAGCCCCTTGCAACGAGCCCGTCCGTTCGCCGAAGCACGGCGGCGCGTTGCCAATCCACATACTCCACCAGCATTTATACATTCCGCTCGCCAAAAACGAATGCTACCAGATTTTCTGCTTCATGGAAACCAAAATCGGTTAACAGATTGAAATCATTTGATTTATTAGACAGACTATTCGTCGCGGCCCTGGATCGTCACGCCACCCTAAATAGCCAGTCCAGAGGGGTGCGGCCTGACTCCCAGCCGGCTCCTCGCGGCGGCTCCCCTCCTTGTCGCATTAGGCCGTCGGCGCTAGTGTGAATTGATTGACCGAGCAATCGGCTCAGGTTTTTGCGCGTGAGTGCGTGCGGTCGATGGCCGGAGCGGCCGGACAGGGCGATAAGCTCAATGTCTTCATCTCCTACAGCCGCGACGATCTCGCGTTCGCGGACCAGCTTCATGCGGCTCTTCCGGCCTTCGGCTTCGGCGTCACCATCGACCGCGAAAGTATTTCCGGCGGAGATGCGTGGAAGAAGCGCCTCGGCGTCCTGATCCGCGACGCCGACTCCGTCATCTTCGTGCTCTCGCCGTCGTCGGCGCGCTCGGAAATCTGCGCCTGGGAGGTCGAGGAGGCGGTGAGCCTCGGCAAGCGCGTCTTTCCCGTCCTCTCGCGACCGCTCGAAGGCGCGACGCCGCCACCGCAACTCACGGATCTTAATTACATCTATGGCTATTCCGAGCCGAATGTCCCGGGTTCGGGGCTCGGGAAGGGACTGGCGGACCTCGCCTCGGCCCTCAACACCGACCTCGATTGGGTCCGCGAGCAGACGCGCTACCTGCGGCTTGCGAAAGAATGGGAGGAGGTCGGCAAACCCCCGGATCGCCGGCTTCTGTCCGCGCCGGACATTGCGCTGGCGAAGGCGTGGGTAGAGAGCCGGCCCAGGACCGCGGCGGAGCCGACCGCGCTGCAACTCGATTTCATCAAGGCGAGCGAGGACGAGGCCGAACGCCAGAAAAGCGCCGAGGCGCAGCGAGTGCGAGACTTGGAGGCGGCCGTCGAACGGGCCAAGACGCAGCGCGATCAAGCCCTTCTGCAGGAGTCGCGCGCGCTTGCAGTCTTCGCCCAGCAGGCAAGCCGCGAAGGAGATCACCTATCCGCGATGCTGCTCGCGCTGGAGGCCCTGCCCGACCCGGGGTTTGGCGGCGATCGCCCACTGTCTCACGAGGCCGCGGCCGCCCTGCATCAGGCTTGGCTTCGGAACCGCGAGACCGCGCTTGCTGGCCACCGCGACGAGGTCCGCTCTGCCTCGTTCAGCCCGGACGGGACGCGTGTCGTCACGGCGTCGGCTGACAGGACGGCGCGGGTGTGGGATTTGCGGGGCGAGCGCCCGAGCTTCGTCGCCCTCGAAGGGCACACTGGTTCGGTCGCCTCCGCTTCGTTCAGCCCGGACGGGACGCGCGTCGTCACAGCTTCCTTGGACAAGACGGCGCGGGTGTGGGACTGGCGGGGCGAGCAACCGACCTTCGTCGCCCTCGAAGGGCATCAGCATGCGGTCGTGTCCGCTTCGTTCAGCCCGGACGGGACGCATGTCGTCACGGCGTCCTTGGACAACACGGCGCGAGTGTGGGATTTGCGGGGCGGGCGGCTGAGCTTCGTCGCCCTCGAAGG
>JAFAHO010000053.1 GCA_019237205.1 Hyphomicrobiales bacterium
CCGCTTATCCCGACAACGAACCTCGAATCGAGGAGCGCGACGGACGCATCTTCGTCAACGGTTTCTACCGCCACGGCTTTCTGCTCGCGCCGGCCTTTGCGGCGCGCGCTGCGGCCCTGGCGTTCGAGCGGGCGGGAGAGCAGCCGCACGTGAGGGGGTTCGCGGGGGCGACAGCATGAGGATCATCGTCAACGGCGAAAGCCGCGACATCGAAGCGGCGACTCTGGCGGCGGCGCTCGCGGCGCTCGACTACGGCGAAGCGAAAGTCGCAACCGCGCTCAACGGCGAATTCGTGGCGAAGCGGGCTCGTGACGCCACGCCGGTGAAGGAGGGCGACCGGATCGAGATTCTCGCGCCGCGGCAGGGTGGGTGAGGAGATGGCGGCAGGAAGGGTCAATGTTGGCTGCGGCTTCGACGTCATGGCCGGGCTTGTCCCGGCCATCCACGCGGTTCAATCGCTTTCGCGCATCTAAGGCTAGCGCCGGACTCCAGGAACGCGCATGGGTTCGAGACTTGAACGACCGACGAAGCGGAAATGTGGCCGGGACAAGCCCGGCCATGACGATCGAGGGGCGCTCGCAGTGACGGCTGACCGCAATCATTGAAGGACACGTCCGTGACCCCATCCCCCACCCTTATCCTCTACGGCGTGCAGCTTCGCTCGCGGCTGATGCTGGGCACGTCGCAATATCCCTCGCCCGTAGTCCTCGCCGAGGCGGCGCGGGCGTCGGGCGCGGAAATTCTGACCGTGTCGCTGCGCCGCGAGTCGGCGCGGCTGAAGGAGGGGCAGGATTTCTGGAAGCTCATCCGCGATATCGGCGCGCGCGTCCTGCCCAATACCGCCGGCTGCTACAGCGTCAAGGAAGCGGTGACGACGGCTCAGATGGCGCGCGAGGTGTTCGGCACGCCCTGGGTGAAGCTCGAAGTGATCGGGGAAGCCGACACGCTGCAGCCCGACGTGTTCGGACTCGTCGAGGCCGCGCGCATTCTCTCCGCCGATGGCTTCGAGGTGTTCCCCTATACGACCGACGACCTCGTCGTCGCCGACCGACTTGTCGAAGCCGGGTGCAAGGTGCTGATGCCCTGGGGCTCGCCGATCGGCTCGGGCAAGGGGCTCAACAACGTGTTCGGCCTGCGCGCGTTGCGCGCCCATTTCCCCGACATTCCGCTGGTCGTCGACGCTGGCCTCGGCCTGCCGTCGCAGGCGGCCGCGGCGATGGAGCTTGGCTATGACGGCGTGCTCCTCAACACCGCGGTCGCCAAGGCGGGCGATCCGGTCGCCATGGCGCGGGCCTTCGGCCAGGCGATCGAGGCCGGCCGCGCCGCTTTCCTCGCCGGCCCGATGGAGCCGCGCGACATGGCCGCGCCCTCGACGCCCGTGGTGGGCAAGGCCGTGCTGACGTGACTGCGGATGACCCTCATCCGGCCGCGCTTCGCGCGTCCACCTTCTCCCGTAGGCGGGAGAAGGCGTTCGCCCCCTCTCCCGCTTGCGGGAGAGGGCCGGGGTGAGGGCTGCTTCGATGGCGGCATTGGACCCCTTCTACCCGATCGTCGACAGCGCCGGGTGGGTCGAGCGGCTCGTCGGCGTCGGCGCGCGGCTTATCCAGTTGCGCGTGAAGGACCGAGACGAGGTCGCCGTCGCTTGCGAGACACGCGAGGCGCTCAAAATCTGCGCCTCGGCCGGGGCGACGCTCGTCGTCAACGACTACTGGCGCGTCGCGATTGCTGAAGGCGCGCCCTGGGTGCACCTCGGCCAGGGCGACCTCGATGGGGCCGATATCGCGGCCGTCCGGAAGGCCGGCGTCAAGCTCGGCGTCTCGACGCACGACGAGGCCGAGCTTAAGCGCGCGCTCGCTCTTCAGCCCGACTATGTGGCGCTCGGCCCGATCTATCCGACGATCCTCAAGGCCATGGCGTTTGCGCCGCAGGGCCTGGACCGCATCGGCGAATGGAAGCGCCGCATCGGCGTAGTTCCGCTGGTGGCGATCGGCGGCCTTAGCGTCGAGCGGGCGAAGCTCTGTCTCGCCGCGGGCGCCGACATCGTCTCGGTCGTCACCGACATCACCCTCAACGCCGACCCGGAGGCGCGCGCAAGGGAATGGATCGCGACGACGCATCCGGCATGACGATGCGAACGCAGATCGTACTGACCATCGCCGGCTCTGACAGCGGCGCGGGCGCGGGCGTCCAGGCCGATCTCAAGACCTTCGCCGCGCTCGGCGTCTATGGCGCGAGCGCCGTCACCGCGCTGACCGCGCAGAATACGAAGGGCGTCCGCGCGATCCATGCCGCGCCGCCCGAGATCGTCGCCGCGCAGATCGAGGCGGTGCTGGAGGATTTTTCCGTCGCCGCGATCAAGATCGGCATGCTGGGCAGCCCCGAGATCGCGGGCATAGTGGGGGAGAGCCTCCCCTCTCCCCTTGCGGGAGAGGGGTCGGGGGTGAGGGGTCCGCGCCCCGAGGCGCGCTCATCGAGCGCCGGACCCCTCATCCGGCCGCGCTTCGCGCGTCCACTTTCTCCCGCAAGGGGAGAAGGGAATGGCGCTTTCATCGTCTACGATCCCGTCATGGCCGCCTCGTCCGGCGAGGCGCTGAGCGGCGCGGGCTTCGTTGAGGCGGTCCGAGCGAAGCTCCTGCCGCTCGTCGATTGCCTGACGCCGAACCTCGCCGAGGCCGCAGCGCTGCTCGAAGAACCCCTCGCGCGGAGCGAAGACGACATGGCCCGCCAGGGTCGCGCCCTGATGCGGCTCGGGCCGCGCGCCGTGGTGATGAAAGGCGGCCATCTCGAGGGCGGCGAGGCGGTCGATCTCCTGGTCGCGCCCGACGCGGTCCATCGTTTCGCCGCGCCCCGGATCGCCGCGAAGAACCTGCACGGAACCGGCTGCACGCTGTCGAGCGCGATCGCCGCCTTCGTTGTTCTGGGGCTGGCGTTGCCCGAGGCCGTGGCCGCCGCCAGGGCTTTCGTGCGCGAAGCAATCAAGGCGGGACGCGACATCGAGCTGGGCGCCGGGCCGGGGCCGTTGATCCAGACGAAGCTTCGCGCGGCGCCGTGATTTTCCTAGGCGCCGTCCTTGCGCTAGCTTGGACCCCGCAGGCGGGCGACCGATGACCAGCAACGCGATCGATTTTTATGCCTCCCTTCCGGTTTTCGACAATTTCGCCGAAGCCGTGAAGGCGAAGAACTATCGTCCCCTGCCCGACGACTGGGTCATCGGCTTCTCCGACGTCGTCGGGTCCACTCAGGCCATCGCAGAGGGGCGTTATAAGGCCGTCAACATGGTCGGCGCGGGCGTCATCGCCGCCGTCGCCAACGCGCTCGGACGGCGTCCGTTTCCGTTTGTCTTCGGCGGCGACGGCGCCAGCTTTGCGATTGCGCCGTCCGACGCCCCGGCGGCGGCTCAGGCGATGGCGGCGATGGCGGCCTTCGCCCACGCGGAATTCGAACTCGACCTGCGCATCGCCACGATCCCGGTCCGGGACATCCGGGCCGCCGCTCGCGACGTCAGGGTCGCGCGTTTCGCCGCGTCCGAGCATTGCAACTACGCGATGTTCGCAGGCGGGGGCTTGAGCTGGTTCGAGGAGCGGGCGAAGCGCGGAGAGTTTGCGCTGCCCCCTGCCCCGCGGGGCGCGCTTCCCGACCTGTCCGGACTTTCCTGCCGCTGGGGCGTCGCGCCGGCGAAATATGGCCTCGTGCTGTCGGTGATCGTCTCGCCGCGCGGCGACGATCCGCGCTATCCGGCCCTTGTTGACGAGGTGGTCGGGATGGCGCTCGCGGCCGCGCAAAGCGGACGGCCGATCACGGTGGAGAGCCTCGGCGTCGGCGCCGCCGGCCAGGCGATTGCGCTCGAGGCCGCAGCCGTGAAGGCCTCGGGCGTATCGCGCTTGAGGGCGCGGCTCACCGCTGCGATGAACTATCTCATCGGCCTCACGTTCCACAGGTTCAAGCTGAAGGCTGGCGGTTTCGACGCAGCCCTCTACGCGGCCGAAGTCGCAGCCAACGCGGATTTCCGCAAATACGACGACGGGCTGCGGATGACGCTCGATTGCGCGCCGGCCTTCGCCGGCGATCTCGAGGCGCGCCTCGCCGCAGCCGATGACTTCGCCGACTGGGGCGTCTTCCGGCAGAAAGCCGCACAGATCACGTGTTTCGTTCCCTCCATCGCCGACCATGGCCATGTCCATTTCGTCGACGGGGCCGAAGGAGGCTACACCATGGCCGCGACGGCGATGAAGGCGCGGCGCCTCTTGAAGGCCGAGGCGGCCTGACCGCGGGGCCCGAGACCCGCCGCTTCAAACGGCCGTCCAGTCCTCGACCCTGAGCGCCGGAACGAAGCGAAACGCGCGGTCGCTGGTCGCGAGCACGGCGTCATGCTCGACGGCGTGCGCCGCGATCATGAGGTCGAGCGCGCCGAGCGGCCTTCCGCGCCTCTCGAGTTCTGCGCGGATTGTTCCGTAGCGCTGCGCCGTGGCGCCGGTCCAGGGAAGGGTCTCGATCGCCGCCAGCAGTTCATCCACGGTCGCGCGCAATTTCTTCGCTTCAGGCCGTTTGGCGACGCCATAAAGGATCTCGCCGGACGTCACCGTCGAAAGACAAATCAGCTCCGGTGGTGTTGCCGCGACACGCGCGACGACGTTCGGCTCTCCCTTCAATAGGGAACTCGCCGTATTGGTGTCGAGCATGAAACGCGTCACTTAATCCCATCCCTCGAGAGGATCGCGCTCGTTGGTCTCCTGATTACGCTCGGCATGGCTCAGGAAATCCTCAGGCGCTCGACCCTCTGCGAGCGCTGCGAAGAAGGGGGCGAGGGATCGAGGCTTGGCTGAAAGGATCACGTCGCCGCTTGTCGGATCTCGCCGAACGTACACCTTGTCGCCATCGAAGCGGAAAGCCGCCGGAAGCCGAACCGCCTGGCTGCGCCCATTCTTGAACAACTTTGCGATTTGGCTCATGGCGCGCCTCCCTGTTCGAGGCCACGGTCTATATCATAGTCTATCCTCACGCGGCAACGCTTCCGCGATTCGGCGCGCACGCGTCGCGTCGCGACGTTTGTATGCGTTCGACCTTCGGAATGATCTCGCGTCCCGGCCGGTTTGCGCCGGGGTGGATATCCGCGTCACATGCCCTGCATGTGAAGCGCCGATTTGCTAGCCTCGCCGACATGGACGCCTGGAGCGACAAGGACAAAAAGGATCCCGACATCGCCGCGTCGCGCCCGACGCCGATGATGACGCAGTATCTCGAGATCAAGGCCGCCAATCCGGACTGCCTGTTGTTCTACCGGATGGGCGACTTCTACGAGCTTTTCTTCGCTGACGCCGAGGTCGCGAGCCGCGCGCTCGGCATCGTGCTGACGAGGCGCGGCAAGCACGAGGGCGAAGACATCCGCATGTGCGGCGTGCCGGTCGAGCGCGCCGACGACTATCTCAACCGCCTCATCGCGCTCGGCCACCGCGTCGCCGTCTGCGAGCAGATCGAGGACCCGGCGGAGGCGAAGAAGCGCGGCGCGAAATCGGTCGTCAAGCGCGAAGTGATCCGCCTGGTCACGCCGGGCACCGTCACCGAGGACCGGCTGCTCGAGCCGGGCCGCGCGCGCCTGCTGGTCGCGGTGCAGAAGATTCGCGCCAGCGATGCACGCTGGACCTATGGCCTCGCGGCGCTCGACCTCTCGACCGGCGCGTTTTCGCTGTCGGAAGCGGACGAAGCCGGGCTCGCGGCCGAGCTTGCGCGCCTCGAGCCGAGCGAGATCGCCGCCGCCCAGACGGTCTACGACGAAACCGCGTTTCAACGCATCATTGCCGACATGCGCGCGCCGGCGACCCCGCTCGCGCGCGAAGCGGGCGACGGCGCCGCGGCCGAGCGCCGAGTGTGCGAATTCTTCGGGGTCGAGACGCTCGACGGCTTCGGCGCATTCACCCGCGCAGAGATCGCCGCCGCCGCGCTGGCGCTTGCCTATGTGAAGCGCACCCAGTTCGAGGCGAGGCCCGCGCTCTCGCCGCCGACCCGGCGCGCCCGCGGCGCAAGCCTCGAAATCGACCCCGCGACCCGCGCCAATCTCGAACTCACCCGGACGCTCGCCGGCGCGCGCGAAGGCTCGCTCCTGGCGACGATCGACCTCACCGTGACGCCGGCCGGCGCGAGGCTTCTCGCCGAGCGGCTCGCGAGCCCGCTGACCGATCCGCACGCCGTCAGCGAACGGCTCGACTCGATCGGCTTTCTCGTCGATGCCGCTCCGACCCGCGAGGCGCTGCGACGCGAGCTGGCGCGCGCTCCCGACTTCCTTCGCGCGTTGTCGCGCCTCAGCCTCGACCGCGGCGGACCGCGTGACCTCGCCGCGATCCGCGACGGCGCCGCCGCGGCCGCAGCGCTTGCGCGCATCCTCGAAGGGGAAGCCGATCTCCCGCCCGAACTCGAGCGCTTCACCGGGCGCCTGCGCGCCGATTGCAGCGTGCTCGAGCGCGATCTCGAGGCTGCGCTCGCCGAGGACCTGCCGCTCGTCAAGCGCGACGGCGGCTTCGTGCGCCCGGGCGCGTCCGGGCCGCTCGACGAAGCCCGCGCGCTTCGCGACGAGAGCCGCCGCGTCATCGCCGAGATGCAGGCCTCCTACGCGGAAGAAGCGAGCGTCAAACAGCTCAAGATCAAGCACAACAATTTTCTCGGCTATTTCATCGAGGCGCCGCAGGCGCAGGGCGAGGCGCTCCTCAAAGCCCCGCTCAACGCGACCTTCATCCATCGCCAGACGATGGCCGGCGCGCTCCGCTTCACCACCAGCGCGCTTGTCGACCTCGAGGCGCGGATCGCGTCGGCCGCCGACCGCGCGCTCAAGCTCGAACTCGACATCTTCGAGCGCCTTCGCGAGTCCTGTCTCGCAAAGGCCGAGGCCTTGCGCGGGTACGGGGCGGCTCTGGCCGGGATCGACGTCGCAGCAGGGCTCGCCGAACTCGCCGTCAAGCGCAACTGGACCCGCCCGCTCGTCGACGGGTCGCTCGCCTTCAACATCGAGGGCGGGCGCCATCCAGTGGTCGAGGCGGCGCTGAAAGCCGCCGGCGAGCCCTTTGTCGCCAACGACTGCGACCTTTCGGGCGAGATCTCCGACGGCGGGCGCATCGCGGTCGTCACCGGGCCGAACATGGCGGGCAAATCGACCTATCTCCGGCAGAACGCGCTGATCGCGCTGATCGCCCAGATGGGCTCATACGTGCCGGCGGCCCGCGCCCATATCGGCGCCGTCGACCGCCTCTTCTCGCGCGTCGGCGCGGCCGACGATCTGGCGCGCGGCCGCTCGACCTTCATGGTCGAGATGGTCGAGACGGCCGCCATCCTCAATCAGGCCACCCATCGCTCGCTCGTCATCCTCGACGAGATCGGCCGCGGCACGGCGACCTTCGACGGCCTCTCGATCGCCTACGCCTGCGTCGAGCATCTCAACGCCGTCAACCGCTCGCGCGCGCTGTTCGCGACGCATTTCCACGAACTGACCGGGCTCGCCGAAACCCTGCCGCGTCTCGTCAACCTCACCATGCGGGTCAGCGAATTCAAGGGAAGCCTCGTCTTCCTGCACGAGGTCGTCGCCGGCGCCGCCGACCGCTCCTACGGCATCCAGGTCGCCAAGCTGGCCGGGCTCCCGGCGACGGTGATCCGGCGCGCGCGCAAGGCGCTCGCCGATCTCGAAGCCTCGCGGCCGAGCGGCACGCTCGATTCGCTGCCGCTCTTCTCCTACGGGCCGCCGCCCCCCGCCGCGCCGGCGCGCGACCCGTTGCGCGAGGCGCTTGCCGCACTCGATCCCGATGCCCTAAGCCCGCGCGAAGCGCATGCCGCTCTCTATGAGCTGAAGCGGCTCGCCGGAACCCCTCTCCCGACGGGAGAGGGGCAGGGGTGAGGCGACCGGGCGTCTGGAGCAGGAAAGGATGACGTCGGAGAGAACCGAATTCGCTCGACAATTGCGCAAGCATGCGACGCACGCAGAAGACTTGCTGTGGCGATGCCTGTGGGGCTCTCGCTTTCACGGTGCGAAATTTCGGCGACAAGTCCCCCTCGATCGTTACGTGGTCGATTTCCATTGCCATGCGGCCAAGCTCGTCATCGAGCTCGACGGCAGGCAGCACGAGTGGTTTTCGGATTACGACGGCGGGCGGAGCGAAGTGTTGGAACGGCTCGGCGTTCGCGTCATACGTTTCACGAACGAGGATGTCTGCTCCGATCTCGATTCGGTTCTGGCGCGGATTCGACAGGAGTTGAGGTTGCCCTTTGACTGAAACGGCGGCGCCCTCACCCCTGCCCCTCTCCCCGAGGGAGAGGGAGTTACTCTCTCTGAAACGCCGCCTGATCGAGGAGAAGGCATGACCAACCCGCAGATTCTCGCAGCCACCCTCATCGCGGCGTTTCTCTATGTCGTCTCCCCGGGACCGGCGTTTCTCGCGCTCTTCACGCTCGCGGCCTCGCGCGGGCGCGCCGCCGGCGCCAAGTTCATCTGCGGCCATCTCGTCGGCGACGTGACCTGGGGCGCGCTCGCCGTCGCGGCGATTGTCGGGGCGAACCGGATCGGCCCGACCCTCTTCGAACTGCTCGGCTTCGGCTGCGGCCTCTATCTCGTCTATCTCGGCGTTCGCGCCGTCATGACCCGCAAGGACGCCCCTCCCCGCGCGATCGGCGCGGCCCGGCCGCTCGCCACCGGCATGGCCTTCGGCCTCACCAATCCGAAGGCCTATCCGGTCGCGCTCGCGATGTTCTCGGCGATCGTCGCCCCCTATATCGGCGCGCTTCACGCCGCCGACGCGCCCCAGATGTTCGCCGCGGCGTTCTTTGGTTTCCTGCTCGCCGACGCGGCGCTGATCTTCATGGCCGGCCTGCCGGCGGTGAGAAAGTTCTTCCTGACCCACGGGGTCGCGGTGACACGGGCGGTCGGGGTGATCTTCATCCTCTTCGGCGCCCGGTCGATCGCCGACGCGGCGGCAAGCGCGATGCGCCGGACGGCCTAAATCAGCGCCATTTTGGACGCCCAGGCCTTCCTGCCAGGGCCGCGCCCCTCGCGATGAAGAACGGCGCATTGGCATTGCGTCTCGAAGCTCGAGGCGGCCATTGGCCGTTCCTCGAGGGCTTGCTAAGAACCTCTTTTGGCTGCCCACGAAAACTCCGCCGTCGCCGTCATGAAGCGCCTTCTCCTTCTCGCAGCCTTGCTCTTTCTCGCCCATCCGGCGCGGGCGGAGCCGCCCGCAGCGCTGTGCCCGGAGGCGAAGAAGGATCTCAGCGCCGACCCGCAGTTCGCTGCCGAAGTCGCGGCCGTGTTCGGCAAGGCGAAATTCGGCGGCGCGGAGACCGATTGCCTCTATCCGCTCAAAGCGCTTCGCTACGCGAGCGCCGACGTGCTGCTCGTTCAGGAGGGCGCGCCGGGCGAGGGCTGTCACGGCTGCGAGGCGCCGCTTTCGGCTTACGTGATCCAGCGCATCGGCGGCGGCCTCAAGACCGTCGCGAAATTCCATGAATTCACCCAACTCGGAGCGTTCAGCACCCTCATCGACGTGTGGCCGATCGAGATCGCCGGCGACGACGCCATCGCGATCGAAAGCGCCTGGATGTCCCAGGGCTATTCGTCGTCATATCTCGAACTCTTCGCCTTCCGCGCCAGCGCGCTCGTCGATCTAGGGCCGGAGCCGAAGGTCGTGCTCACCGCCGACAACGGGGGCGTGTCGGAGGACACAAGCAAGGCGATTGTCGTCGCGGGAAGCTGGTTCTTCGATCCTACGGACAAGAGCGCGCTCGTCGTCGACTACAAGATTGAGGCCAAGGGCGGGACGCGCGTCGAGCGGGTCGTCTGGCGCCTGCAAGGGGGCAAGCTCGTGCTCGCGCGAGGCCGTGTGCCGCCGGACGTGAACCAGGCAAGCGGGAAGTGAGGAACAGGTCGATCGGAGTTCTGTTGCGAATGTCCTGACGCCGCATGGTCTCGGATCGTTCGTTCGTCGCCGCCGAGCGTCAGTCTTTCGCCGCTCGGGGCGCCGGACGGCGTGAGGGCTGGCCTCGTAGCGCGAGTCCCCCTTCCCCAGGTCTGCTGGGGAAGGTGGCGCCGTAGGGCGTCGAAAGACGCCCGTCTCCGACGGGCTATGGCGCCGGATGGGGTGTGGCCCGCTACTTCGATGAAAGTCGGATTGCACGACCGGCGCAGCGAACCTCTATCGATCCGGACCTGCTTTCCACACCCCTCCGCCGCTACGCGGCGCCTTCCGCGCTTCGCGGAGAAGGGGGACTCGCGACCCGTCGCGACCCGCGACGATCCGTCATTGATTGCTTGGATGCGATTCTGCGCGAAAGGAATTTCAACTCAAGGATGCGCCTTCAGCGCACCGCCGGAGGCGGCGGCCCTTAAGGGCCGTCCTTGACTTGAAATTCCTTTCGCGCCCCACTCAGCCGAGCAAACAATGACCCCATGCGCAGCTGCGGCCTGAAACCGATGTCTCACCCATCAGCCTCGGGTCGACGACGCCGCTGGAAGCGCAATGCCGCGGACGGCGTGAGCGCCCCCGTGCTGCTAACCAGTCATTCCGGCACCCTACGCCGCGCGCCTCAGCGAAAAAGTCGCGCCGCCATCGGCCGACGCGACGAAACCCATTCTAGCGAGCGCGGCGAGGACGGCGGCGATCTTCGGCGCGACCCGGCGACCCTGTTTGAAACCGGCGGCCAGAGCGGAGGCATCCAGCGGTCTGGCAGCGGAGGCGAGCGCGGCCATGACCGCGGCGGTCTGTTCGACCTCTCCGGGCGGGAACGATGGCTTCGGCCCGGCAGGCGCGGCGGCTTCGGCGCCCATCGCGCCGCCGACGAGATCGAGTTCGGCCTTCTCCTTCGGCGAGCCGAAGCGCGGGATTTGGTATTCGGGCCGCAGCCACCGCACGTGACCACGCGCCTCCTCTTGAGCCCGCTCCTTGTTGAGCGCGACAAGGCGGGACAAAATGTCCTCGTCGGGCAGGTCGGCGGGCCAGCCATAGGCGTCGGCGACCAGAGCATCGAGCCTATCGTGATATTCCTTCAGGATCAGCACGAGGCCGTCATCGAAGATGCGCCGGTCGGTGGCGTCGAACGTCTCGGGCGCCGCCCCCGCGCGCAGCTTTTCCAGCACGTTGTAGAGGCTGGTCAGGGTCAGATGCGGATGCTCGGCGAGCACGCGCTTGCGATGCGCGTCGAGGTCTTCCGCGACCGCGCGAATGCGCTGCTTTTGCAGGTCATCCGCCGGTGGGAAGGGGAAAGGGTCGAAGCACCGGGATTTGATAAATCGAGGTCGATTTTCTAAAGTTGATGAATTAGCGTCGAACCAAACCAAATATGTGCGAGCTTGGAACACTCCAAGATGAAATGGATCGTCAATTGCAATAACCATGAGGGCGTCGTCTGGTAATACATCGCCGTCCATGAAAGTGAAATTCCGATGCTTTTCTGTAACCGGAGTGATAATATAACGATTTAGCCTAGATAACGCTGGCCTGATCTCCTCCCGCGGCTCGCCGAATAGCCACCAAAGAGTCTTATACGACTCGCGTTTGTTCCAATCTCTGCCGACGTATTCGCGTATTCCGTCGGCATTTGTGATAATTTTCTCTTTGACTTCCAATCTAACATGCTGATAAACCTCAGGAAATCTCTCACGAATTTCTTCCGCTGTTAGACCAAATAGGTCAATTGCCATGACGCCCCTCGGTCTCGAAGTTACATCCCGACCGTTTCGATATGTCCGAATATGTCGCTCTAAACCTGGCCGTCGTCCAAGCCCCAAATGAGAGGCTTCCTGAGGTGTAACAATAAAGCCGGACCCGTGGAGTTTAACTCCAGGCGAGCAGACACCTTCGTTTGCTCTCAAAGGTTTCGCAGTTGACGGATCAACCCCAATTGTTAGCCTCGCCCCTATGAACCCACGGCGCTCCTCGAACTCGATAACGGGCGAATCTGTGTCGAGTCCTTTCTCTAAAACAATACGGATCAATTTGCCTTCGATTGCACCAATTTGGCCAACTGTCATTGCAATTCTGACCGCCGCTGAGTCTTGTGTCGCCTTTGTCCATGGGTGATCGGGAATCGCGAATACGAGGCTGATCGAGGCTGAAGCTTTTAAACGCAGCTCTACAACACGGTTCTGAAAGCTTTGCGTTATAGAATTTGTTGTTACTAGCCCGAACCGCCGTAGCACTGTTGTCTTCCGGGTTAACAACGCTGCCGCGCGATCCCACCAGTACATCACGAAATCTGCGCTTTCGTTCACCTGAGGATGGGCGGCCCATAGCGCTCCGGCGTACTCATCCCCAAGCCTTTCGCGGAGATATTTGCTTCCCATGAAGGGGGGGGGTTTCCGACTATGAACTCCGCCTTTGGCCATTCCGGTCTCCGGGGATTTTTGTAAGCGTAGACCTCCATCGGATGGCCGTCCGGCCCCGGCCGGGTGATCGGTCTGCCGGAAGCGTCGCGCGCGAGGGAAACATCGGCCTCCAGCACTGCATCCTTGATCTGAATATTCTTGAACGCCTGCAGGATCGGCGGCGAGGGCGGGTTCGCGCGGGTGCGAAAGTGCCATTGCAGGAAGCCGATCCACAGCACCAGTTCCGCGATGGCCGCCGCGCGGGGATTGATCTCCATTCCCAGGAACTGATGTGGATCGACGTTTTGTTTGTCGAGCCAGGTCGCGCGCTCCTGTCCGCCAAGCGATTCGACCGCGTCGATGATCTCGCCTTCCAGCCGCTTCATCAATTCGAGCGCGACATAGAGAAAATTGCCGGTGCCGCAGGCCGGATCGAGCACGCGGGTTTCGCAGAGCGTCTTGTGAAACGCTTCCGCCAACTTGCGCGCGTCGGCAAGCGCGGATTCGCGGCGCGGGTCAAGGGGAGGGAACTGGGCAGCTTCCGCGCGCTTGCGCTCGATCGTGCCGAGCACATGGCTCCAGTCCTCGCGCAACGGCTCGATAATGGTCGCGATGACAAGACGCTCGACATAGGCGCGCGGCGTGTAATGCGCCCCAAGCTTGCGGCGCTCTTCCTTATTCAGCGCCTGTTCAAGCAGCGTCCCGAAGATCGAGGGATCGACCTCGCGCCAGTTGTAGCTGGCAGCCTGTCGCAGCTCGCCGATTTCTTCCCGGCCCATCGGCAGCACGGTTTTGCGGCGGAAGAACTCGCCGTTGAACTTGACCACCTGAGTGCGGATCGCGTGCGCGTAGCCACCGACGTCCATCGCCTCCCAGAGTTGGCCGACGTCATGCTGAAAGGTCGAGGGATCCGCCTCGCATCGTTGGAGCACGTGCTTGAACGACTGCTTCGGCAGCAATTCGACATCCTCGGCGAACATCGTGAAGAGGCAGCGCATGAGGAACATCGCCACCTCCTCCGCCGGATGCCCTTCTGCTTCCAGCGCTTTGGAGACGGCCGCCAGCCGCTTCGCGATCTCGCGGGTGACGCGCGCCGACTCCTTGGCCGGATCGAGCGACATCGGATTGGCCCAAACCGCCGCCAAGCGCTCGCGAATTTTGGGACTGCGCAGGTCTTCGAGATAAACACGGAACGACCGCCGGTCGGGAAATTGGTCGTAGGCTTTTCCGTCGCGACGAAAATTAGCATAGAATTCGAAGCAGTGGCCAACATCGACGACCACAACGAACGGCGGCGGCTCATGGGCTTTCGGCAGTAGCCGAACATAGTTCTCGGCTTGGCTGCGCGCATTGTGCATCAGCACGTCCCAGCCGGGCGGCCCGGCACGCCGGCCTTGTTGCTGCGGATCGGCGGCGAACAGATCGGCCTGTCCCTTTACTTCCTTGTCGCCGCCTTTCTGGCGCGATTGCTTCGCCTCAAGCACGAAACAATCGCGCTTGTAGAGGTCAATTCGTTTGGATGTTGTGGCGCCGTCGCGCGCACGTTCTTTGACAACCCTTTCAAAGACGTAGTCGTTGGTCTCCGGGTCCCCAGCCGGGTCGGGCGGCTCGACGCCAAGCGCCGTGCAGAGCTCCCGCAAAAACATGCCGTAGTTCGCCCGCTCCTGGCCGCCGGTTCGGCCCTGCCAGCGCGCGACGAACGCCTCGACCGGCCCTGAAGTGGAGGGTCCGGGGTGGCGATGTATGTGGTCGCTCGCCTCCATCGCGCCACGATAGGGTTTAACGGGGTGAACATGCAATCGGAGGTCTATCGGAATCAACGCCGCCTTGACGGGCCACGGATTGGGGAAGCCTCGTCCATTCCGGCGACGAAGGGCAACGCGTCCTCGGCGGCGAGCTTCATGTCAAGGAGAAGCGCGGGGTCGCGCCAGCTTTCGGCAAATTGGTCAGGCGGCATAGACCGGCTCGGCGCAGTTCAGGATCAGCCGCCGGCGGATATAGTTTCGGCTCGTCTCAATGTCCTTGCGATCCACGAGATCCACTGGCCGCCCAAGCAGCGCCTCGAGCGCATCGTGGAAATCGAGAAAGCGCGCGAGGCTGTCATCGGAGGTATCGAACGCGACGAGGAAATCGACATCGCTCGCCTCGGCGTCGAAATCCTGAGCCCGCGCCGCCGAGCCGAACAGGTCGAGCCGCGCGACGCCGAATTTCGGCAAAGGTCCCGAAGGGCCGCGCGCTTTTCGTCGACTATCGAATGCACCGAAGGCTTCCTTTCCGGCTCACTGCGCGTGAAAAATCCCGATCAGGCCGTCCACGTCATTGCGAGCGCAGCGAAGCAATCCCAGGAGAACGTGGACGCCCTGCGGCTCCTCGATTGTTTCGTCGCTGCGGTCCTCGAAATGACGAAATGACACTGGCTAGGTCGCGCGGAAAAGACAGTCATTTGTTGCGATTCGAGGCGTGACTCGCTTCGAAGGCCCGCACGCTGCCATAGGTCTCCGCAACGCGGGTCTGGACTTTTCGCATCATGTCCGAGCCGCGCTCGGGCCAGCCGTGATGCTCGAACATCTCGGCGAAGCCTCCGAACTTTCGCTTGGCGATCTCAGCGATGATCTTGGCGTCCCCGCCCGGTGTGTAACTCCCTTGGCTCATTGAACCTTCTCCGTGCTTCCTTGCTCCCTGTCCGGCCGTCAGCCATGCGGTGAGCGCGGCGCCCTTCCCTACCCCATCGCCCTCAGCACCTTCGGCAGCGCTTCGGGCAGGTCTTCGGCGATGAGGCCAAGCCCGAGCGAGCGGCCGCAGGCGCCGTGCAGCCAGACGGCGGCGGAGGCCGCCTCGAACGCCGGGACGCCCTGCGCCGCGAGGCCGGCGACGAGGCCGGTCAAGACGTCGCCGGAGCCGGCGGTGGCGAGCGTCGGCGGCAGGTCCCAGCCGATCGCGGCGCGGCCGTCGGGCGCGGCGACGACCGTATCGGCGCCCTTGAGCACGACGACGCTCCCCGTGAGCCTGGCCGCCGCCCGGGCGCGCTTCAGCTTGTCGTCCTCGGCGTCGACGCCCCGAGCGCCGGCGAAAAGCCGCGCGAACTCGCCCTCGTGCGGCGTCATGACCACGGAATGGCCGCCCCGCTCGATCAGCGCCGCCAACTGCCGGGCCTCCCCGGCGAAGCTCGTCAGCGCGTCGGCGTCGAGCACGATCGTTCGCCCCTTGGCGGGCCGCGTCAGCGCAGCCCCGACGAGCTTGCGCAGGTCCGGCCCGACCCCAGCGCCTGGCCCGAGGGCGATCGCGCGCCGGCGCTCATCCGCGAGCAGCGCCTCGAAGCCCTGCGCGCCCGAATAGGGCGCGACCATGACTGCGGTCAGCTGCGCGGCGTTGACGGCGACGGCGTCGAGCGGGCTTGCGACCGCAACGATCCCCGCGCCCGCGCGTAGCGCCGCCCGCGCCGCGAGCCGCGCCGCGCCCGTCTGATGCGCGGGGCCGGACAATACGAGCACGGCGCCGCGCGAATATTTGTGCGACATGGCGTCCGGCCGCCGCAGCGCGCCCTGCCAAAGGACCGGCGCGTTGACGAAGGTTTGCGGCCCGATGCGCGGCAAGACGCTCGCCGGAATGCCGATGTCGGCGAGGCGGATCGCTCCGCAGAGCGACCGCCCGGGCTCAAGCAGATGGCCGGGCTTGAGGCGGAAGAAAGTGACGGTTGCCGCGGCCTCGACGGCGACGCCCCGGATCTTGCCGCTCCCGCCGTCCACGCCCGAGGGAACGTCGACGGCGACAACGGGCCCGCCGCCCCGGGAGAAGGCGTTGATCCGCTCGACGATCGTCCGCGCCTCGCCCTCGATGTCGCGCGCGAGGCCCGCGCCGAAAAGGGCGTCGATCACTGAGCCGGCGCCGTCGAGCGCGATGTCCGGCGCCGCTCGGACTTCTCCCTCGAAACGCGACGCGGCGGTCGCGGCGTCGCCTGCGAGCGCCTCGCGCCGGCCAAGGAGGCCGAGTTCGACCGGATAGCCGCGCCGCGCGAGCAGCCGCGCCGCGACGAAGCCGTCGCCGCCGTTGTTGCCCGGACCGCAGAGCACGACGATCCGTCCGCGCGATCGCGTCAGTCGCGCCGCCTCGTCGGCGACGGCGAGCCCCGCACGCTCCATCAGCGCGATGCCGGGCGTTCCGGGCGCGATCGCCAGCCGGTCGGCCTCGCCCATTTCGGCTGGCGTCAGCAGTTCCGGCAGCTTGAGTGGGTCCAGCATCCGCCAAAAGTGGCGCCGTGTCCGCGCCGCGGCAAGCGGCAAGAACGCTCTTTTAATGGCGGCAATTTCTGCTATATCGCGCTCCGGCTGATCCCCGATAGCTCAGCTGGTAGAGCATTCGACTGTTAATCGAATGGTCGCAGGTTCGAGTCCTGCTCGGGGAGCCACGCTAAATCAAAGACTTACACCCAATCATGACAACCTGCCTTGGCGCCGTAGTTCGAGCGGGGTATGCAATAGGGTAACGCGCCCCCTGCCCTCTGAACGAACCTCGCGCCCGTCGCTCGTCGAATGATGACGGCGTGAGGTGCGGTCCGACGCGCTCGCTGATGCCCGGCCGCCATTCATCCGCCAGCGAGGGACGGGGGAGAATACTGCCGAGACTCAAAGGCGGCCACCGGCCCTCATGCGCCCTTTGCGCGGGAAGGCGCAGCGTGGAGGTCTTCCAGCCCCGTTAGTGGTTCAACTCGGCGCGCGAGACGACGGCGAGGGGATCGCGCGAAGACGCAACCGCCGCTGCTATGGGGGCGCGGGATGACGGAGCCTCTGCTACGCTGGCGCGGGGCCGCTCGGCGGTGGGCGAGAAGCTGGCCAGGGCAAAGAGCGCAAGCGCCGCCGCCGCAGCCGCCACAAGGGCCGCTCTCATCTGGAGCACGGGGCGGAATGTCAACACGGTCTCGATCCACGTAGTTTCAACTGGCGGAAATTGTACGCCCCTGCCCAGATCGCCGCAGTGACGGCGCGCCCAGTCCGAGCGCATGGGGAACTGATGCGCCAGCGCTCGGGCCACGGCCTCGCCAGGTCATAAGCGGCGAGGCCAAACAGCAACGCGGCGCTACCTGATGGTTCCAGTCCGCTCGCCAGACGTCCAGCAGACGCGCTGGAACACCTTGACCCGCCGCACCGCCACTGCGCGCGATGGGGGCGGCAGCCCGAGGGAGCAGCAGCGGCCGCCGATGGGTCTGCTGGTGGCATCGCGGCCGCCGCGTCTGTGGTTGGCGTTGACCGGAAAGGCGGGGTGCCGAGTCGCCCCGCCGGCCGGTCGATAGGCCCCCCGCGGTCTGATTAGGCGGTGGGAGTCGAAGCCTTTCGAAACCTTCAAACTGCAAATCGCGTCGGAGGAAGCACTGATGGGCGTTCTGTTCGGGGACGGCTTTCTTGACGGCTTCGGAACCTGGCCGCTCGGATATATCCGTTATGGCGGGCCCGACTTCGGAGAGTTCACCGCAGTCGCCAAAGCGATCGGCGGAAGCCAACGCTTGCGGCGAGCGGCTGATTTGGCTTCCTGCCGAGGTTGTCGACCGCCTGCGCTCCCTACGCGGCCCGGCGAAAGCTACAGCGACGTCATTCTGCGGCAGCGGCGAGCCGCGCCACGGTCAAACCCGTTCGCGTGATGCGCCGCTGACCGCAAAGAGCGGTCATTGCCGGACGGCTTGGCGAACGGGTCAAATCGACCCTTGAACGGGTCAAATCGACCCTCAGCAGAAGTTCCCGAGTCGGACCTTGTACGGGCGGGAAGCGCGAGAAAGCGGACTTTGGCTGAAGGGCGCGGCTTGCGCCAGGACCAGCTCCCGAAACGGGCCGCGGCGATTGCGGGTTTTGCCCTCGCTTCCCCGCGCGCGGGCTGATCGCCGACGCATTGCAGCCGGACAGCTCGCTTCGTCTTCCTCCTCTGCAAGCAAGTGCTGCGATCAATGGGCTTCCACAAGGATGTAACCGAGGTTCTCGACCATGTAGAAGGTGCGCATGCCCTTGGTGAGTGTGGACGTCGGCATCCAGACCCAGCCATATCTCGCGGCGTTGACGTCAAGGACAAGGAAC
>JAFAHO010000073.1 GCA_019237205.1 Hyphomicrobiales bacterium
GCAACCACCGGAATGCCTATTGCCGCGGTCGCGAGGAAGAAGCGGACATATCCGAACTCATCGACCATCACCCCCGACAGGCCGCCGATGAGCTTGCCAGGCAGCGCGTAGAGCGAGGAGAGGAGCGCGTATTGGCTCGCCGCGAAGCAGGGCGAGACGAGCGACGACATGTAGGCGATCAGCGCCGCGCCGGCGAAGCCGGAGGCGAAGCTCTCGGCGCTGACCGAGAGCGTCAAGAGCGGCAGGCTCGCGCCGTGCGCCGCGAGCAAAGCGAGCGTCAGATGCGACGACGAGGCGGCGACGCCGCCGAGGATGAGCGACGGCATGAGCCCCAGCCGCGCCACCGCGACGCCGCCGCCGAAAGCGCCCGCAATGCCGATCCACACGCCGTAAAGCTTTGACACGGTGGCGATGTCGGACTTGGTGAAGCCGAGGTCGATATAGAGGGGATTGGCCATCACCCCGGAGACGAAATCCGGCAGGCGATAGATCGCCACCAGCACGAGGATGACGATCAGCGCCGGGCCATAGCGGCTCAGGAGGTCGCGAAGCGGCTCGACGAACGAGACAGCGAAAGAAGCAGCGCGCTTACCCTTCGCGTCCCTCGGCCGGTCGAGCCGCGGCGACAGAAGGCAGCCGCCGATTCCGACCAGCGTCAGCCCCGCCATCGCGAGATAGGCGGCGCGCCAGCTCATGAAATCGGCGATGTAGAGCGCGCCGGCCCCGGCGCAGAGCATCGCCAGGCGATAGCCCAGCTGGTAGACCGCAGACATCATGCCCTGGCGCTCGATCGGCGCGGCGTCGATGCGCCAGCCGTCGATGGTGACGTCCTGGCTCGCGGCGGCGAAGGCGGTCAGGAACGCGAAGAGGACGCTCCAGCCGAGGCTCTCGGCCGGAGCGCCGAACGCGAGCCCCGATAAGCCCGCGGCGACGCCGGCTTGCGCGATCAGCATCCAGCCGCGCCGGCGCCCGAGCCAATGGCCGATGAGCGGCGGATCAAATTCGTCGATGATCGGCGCCCAGGCGAATTTGAAGCTGAAGGCGAGCGCCGCATAGCTCATGAGCCCGATCGCCGAGCGGCTGACCCCCGCCTCCCTGAGCCAGGCCGACTGGGTCGAGAAGATCAAAAGGAACGGCAGGCCCGACGAGAAGCCGAGCGCGAGCATCAGCGCGAGGCGCGGATCTCTCAAAATTTCGCGGAGCGGGGGCGATTCGCGAGCCGATGTCATGGGGATTATTGTAACTGTTTACTCAACCCCGACAAAAGCTGCGATGTTCACAGCATGTTCCCCAAGGATCAATCTGGCTCGCATCGCCCTTGCGGGCTCCGCCCACCTGTGGCGTGCGAGCAAACAGAGGGAGTGTTCGCCCCGAGCGAAAACCTGTCTGGGCGGGAGAGACGGCCGGATTTGATCTGAGGCGGAGGCGCACCATTCCAGCGCGCGGATTCAGCGAATTCAGAGGGCTGCCGCGCCATTTCCGACCTGGCGCGCGGGTGCTGGTAATGGCGAGTCCTTTCGGTGCGTCCATGAAGCGCGCCCCAAGCGACTTGTCCCCTTGTCTACTTTGCGGTTGAATCAACATCGCTGATCCTGCTCGTTTCATTCTGACGAAAGGCCGATTTTGGCTACGACCTAAGAGATTGGGTTCGTTCATGCCTAAGATGATTACGCAGTACCGTGTCTTCGTCGGCTCTCCGGGCGGCCTCGCAGAAGAGCGGAGGAGATTTCGTGCCGTCGTAGATAAATTCTCTTCGCTTCACGCATTGGACAAGGACGTCGAATATAAACCGGTCAGTTGGGAGGACACAATTGGTGGAGTGGGTCGGCCCCAGGCGTTGATCAATGAGGACCTCAAGCAATGCGATTACGCTGTATTCGTCCTACATGATCGATGGGGTTCACCGACGGGAGGGCGGCCACGATTCCGGCACCGAAGAGGAATGGATAATTGCGGAAGGACTTTATAAAGAACACAAAATTAGAAACATCGCCTTGTTCTTCAAGAACGTCGACCCTGGGAAACTAAGCGATCCGGGCGATCAGCTGAAAGCGGTTCTAGCGTGCGAGCGGACGCCGCAATAGCGCGCGGTTGTTTGCCGTTTGCCTGACGGATAAAACTAATATAACATGTATAATATTGACTAAACGCCACCATCTCAGGCGTTGCTCGGGATTGCAGAAAAAGGCGCCTAACCCGCTGGAATCGCCGCCTGTGGGAGCAACATGGGGCCCTCAAATCACCTCGTCGGCACCGGATGCTCGCCGCGGTAGTCGTAGAAGCCGCGCTGGGTCTTGCGTCCGAGCCAGCCGGCTTCGACATATTTCACCAGGAGCGGGCACGGGCGGTATTTCGAATCCGCGAGGCCCTCGTGCAGCACCTGCATGACGGCGAGACACACGTCGAGGCCGATGAAGTCGGCGAGCTGCAGCGGCCCCATCGGGTGGTTGGCGCCGAGCCGCATGGCGGTGTCGATCGACTCGACCGAACCCACGCCCTCGTAGAGCGTGTAGACCGCCTCGTTGATCATCGGCAGGAGGATGCGGTTGACGATGAAGGCGGGGAAGTCCTCGGACATCGTCGCCGTCTTGCCGAGCCGGGTGACGAAAGCCTTGGCCGCTTCGAACGTGTCGTCCTTGGTCGCAATGCCGCGAATGAGCTCGACGAGCTGCATGCGCGGCACCGGATTCATGAAATGCATGCCGATGAAGCGCTCGGGATTGGCGGTCACTGACGCCAGGCGCGTGATCGAGATCGATGAGGTGTTGGAGGCGAGAATCGCCTCCGGCTTCATGAATGTGCGCAGCGAGGTGAAGATTTTGCGCTTGACCTCCTCGTTCTCCGAGGCCGCTTCGACGACGAGATCGCAGTCGCCGAGCTTGTCGAGCGTGGGGGCGAACTGGATGCGCTCAAGGACGGCGTTGCGCCCCGGCTCGTCCAGCTGACCTCTCTGGACCTGGCGCGAGAGGTGCCCGTTGATCGTCGCGAGCGCCGCATGGACACGCTCCTCGGCGACATCGTTGAGGTAAACGCTCATTCCCGCCTGGGCGGCGACCTGTGCGATGCCGGCGCCCATCTGCCCCGCGCCGATGACGCCGACCGTGTCGATGTTGAGAGCCATAGTCTCCAAGTTCCCGCAAGCCGCCCCGTTTCGGGCCCGGGATCATAGACGAGCGGCGGCGGGCGTCCAGTCGGACGCCTGGTCTTTTTGTCGGATGTAAAGAAGGTTAGCGGCCGATCTTAGCCAGTTCCGCGGTCAGCTCGGGCAGAGCCGTATAGAGGTCGGCGACGAGGCCGTAGTCGGCGACCTGGAAGATCGGCGCCTCCTCGTCCTTGTTGATGGCGACGATGACCTTCGAATCCTTCATGCCCGCCAGATGCTGGATCGCCCCCGAAATGCCGACCGCGATATAGAGCTCCGGCGCCACGACCTTGCCCGTCTGGCCGACCTGCCAGTCGTTCGGCGCGTAGCCGGCGTCGACGGCGGCGCGAGAGGCGCCCATGGCGGCGCCGAGCTTGTCGGCGACCGGCTCGATATAGGTCTTGAAATTCTCGGCTTTCTGCATCGCGCGCCCGCCCGAGATAATGATCTTCGCCGACGTCAGCTCCGGCCGATCAGACTTCGCCAGCGCCTCGCCGACGAAGGATGAAACGCCGGGATCCGCGGCGGCCGCGACCGGCTCGATCGGCGCCGAGGCGCCCGGCCCTGTCGCGGCGAAGGAGGCGGTGCGGACCGTAACCACGATCTTTGGATCCGTTGCTTCGACCGTCTGGATTGCGTTGCCGGCGTAGATCGGCCGCTCGAAGGTCTTCGGACCGAGCACCTTGGTGATGTCGGAAATTTGCATGACGTCGAGGAGGGCGGCGACGCGCGGCATGGCGTTCTTGGCGTTCGCGGTCGAGGCCGCCACGATCGCGTCGTAGCCGGGAGCGAGCGAGACGATGAGGGCCGCGAGCGGTTCGGCGAGCGCGTGGGCGTAGACGCCCGCGTCCGCGACGCGCACCTTGGCGACGCCCGAGAGCTGCGCGGCGCTGGCTGCGGCCGCGCCGACGTTCTGACCAGCGACGAGCACGTCGATCGGCGCGCCCAGTTCGGTCGCGGCAGTCAGCGCGCGCGCAGTCATGTCGCTGAGCTGTCCATTGGCGACTTCCGCCAGAAGAAGGGTCGCCATGGTCAGATCACTCCCGCTTCGTCATGCAGTTTGGCGACGAGCTCCGCCACCGTCTTGACCTTCACCCCCGCCTTGCGGCCGCCCGGCTCCGCGGTCTTGAGGACCTTGAGCCGCGGCGCGACGTCGACGCCGTAGTCGGCCGGCGCTTTCTCGTCGATCGGCTTCTTCTTCGCCTTCATGATGTTGGGGAGCGAGGCGTAGCGCGGCTCATTGAGCCTGAGGTCCGTGGTCACGATCGCCGGCAGCTTCAGCGAGACGGTCTGCATGCCGCCGTCGACTTCCCGCGTGACCTCGACCGCGCCATCGCCAATCACGACTTTTGAGGCGAAGGTGCCCTGGCCCCAGCCGGTCAGCGCCGCCAGCATCTGCCCCGTCTGGTTGCAGTCGTCGTCGATCGCCTGCTTGCCCATGATCACGAGGCCCGGGCTTTCGGCGGCGGCGACGGCCTTCAAGATCTTGGCGACCGCCAGCGGCTCGATGAGCGCATCGGTCTTGACGAGAATGCCGCGGTCGGCCCCCATGGCGAGCGCGGTTCGGATGGTTTCGCTGGCCTGCGCCGGGCCGATCGAGACGATCACCACCTCGGTCGCCTTGCCCGCCTCCTTCTGCCGGAGCGCCTCCTCGACGGCGATCTCGTCGAACGGGTTCATCGACATCTTGACGTTGGCGAGCTCGACCCCCGATCCGTCGGCCTTGATCCGGATCTTGATGTTGTAATCGACCACCCGCTTTACCGGCACGAGAATCTTCATTGGCGGGACAACTCCCCTAAAGGTTGAGCGTATGGGCTCGGCAATTCGAGGCCGAACCCCTAGTCTCGGCCTTTGAGCAAGTCAACGCGATTGAGAATCCCGTTTCCGGCCGCTCGGAAGACGTCTTTTCGGCGAAAATATCGTCGCGCCTATGCCCGGGCGAGATGCGCTGCTGCGCCGTCGCCCGTGTCCGCATCTTCGCGCGTTTTCAGGGGCGTCGACGGCGTCTGAGGTAATTTTATTCCGCGGCGCGCCGCGCAATTGACAGACGCGCAAAACTGGCGACAAGTCTGGGGACGACAGCCCGTCTGCACAGAACGGTCCATCGTTGTCCGGGGAAGGGCGCCCACACTATAGAGAGGAAACAGAAAAAATGAGTGAACTGGACTACTGGAACGGACGGCTGCTCAAGGGCGCCGTATCGCGCCGCGAGTTCATGGGCCGCGCCGCCGCGCTCGGCGCCTCGAGCCTCGCGATTTCGACCATGCTGGCGAGCGCTGACGCGATCGCCGCAGAGACGCCCAAGAACGGCGGCACTTTGCGGCTAGGCCTCGGCGGCGGCAGCACGACCGACAGCGTCGACGTCACCTCCTATAATGACTCGGTCATGATCGACGTCAGCCACGGCCTGTTCGACGGCGTCGTCGAATGGGGCGACGACGGCAGGCCGCATCCGGATCTGGCGGAAAGCTGGGAGCCGAAGAACGGCGCGCAGGACTGGGTCTTCAATCTCCGCAAGGGGATCAAATTCTCGAACGGCCAGGAGTTCACCGCCGACGACGCCATCTACTCGCTGAACCTGCACCGCGGGGACAGCAAGTCCGGCGGGGCCGCCACCTTCAAGCCGGTCACCGACATCAAGAAGCTCGACAAGTATCAGATCCAGATTTCGCTGAACGGGCCGGACGCGGACCTGCCCTACGCGCTCACAGACTATCACGTGCACATGGTGCCGGACGGCTTCAAGGATTGGTCGAAGCCGGTGGGAACCGGCGCCTTCAGCCTCGACAAATTCGATCCGGGCGTACGCATCTCGCTCAAGAAGACCCGCGACTACTGGAAGGAAGGGCGCGGCCATCTCGATGCGGTCGATGTCACGGTCATCAATGACGGCTCGGCGCGACTCAACGCCCTGATCTCCGGCCAGATCGACGCGATCAATCGCGTCGACCACAAGGCGGTCGCGCTCCTGTCGAAGACGCCGAAGATCCAGATCGTGCGCGCAGCCGGCGGCTGGCATGCGGTGATCGCCATGCAATGCGACAAGGCGCCCTACGACAACCCCGACATTCGCCTGGCGCTCAAGGAAGCGACCGACCGCGAGCAGATCCTGAAGGCGCTGTTCAGCGGATACGGGACGCTCGGCAACGATCATCCGATCCCGCCGACCGACCCCTATTTCAACAAGGAGCTGCCGCAGCGCAAATACGATCCCGAAAAGGCGGCCGCCACCTTCAAGAAGGCGGGAATCGCCGACCCGAAGATCCTGTTGCAGGCGTCCGACGCGGCGTTCAATGGCGCGGTCGACGAGGGCGCGCTCCTGCAGGCAAGCGCCCAGAAGGCCGGCATCAAGGTCGACCTGAAGAAGGAGCCCGCCGACGGCTTCTGGGACAACGTCTGGCTCAAGGGCGCGTTCGTCTCGAGTTACTGGGGAGGGCGCGCGGCGGCGACCCAGATGCTGTCGGTCGCCTACGCCGCGAAAGCGCCCTGGAACGAAACGCACTGGCACAACGAAAAGTTCGAGAAGCTGCTCGCCGACGCCCGCGGCGAGACCGACGAGGCGAAGCGCAAGCCCTACATCTGGGAAATGCAGGCGATGCTGAACGAGGAGGGCGGCGCGATCATTCCCGTTTTCAAGGACTGGCTCGACGCGCATAACGAGAAAGTCGGCGGCCATACTCCGCATGGCGGCTTCGACATGGACAACGGCTACATCATGCAGAAGGCGTGGATCAAAGCGTAGTCGGCGACGCGGGCCGGGCGGTTGCGCCCTCAGTTCGGCGCAACCGCGCAGGCTTCGCGGCTTTCCCAGCCGTCGGCTCGCTGGTGAGGCGGGCGGCGGGGGTAACTTCGACCGGTGGATGACCATCGGCGAGAGGCGTCTCCAAGAGCGACGGCGGAGGAAGAGGGCAGGCGTCGTGTACAAACTGGTGCTACAACGGCTCGGCTTGGGAATCCTGACGCTGTTCGCCGCGTCAGTGCTCATTTTTATCGGCACGGAGCTTCTGCCGGGTGATCTCGCATCGGCCATCCTGCAAAATACCGCGACGCCGGAGAGCCTGGCGAAGCTGCGCCTCGATCTTGGACTCGATCGGCCCGCGATCGTGCGATTCTTCGACTGGCTGTTCCACGCGCTGCGCGGCGATTTCGGCGTTTCGCTCACCAATGGCCGCGACGTGTTGACCGAGATTGCGCCGCGCTTCGCCAACACCATGTTCCTCGCTGCGTACGCTGC
>JAFAHO010000087.1 GCA_019237205.1 Hyphomicrobiales bacterium
CGATCGGAGGCAAGATCATCGCCCGCGAGACGATCCGGGCGCTCCGCAAGGACGTCACCGCCAAGTGCTACGGCGGCGACGCCACCCGCAAGCGCAAGCTCCTCGAGAAGCAGAAGGCCGGCAAGAAGAAGATGCGCCAGTTCGGCAAGGTCGAGATCCCGCAGGAAGCGTTCATCGCGGCGCTGAAGATGGACAGCTGAGGGCGGGCGGGCCGGAATCTGCGGTCGACGCAATCCTTCCAAGGCTCTAGGCGCCAAAATCTGCAAAGTTGGCGCGGCGCCAAGCAGCTTATTAAACGTTTGTGATGTGTTTAATAGGTCCAGGCTACGCCGAACGCGCAACGCCGAGCGCGCGCGCCAGTTCCGCGCCGCTCGTGCCGGTGTTGTAGACCGGCGTTCCGGGATCGAACGAGCGCGCGCTCGCGAGCGGCCCAACGACGACCGGCTCGAACCCCGCGTCGCGGACGAGACGCTGGGCTGCGTCGAGCGCCGCGGCGTCGTCGCTGGCGAGCGGGATGCCGACCCGGTCTCCGGCGCGGTGCGCCTCGGTCTGCAAGGTCTTGAAGTAGACCGAGTTGAAGGCGCGCACGAACCGTGCGCCGGGCAGAAGCCGCGCCACGGGGACGCCGGCGCCTTCGCCGGCGGCGATCGCGGCCCTCGCGAAATCGCCGTCGCGCCCGGGATAGGGATTGGCGGAATCGAGCACGACCTTGCCCGAGACGAGCGGAGCGATCGCCGGCGCCAGCGACGGCCAGGCGCCATAGGGGACCGAACAGAAGACGACCTCGCCGAAACGCGCGGCCTCCTCCGGCGAGCCCGCCGACGCATTCGGCCCCGCCTCGGCGATGAGCGGCCCCAGGCTCTCCGGATGGCGCGTCCCGAACCGGATCCGGTGGCCCGCTTTCGCCCAGAGCACGCCAACCGTACCCCCGATCTTGCCCGCGCCGATAACGCCGATGTTCATGATCGTCCTCTCTTCAGGCTACGCCGGATGCTTTCAAGTCGACTCGAACCCATCATGCATGGACGGCCCCCGTGCGTACATGCCGGTTCCGAGATTGCGGATAACCATTGAGGGACCCCCGCGTAATGACATTCAAGCCCAATTGTGCGCGGTTCTCGGCTCGCTTGGCGTCGAGTTCTTTGTTCCATTGCTCGACGTTCGCTTTTTAGCGCATCCGCGTCGGCGGAAACCTTTGCCTTGAGGGCGCTGAAGCTGCTCGAGGCGGCGCTGCCGGCGGACCTCATATCCCGTTTCAGGTCTTTAACCAATTCCGTTATTGCGGTGCGCAACTGCTGGCGCCGTGCCTGTCGAATCGACGGCGGTCAGCGCCGGGTGCTATTCCCTCCTAAAGGGAGATGAAGCCATGGACAGCGCAATGCATGAGAAGATCGTCGCCATTCTATCGCGCGCCAACGACATGACGCTCGCGACCGTGCGCCCGGACGGCTATCCGCAGGCGACGACGGTGGGCTACGTCAACGACGGCGTCACGCTTTACTTCGGCACAGGGGCGGACTCGCAGAAAGCGCGCAACATCGACCTCTGCGACAAGGTCTCTCTGACGGTGAACCTCCCCTACGATCGATGGGAGGAGATCCAGGCGCTGTCGATGGGCGCCCGGGCGGCGCGGCTCACCGACTCCAAGGAGATCGCCAAGGTCGGCCGCCTTATGCTGAAGAAGTTCCCGCAGGGCGCGGATTTCGGGCCGGAGGAAGCTGACAGCATCGCGCTCTTCTCGGTCAAGCCGGTCGTCGTCTCGGTCCTCGATTATCGCAAGGGTTTCGGCCACACGGAGCTAGTCCAGGTCTGACCTCGGTGACCTGCGCGGCCCGCCCTCTCTGTCGCGCGGGGTCCGCATCGCCAACCGTCCGACGGCGCCGCTGTCGTTCGCTGACCTCATCGGCCTCGACATCGGGCTCGGCGTCATGGAGACGCTCGACAACGGCGTTCACGATTCGAAATGCCGTCCAAGCCTGCTCCCTACACGGATGTGCGACGCCGGTTATCTTGGCCGAAAGACCGGCAAGGGGTTCTTTAGTGTACGAAGCGGCCGCGTGAAGCACAGCTACAACCGCGAGATTGCAAGTAAACAGCGCCAATATATCGTCCTTCACGCGTTTGGTTTACGCCGTAAGATCGAGTGTTCACAGCCAACAGTGATTTATAACGTCGCCTGAGCTTGACTCCTGACAATTTATCTTTACGATATACTCAGCCTGGGAAATCCGGGCTCGCTTGTGATGCAGCGAAAAAAGGGGTACAGGCATGCTCAAGACTTCAAGCGCCGCACGTCGTGCGAAACTGCTCGCGGCCGCAGTGCTCGCGGCCTACGCCATGGGGGCGGCCGCCGCCCATGCGGGGGTGACCGCCATTGGCGAGAGTTCGGCTAACTACGC
>JAFAHO010000158.1 GCA_019237205.1 Hyphomicrobiales bacterium
TCCGGTCGCGAGCTTGGTGACCATCTGGTTGTCCGGGATGGTTGTCAGCTCGATCTTGTCGGAGTGGGTCGAATTCCAGAGATCGACAAGATGGGCCGCGGCGTTGGTGCCGCTGGCGCGCACCCACATTGTCATGGAGTCGGCGCAAGCTGCCGTCGTGAAGACTGACGAGGCGATCAGCAAAGCGGCGAGCGCGCCGCAGGTCGTCCGGGTGGTCATGAATTTCCTCCGGGGATGGTTTTTGTGGCGTCTTCTGCTTTAGGGATAAAGTGTCACCACACCGGGCGTGCGAGGTCAGGCGGCGGGTGAGAAAAGCTTTTCCCAACCTCTTTGTAACCCCGTCTTCGACCGCGGGCAAGAGGCGGAGCGCCCCTCGACCGACAGACACGCCGACTGTCATTGAGCGCGCGCGATGCAAGCCTTGCGCGAGATCGTTCGGGCGATAGCCGATGGCGTTCGCAGCCGCGGCGATTCGTTCGCGGGTCTCCTGACGCAGCTCGCGCGGACGGGAAGGGGAAAGCTTTTCCCAAATTTGTAGCGCGGCGGTTTCACGGCCGCAAGCGAAGACAATCGCGCGCTTGACATTTGCTTCATAACCATCGGAGGCGCAGGGGCAATAGCAGAGATCAGCTCTCGGCCAGGGTCCGCAGCAGATGCGGCGCGAGCGGGTGCTGCGCCGCCTTCTCCGACGCCATGTCGAATGTCGACACGGTGATCCAGGCGCGACCGAGGAAACTTCGTTTGGTGAAAGCTGCGGCCAGATGCAGCCATCCGACCGCCATCCCGGCGTCGATCAGCCCGCCGAAGGCGGTCGACGGAAAGCCGGTCAGGATGTATTTCGGCATGAGGCCCGCCCAATGTTCGTCGAGCATGGGGCCGTTGTGCAAGCCGGCCCACGGACCGTCGATGCGCCGCCAGCTAAACGCCCCCATCCACTGACCGTCCCACGGCGTTCCATCGCGTGCTTTCAAGAGCATCGACGGAAAATTGTGGCGATCGACCAGCGGCAGGCTTCGCTCCGGGTCGACCAGCGCTTCCTCAGAATTGGCGATCAGCAGGACTTTGCGCCCGGCGATCAGCATCTCCCGAACCGGGGTGGTGAGACGGGTCGCGAGCGCGATCTCCGCCTCCGCCGGCGAGGCGGCGCAATTCGGCCAGCCGACCGCGCCGAGCAGCGTTTGAGCGGCCGGGTCCAAAGCGAAGAGCGAGGGCACAGCGCCGGCGAGCGGCGGGACGACGCAGAATTCGAGCGCATTGCGCGACAGCAGACGCCCCTCGCGGTCGCGCGCTTCGAGTTCGAGCGCGACGATTGCGATCGATTGGGCGTCGGCGCCGACAAACGTGATCATCGTTGGTTCGGCGCCGATCGAAGCAACTCCGGCCTGGTCGCCGAAGCGCCACATGAGCTTGGAGCCGCTAGGCGTCCCCTCCGCCCCGGCGAGCCGGACCGAAACCTCGAGGCTCTCGCCGACACGGATCGCCGTGCGCGGAGCTCGCGCGATGACGAGCCATGGGCGCTGGAGGTTGGCGAGGCGATCGGCGAAGGCGCGTGGGTGGTTGCGAACGTCCATGAGGCCGTTTGATTCCCACTGCGTGTCGTTGAGCTCGGTGATCACATAGCCGCAGATCGGCCGCTCCCAGCGAAGCGTTTCGATCTGGTGTTTGAGCGCGCGGTACTGAAGCTCCTGCGCCGCATTCACGAAGCCGTCGACATCGCCGAAGATCGGCGCGAGTTGCGCATCGCGAAAGCGCGTCTCGATCCCATGCGGATAGGCCGCGCCGCCATTCCAGTCGTGCCCGCTCTCGAACCACCAGCGCTCGCTGCCGTCATTCTCGAGAATTTGGCCTGGATGCGGCAGTCCCCAGACGCCGAACTCGGAGCAGATCAGCGGTTCGTCGCCGCGCTTCTGTGCGTCGCCGTGGGGCGACCAGGCCCAGGGCGCGCGGCCGGCAAACGCGCGCGCCGTCGCCGCGAAGGCCTCGCTCTGATGCGGAAAGCCATTGTACCAGTGGAAGTCCTCGATGTCGGTCTTGAGATGATAGTTGCGCGGGAAACAGGCCGAATTGTCGACTATGAGGCCATTCGGGACCACCGCCTTGGCGGCGTCGAAAGTCTCGATCAGCCAGCGCCGGTCGTCAGGGTTGTCGTCGAGATCGATCCCCCATCCCTCGTTGAACAGGGTCCAGATCGCGATCGAGGGATGATGCCCATGGATCGCGACGGATGTCCGAAAGACGTCGCTAAGCGCTTTGCGCGTTTCGGGGGCAAGAAACTCCATGTAGGGCATGTCGAGCCAGACGACGAGGCCGAGGCGGTCCGCCAGATCGAAATAGCGCCGGTCCGGAATCTTGACATGACACCGCAGCGTGTTGAGGCCCATCGCCTTGGCGTTGGCGAACCGTTGTTCAAGAAACTGCGGATCGGGCGCGCGGCACTCTTCGTGTGGATGCCAGTCCTGATCGAGCGCGCCAAACATGAAGAACGGCCGTCCATTGAGGACGAGCCGTCCCTCCTTCGCCTCGAGCTGGCGGAACCCGACGGTGCGGTCGGCAGCGTCGACCACCGCTCCGCCGCGGATCACTTCGATTGCGACATCATAAAGATTCGGGGCGTCCGGCGACCACGGGTCCGGATCGAGCGCCGCGAGCCTCGCGACGAACGCCGTAGAGTCCAACGGAAAATCGCCATTCGCCACGACATTGCCGGCGCGCGACAGGACGACGCGGAGCGCGTCCGCTCCGAGCTGCGAGAGCCTTCCTTTCACTGTGACGACCCCCGCCACGAGGTCATAGGAACATTGAACCTCCACCTCGCTGAGGTGAACGGGATCGCGCGCTTCGAGACGCGCAGGCTTCCAGATTCCGCCGTGAACCCCGTACCAGTCCTGCTTGCCGGCGAGCGAGCGGCTGAAGCGCCCGCCGTCGCGATCGTCGGGCGTGCGGGAGTCAACGCCTAGAATGAACGAGGCCTTGTCGTCGACCGCATCGCTGAGGTCGACTTCGATCGGCGTCCACCCGTCGCTGTGAACCGCCACAGGCGTGTCGTCGACCAGGATGACCGATTCGTGGAACACCCCTTCCAACACGAGGACGATGCGCTGGTCCGCCCAGTCGGGGGGCATTTCAATCCTCCGGCGGTAGCGTCCGGTTCCCTGGGCGTTGCGTAGCGCTGGAAATTGCGCTTGCCAGATCCCGGGGGAGCGAATGACGTGGCCATCTCCGGCAAGCCGAGCGGTTGGACCCTCGAAGGAGAAGTCCCATAGGCCGTCGAGCGTGAGCCAGGCGCGGCGGCGCCCGCGTGGAGAAGTATCGGGCGGGGCAGGGGTCATGGGCGGCCGCTCCCAACCCCCAAAGCCGCGAAGGCCGGCGCGATACTAAAATATCCAAAAAGCTGATACAAATCCGCTGGGGCGGAGTCGGGGCAGGGCGGAGAATGTCGCGCAATTTCCTTGTGATCGATCCCGAGGAGCGTCCGGAAGTGCTTCGCGGACTCGCCTCGCCGGTGCGCGCGCGCATCCTCAGGCTGTTGCACCGACGACCGGGCGTCAATGTCAACGACATCGCAGCCGCTCTCGATTTCCCCCAGTCGACAGTTTCGTCCAACCTCCAGGTTCTCGAAACCGCCGGTCTCATCCGAACGGAGACGCAAAAGGGCCGCAAGGGCAATCAGAAGCTCTGCTTCTCCGCCTTCGACGAAGTGCTGGTGATGTTTCGCGACGATCTCGACATCGTGCAGGCCAACGCGATCGAGGTTGCAATGCCGATCGGGCTCTATACGAGTTGCGAGGTCAGCGCCCCCTGCGGCCTCTGCTCGCCGCAGGGGATCATCGGGTTGCTGGACGTGCCTGGAACCTTTCTGAACCCCGACCGGATGAACGCGGGGCTGATGTGGTTCACCCGCGGGTTCGTCGAATATCAGTTTCCCAACAACGCGCGCCTTGTCGGCAAGGACGTCGTTGCGCTCGAATTCTCGTTTGAACTCTCGTCCGAGGTTCCGGGCACCTCGGCCGACTGGCCTTCCGACATCACGATCGGGATCAACGGACGGGAGATCGGCGTCTGGACCAGCCCCGGCGATTTCGGCGATCAGCGAGGGGTCTATACGCCGCACTGGTGGAAGCTCAAGGGCAGCCAATACGGGATGCTCAAGAGCTGGCGCGTGACCCCGCAGGGCGCGTTCGTGGATGGGTTGAAAATTTCCGCGATCACGCCCCAGGACCTCGACATCTCGGCCCACCATTCCATCCGCCTGAAAATCGAGGTGAAGACCGATGCCCGTCATCCCGGCGGGGTCAACATCTTCGGCCGCGGCTTCGGCAATTACGATCAGGACATCGTGCTGAGGGTGATGACCGAGCAGTAGCTCATCCGAAATCGCCATCGAGCGCGCCCCATTCAGAGCGTCGCGCCCGCGGCGCCGAAGAGATGCGCATGGGCTTCGCTGATGGTGAGGCCGACGGGCACTCCGGTTTTCGCCTCGAGGTTGCCCTCTCCCTCGATAATCAGCTGTCCCGCGGGCGTGTCGACATAGAGGAGCGTCGAATTGCCGAGGCGCTCGATGAGCGCCACGACGCCGCGCAGAGCAGCGCTCGCGTCCTGCGGATCGACGATGGAAAGATGTTCCGGCCGCACGCCAAGCTCAACCGCATGGGCGTCCGCGGACCCGGCGCCGACGCGAACCCGCGCCTTTCCTCCTCCCGGCAAAACGACGGTCGCTCGCCCGCCCTCGATGCCGGCGACGTCGACGCCAAAGACATTCATGCTCGGCGAGCCGATGAAGGACGCGACGAACTTGTTCGCCGGGGCGTTGTAAAGGTCGAGCGGCGAACCGACCTGCGAGATGATACCTTTATCGAGGACGACGATCCGGTCTGCGAGCGTCATCGCCTCCGTCTGGTCGTGCGTCACGTAGATCATCGTGGTGCCGAGATCCGCATGGAGCTTGGCGAGCTCGAGGCGCATCTGCACCCTGAGCTTCGCGTCGAGATTCCTGAGCGGCTCGTCGAACAGAAAGACCTCCGGCTTGCGCACGAGCGCGCGGCCGATTGCGACCCGCTGGCGCTGGCCGCCCGACAGTTCGGCAGGGCGGCGATCCAGATAGGGCTCGAGCTGCAGGATGCGCGCGACTTCGAGCGCGCGCTCGTCCTGAACCTTCCGCGGAGCGCCGGCAATCGAGAGCGAAAAGGCGATGTTCTGCCGGACCGTCATATGCGGATAGAGCGCATAGGACTGGAACACCATCGCGATCCGCCGTTGCGCCGGCGGCATGTCGGTCACGTCCATGCCGCCGATGAAGCACTGGCCGACCGTGATCTGCTCGAGCCCCGCGATCATTCTGAGGAGCGTCGATTTTCCGCAGCCGGAGGGGCCGAGCAGGGCGGTGAACGAGCCGTTCTCGACGGTGAGGCTCAGATCGCTGATCGCGGTCACCGCGCCATAGCGCTTGGTCACGCGTCTGAGTTCGACGTGCGGCGTCCCGGCGTCTCCGGGTTTCGCCTCGAGCGCGCTCATCCCTTGATGCCTGCCGAGAGCATGATGGCCTGCGTAACCCTGCGCTGAAAGAGGAGATAGACGAGCGCGACCGGCAGCGCGGCCAGCATTGCGACGGCAAGATCGCGCGCGTATTGGACGCCGAACGCGTCGTGAACTTGGGTGATCCCGACGGTGATGTTCATCTTGTCCTACTTGGCCTGGCCTTGAAGATCATCGCGCATCCGCTTGGCGGCGTCGGCGGCTACAATTCGCCGCTCAAGTCCTTTCTATGCGCTATCTGACTATTCGCTCCAGCCGCATCGCCTCGCCGTCATGCTCAAGGGTCAAGCGGCCCCGGCCGACGTCGTCCGGCGAGAGAACCGACTCCTTCAGCAGGATCGAATAGGGATGCTGCGGGTGAATCAGGACCTCGCGCGCCGGTCCGGTCTCGACGACCTTGCCCTTCTGCATGATGATCACGCGGTCGCTGATGTAGTAAGCGGTGGCGAGATCGTGGGTGATGTACAGGATCGACACCTGCAGCTCGTCGCGGAGCCGCTGGAAGAGATTAACGATCGACATGCGGAGCGAAGCGTCGACCATCGAAACCGGCTCGTCGGCGACGATCAGCGCCGGCGAGGAGATGAGCGCCCGCGCGATGGCCGTGCGCTGCAACTGGCCGCCTGACAATTCGTGGGGGAAGCGGCCCTTCACCTCGGCTAGCGAAAGCCCGACCTTCTGCAGCGCGGCATCCACCGCCTCGTCGCGCGCCTTCTGCGACTGGGCGCCGGCGAGACGGACAGCGCTTGCGTACAGATAGCGGTCGACCCGCCTCAGCGGATTGAACGCTTCGTAAGGATTCTGCAAGATCGGCTGGACTTGGCGCATGAAATCGAGTCGCCGCTTGCGGCCGCGCACCTCGAGAAGCTCCTCGCCGCGAAAGCGAATGGCGCCGCTGGTCGGCGCAAGCGTGTTCAGGATCATGCGCGCGAGCGTCGTCTTGCCGCTGCCTGATTCGCCGATGATCGCGAGGATCTCCGGCCGCCCCGCCTGGACCGTGAAGCTTACATCGTCGACGGCATTGAAATGGCCGCGGCCGAAGAGTCCGCCGATGGCGAAGCTCTTGGTGACGTGCCCGGCCTCGAGGAGATCGCCGCTCACTGGACCAAGCCCACGGGTTCCGCGCGCGGGGTCGGAACGGCCGCGCGCTCGGCAGTTGCGCTCGGCTTGACCAGAGGGCTCGCCGCATAGCAAGCGACGCGATGCCCTGGGGCGAGCGTGGTGAGCGCCGGCGACGCTTCGCGGCAGACGTCCATCGTCAGGGGGCAACGGGGGTGAAACCGGCAGCCGCTGGGCGGAGCGGCAAGATTCGGAGGCGCGCCGGAGAGCGATTTCTTGCGCGACTGCTCGCCGATCCTCGGCAGGCTCGCCACGAGATGCGCGGTATAGGGATGCATCGGCTTCGTGAAGATCTCGGCCGTCGGCGCCTCCTCGACGAGCCTGCCCGCGTACATGATGCCCAGGCGGTCGGCGATATTGGCGTGCACCGTCATGTCGTGCGTGACGAACAGCATCGACGAGCCGATCTGCTGCTGCGCCTCGCGGATCATCGCGAGCACATCCTTTTGCACGACGACGTCGAGCGCTGTCGTCGGTTCGTCGGCGATGATGAATTCCGGACGGCAGATGGTGGCAAGCGCTATCGTGACACGCTGCTTCATGCCGCCGGAGAGCTCGTGCGGATAGGCGTCGAGGACGTTGGCGGCAAGATGGAGTCGCCGCAGATGCTGCTCGACCGCAGCGAAAAACGCGCGCCGGTGCAATCTCATGTGGCGGTAGGCGAAATCGATGAAAGACTGGCGCACACGGCGGACCGGGTTGAGGACGTTCATCGAGCCCTGGGTGATATAGGAGAGGTGCTTCCAGCGTATCGCGGACAGTTCCGCCGGGCTGAGGGCATAGATGTCACGATCGAGGAAGCCGTAGCGGACCGAGCCGGCGACCACGGTGAGCGGCGGCCGGACGGCAGCGGCGATCGTCTTCAGGAACGTCGTCTTCCCGCAGCTCGATTCGCCGGCGAGCCCGTAGATCTCGTTGCGGCGAACGACAAGCGAGATGTCATCGACGGCGCGCACCTCGCGCTCGACGCCGAAGTAGTGCATCAGATAATAGGCGCGCAGGTTGTCGACCGACAGCGCCGGCGGCCCTTCCGGCGCCGGGCGCGGCTCGCCCGCCGATCCGTTGTCCCGACGGGACGGGTGCATCAGGCCGAGCCTCCCATGCGGCTGAGGCGGCTGCGCGGATCGATGTACTCGTTCATCGACACAGACAGGAGATAAAGCCCGATGAACGTCATGATCACTAAGCCGACCGGAAACGCGATCCACCACCACACGCCAGCGACCAGCGCGGTGTGCTGGTTGGCCCAATAGATCATCGTCCCGATCGTCGGGGTCTCGATGTTGGTGAAACCGATCACTGAAAGCGTCACCTCGAGACCGATCGACCAGTTGATGTTGTTCATGGTCGTCGCAAAGACGATCGGCAGCACATAGGGCAGGTGCTCTTCGATCAAGATCTGCCGGGTGCTCATCCCCGAGAAGATGCTTTGGGTGGTGAATTCGCGGGTTCGCAAACTCAGCGCCACGGAACGGATCAGGCGCGCGTCATAGGGCCAGCCGAGAGAGGCCATGGCGACCGCCAACAGCGCCCAAGACATGTGGTCCTTGAAGATGAAATAGACGAGGACGAGGATCGGGAAGGGCGGGAAAACGACGAAGGTGTCGTTGATCGACATGAGGATGCGGTCGACGACTCCGCCGATGTAGCCGGAGGTCAGGCCAACGACGAGCGCGATGAGTCGGCTCAGAAGCGCGACCGTTATGCCGAAGAGGAGGCTGTTGCGGATGGCGAAAGTGAGCTCCCAGAAGACGTCCTGACCGCGCGAATTGGTGCCGAAGGGATGTCCCCAGGACGGCGGCACGTCGAAGGGAGCGACGTATTGCAGCCCGGACGGGTACGGCGAGAAGAACGAGGCCAGCGACATGGCGACGACCAGCAGGATCAGGATCGCGCCAAGCGCGAATTCGCGATTGTAGCGGAGGAGGTCCTTGAGGATGCGGAACATGGCTCAGGCCGTCCTCACCCGCGGATCGAGAAGCGGCAGAACGAGGTCGATAACCAGCGCCGCAAACGCGACCGCGATGATTGACATCGAGGCTATTCCGATCACCAGGCTGTAGTCACCGGCATAGACGGCGCGAATGAGCAGGTTGCCGAGGCCAGGGTAGCCGAAGACGACTTCGGTGATCACCGCGCCGTTGAAGATGAGCCCGAGCGAGAGCGCGAGGCCGGTCACCTGCGGCATCAGGGCGTTGCGCATGACGTAGCTTATCAGGATGCGCCGGCGGTCGACGCCGCCAAGTTCAGCGTAGGTGACGTAGTCTTCTGTGACGATATTGGAGACGAGAGCGCGCATGCCGATGAACCAGGCGCCCGTACCCACGAGCACCAGCGAGAGGACCGGCAGGAGGGCGTGCTGGAAGACGCTCTCGAAATACGCAAGGGTCCAGCCTTGCGGCAGGTTGATCTGCGATGATCCGGTGATCGGCAGGATCGGCCATACATAGCCGAAGAGGACGAGCACGACGAAGGCCATGACGTAGTTCGGGATCGGCTGCAGGCCGGAGGCGACCACGCCGAACAACTTGAGCGCCACATTCCGCCGGTAATAACCGGCGAGACCGCCGAGAAGGTTGCCCAGTCCCCAGGAGATGAGGGTGGCGATCGAGAGCAGTCCGAACGTCCACGGCAGGGCGCGCCAGATCAGCGTCGACACTGGGGTCGGAAAGGCTGACAACGATGGCCCGAAATCGGCCACTGCGACCCGCATCCAGAACGCCACATACTGCTGCCACAGGCTGCCCTGCAGGCCGTACAGCTCGCGCAAAGCCTCGCGGGTCATTTGGACGGCTTGCGGATCGGATTGCGAGAAGCGGGTGGTTGCCGCTATCGCTGCCGTGATCGGATCGATCGGTGTGGCGTGGGTGACGAAAAAGGCGATGTTGATGCCAACGAAGACAACCAGGACGAACTGGCCGAATCGCCGGAGGACGTAGAGCGTGTAAGCCGCCATCGCACCCGCTCAGTATGTCCGCCCTATTGAACGGTCCGCGCGAGACGGCCGCGAAGGGACAGCCGTCTCGCGCCGAGTCGTGGCGAAGCCTAGATCACTGCGCCGGGGTTGCGCCAGTGGGCTTCAGTTTGACCATCATGTACTTCGTGTTTCCCCAGTTGGGCACCGGGTCCGTGTAGGGGTCGGTCTCGGCGCTCGGGTATCCCGTCCAATAGGTCGTGTCCATGACGGTGAACACGTTGTAGGACATCAGTGGGATGTTCGGCATGTTCTTCACCGCCAATTTGATGAAGTCCTGGCCGAGCTCGATCCCCTTGGGATCGTCAAAATCGATCGCGCGGATCTGCTCGATGATCTTGTCGAGTTCGGGATCTTTCCAGCGCTGCCAATTGCGCGGCGGCTGGAACTTGCCCGGCTCGGCCAGGAACTGCGAGTGCCAGGAGTCGAGGAAGAACGACAGGTCGGGGTGGCCGCCCCAGGTCTCTACCGTCCAAGCCATTGTCGCTTCGTTCTGGCCATTGAACATGTTGCTCCACATGGCGGTCGGCAGGGCGTCGATTTTTGAATCGATGCCCGCCTGCGTCCACTGCTGGGCGATGATGCTGCCGGCGCGAGTCATGACCGGGCGATTGTCGCCTTCGGTCGAGATCGTGATGGTGAACGGGGTTCCATCGGGCAGCATCCACTTGCCGCCGACTTTCTTTAGGCCGGCCTTCTCGAGGAGCTCTGCCGCAGCCTGCGGATCCTGCTTCCACCAACCACGGCCGAAGGCAGTGGCGATCGCCTTCGGGTCCGTGGGGATGGCGGCCCCCATTGACGGCCGCAGCATGTCAGCGATCTCTTGGGCCATGTTCGGGTCATAGGGGTGGATCGTCCGTTTGCCGGTGTCGATGGTGAAATCCTTCAACCACTGCTCCATCGGCTCGAAGTAGTAGTGCGGATGGGTGCCGGTCGGTGGGATGTCGATGGCCGAGATCGTCGCCGCCCCGCGATAGGAGGCCATGTCGACCGCCTTGATGTCAATCAACAGCGCAAGCGCCCAACGCACGTCCGGGTTCTTGAACTTTTCGAGTTGGTCGTTCAGCACGACCATCGGCAAGGTCGGGTCCGGGTGGGCGTAGGGGAAGTCTTTGAACCAGCCATGAGAAGTCGGCGAAGACTTAATCAGCGCGAAGGCGCCTTCCGGCGAGGTGTCATGGACGATGTCGAGCTGGTGGTTCTGCTGCAGGATCACCCGCTTGTCGGGCGGGCCGGGATCGATATAGGCGACATATTTGGGGCCAGGCTCGCCGAAGCGGGCAAGCGTCGTCTTCTGCCAATCTTCGCGCTTTTGCCAGATGAACCACGCCCCGTTCGGGTCAAAGCTTTTCAGCGTATAGGAGCCGATGCAGACCGGCGGATTGAAGGTGTACTTGCTGGGTTTCGCCTGCTTCTCGAACACGTGCTTAGGCATGATCCAAGTTGCGCTCCACCGCACCGTGAAGGCCGAGTGGAAGCGCGAGTTCGGTTTCTTCAGCTTGAAGACCACCGTGTCCTTGTCGGGAGCCGAGACGCTGTCGACGTTGGCCGCCATCCTCGCGCCATCGTTGAACCCGCCGGGATCGGCCATCAGCGTCTGGACGGTATAGACCACGTCGTCGGCGGTGAACTCGACGCCGTCGCTCCACATGAGGCCGGGTCGGAGCTTCACCGTCATCTCACTGAAATCCTGGTTGTATTGCGGCTTGTCGGCGGCGAGCGAATTATCCCAGACTTGGCCGTTGAGACCGTGATCCGGGTCGATGTACCAGAGCGTGTCCATGCAGAGCTGCTGGAGTCCCGTCGAAGTGCCGTTTGGCTTCGGAACCCAGACGTTGAAATTCGACGCGTCCGTAACCGTGCCTTCCGGGTTCTCGGCGATCAGAACTTGGTTGCGTGGGATACCCGCCAGGAAGTCTTCCGCTCCTTGCGCATGTCCGCCAAGGATAAGCCCCCCGAAGGCAAGTGCGAGCGACTTCGGTATTCGCATATGCTGCTCCTCCCTGAATTTACCGACTGACCGCGCTTTTGCCTGGAACCAGTATAGCCAGGAGACGCAAGCGCGCAAGAGGTTTCAATCAGGGACTTTGATATTGACTGACTTGATCTCATGCAGCGCGAGAAACGCTCGAGAGCCGATGACCTACCCCCCTTCCCAGTGTTCGCATGGGAAAGGCGAGTCGAGCAATGACGCTTTGCAGGCTTGACGGGAAGGACGAAACGCCTCCTATTTATCCAATTTTCTGATATAGAGCTGCCTCATTTGGACCTGTGGGAGGGAAAATGCGCGCGTCGGTCATCGCCCACCGCGACTATCGGATCGCGACCATCGACGAGCGCCTCTACGGCGCCTTCCTCGAGCATCTCGGGCGCGCGATCTACACCGGGATCTACGAGCCCGGCCATCCGACCGCGGATGGCGCCGGGATGCGCAGGGACGTCATCAACCTCGTGCGCGAGCTCAGGGTCCCGATCGTTCGCTATCCCGGCGGCAATTTTGTCTCGGCCTACAACTGGGAAGACGGAGTGGGCCCGCGGGACAAGCGCCCGACTCGCCTCGACCTCGCCTGGCACACCTCCGAATCGAACGCGGTCGGCGTGCACGAGTTCGCCCAATGGTGCGACGCCGCCGGGTGCGAGATGATGCTCGCGATCAACCTCGGCTCGCGCGGGCTCGACGACGCGCGCAACTTCGTCGAATACGTGAATGGCCCGACCGGGAGCTACTGGGGCGATCTGCGCAAGGCCCATGGGCGCGCCGAGCCGTTCGGCATCACGCACTGGTGCCTCGGCAACGAGATGGACGGACCCTGGCAGGTGGGGCACAAGACCGCGCACGAATATGGCAGGCTCGCCAACGAGGTCGCGAAGACGCTGCGCGCCTTCGACGGTTCGCTGAAACTGATCGTGTGCGGCTCGTCGAACTCCGATATAAAGACCTATCCCGAATGGGAGCGGGTCGTGCTCGAGCACGCCTACGAGGCGGTCGACCATGTCTCGCTGCACATGTACTTCGCCAACCGCGCCAAGAACACCGCCGAATACCTCGCGCTCAACGCCAAGCTCGACGCCTACATCGGCGCTGTCGCCTCGACGATCGAGTTCGTCCGTGCGCTCAAGCGCAGCAAGAAGAGGGTGACGATCTGTTTCGACGAGTGGAACGTCTGGTACCATTCCAACACGCAGGACCGCGAAATCCTCGCCGGCGCCAAGGGCTGGCCGCATGCGCCGCGCCTGCTCGAGGACGCCTACAATTTCGAGGACGCGCTCATGGTCGGCTTGGTCCTCAACACGTTCATCCGCCGCTCTGACGTCGTCAGGATCGCCTGCATCGCCCAGCTCGTGAACGTGATCGCGCCGATCAAGACCGAACCCGGCGGCGCGGCATGGCGTCAGACGATCTACTATCCCTATCTCTTCGCCTCGCTCCACGGACGCGGCGCGGCGCTCTCGCTTTACGTCGCCTCCCCCGGCTATGACGCCGAAGTCGCCGAAAACGTGCCCTATCTCGACATCGCCGGCGTCCACGACGCGGAATCGGGCGCTCTCACTTTCTTCGCCGTCAACCGACACGCTTCCGAGGCGCTCGACGTCGACGTCTCTCTTCAGGGTTTCGGCGCGGCGCAAGTCGTCGACCACCAAGTGATGACGAGCGCCGACATCGAGGCCGTCAACACGTTGAAGGAGCCCCTCGCGGTGGTCCCGCGCAAGGGAACAGGCGCCGTGGTCGGCGATGGCCGCCTCGCCATGCGGCTTTCGCCCTATTCCTATCAGATGATCAGGCTCGCCGTGGTGAAAGCGTAGCATTCGCCCTCATTGCAATCTTCGGAAGAGCGACGGAGATTGGCCGTGGTCCTTTCCTCGCGTCCAATCTCGGGGCTGCCGTGCGAAACCCAATTCCGGCAAAGAATTGAAGCTTAGCTCGTGTCCGGAAGCTATCGCTCCAGGCCGAGGCTTTCTGGCTGGTCGCGAAGACGGCGCGCAAGCCAGGAATTCAGGCTTGACAGCGAGAATGCGATTTTCTTCTTGACTTTTTGAGAACGTGTGTCAACTTATCAGGATCAGTCGATCGAGGAGCTCATGGAGCGGAATTCGAAACGCGGGAGGCGATCTCACGCCGGTCGGGCCGCTCCGAAAGGCGCTGTCCGAGGCGGCGGCTCAGCCCGTACGACAGACCAAGGGAGAATGAAAAGACTCTGGCTTCGGCTCGCTAAGTCCTTGAAAAAGCGCATTTCCGCGGCAAGGAAATCCAAGGAAATCCAAATTTTGTTAAAGGATTTCCAAAGAAATCCAGGCTGGTCCCAAACGATTCCAAGGAACTCCAAGAATTAACAAAAAAGTCCGAACCGGGGCCTCCGGCTGGCGACCCTGCGTCAGTGTTCGTGATTTGTTTCACGGGAAACACGTCCCCCCACGAGCCTTTCCGCCGCCCCTCGACAGGCTCAGGCCAGGCTCTTCTCGCGCAAGCAGGAAGAGAGTCACTACGCTCCCGCAGCGCGCCCTCTCCATCGTGCGACGAGGGTGAAACAACGGACCTTAATCCCAATGAGGATCGTTGCGCCCAAGAGGTCCGCACCGACTCAATTCGCTTATTGTCAAACGACATCCGGAAGGGGACGGTGGCGACATCAAAAAGGGTACCACCTGAATAAGGGATTGAGCCGCGTTTTGGGCCCCGGAGGGAGGCGTAGGGTCGTGTCCCGATTGATGGTGTAGCTCGGACGGAGCAAGCCGCGCGCGAAGCGCGCTCTCCATAGCGCCGTAGCGAGCGAGCGGCTTGCGGCGGCCATTGGCGGTTCCCCGGTAGGGTCGGGTTGCGAGCTCCAACGCAACCGAGGAACCCCCAATGACCGATGAGATGATGAACCTTCGCGCGCTCGTGGAGAAGGCCCCCGACGCCGATATTCTGCGTGACATGATCGCCGCTTTCGCCGCCGAGCGGCTGATGGAGATGGAGGTCGGCGTGAGGACCGGGGCGGGCTTCAGCGAGCGATCCGCCGACCGGCTCGCCCAGCGCAACGGGTATCGCGACCGGGGACTGGGAGACGCGCGCAGGCACGGTCGAGCTGCGCATCCCGAAGCTGCGCAAAGGCTCGTACTTTCCGAGCTTCCTCGAGCCGCGGCGGATGGCCGAGAAGGCGCTGACCGCCGTGATCCAGGAGGCCTATGTGCAGGGCGTCTCGACCCGCTCGGTCGACGACTTGGTCAAGGCGATGGGCGGAACCGGCGTCTCCAAGAGCCAGGTCAGCCGGCTGTGCGAGGAGATCGACCAGCGAGTGAAGGCCTTCCTCGACCGGCCGATCGAGGGCGACTGGCCGTACCTGTGGATCGACGCGACCTACGTGAAGGTGCGCCGCGACGGCCGGATCGTCTCGGTGGCGGTGATCATGGCGGTCGGCGTCAACGGTGACGGCCGGCGCGAGGTGCTTGGTCTGACGGTTGGCGCCTCCGAAGCCGAGACCTTCTGGACCGACTTCCTGCGCACGCTGGCCCGGCGCGGCCTGCGCGGCGTCAAGCTTGTGGTCTCCGACGCCCACGAAGGCCTCAAGGCGGCCATCGCCAAGGTGCTCAACGCGTCGTGGCAACGCTGCCGCGTCCACTTCATGCGCAACGTCCTGGCCCATGCCGGACGCAGTGGCCGGCGCGTCGTGTCGGCTTTCATCGCCACCGCTTTCGCCCAGAACGACGCCAAGGCCGCCAAGCAACAATGGCGGCGCGTCGCCGATCAGCTCCGACCCAAGGTCCCAAA
>JAFAHO010000108.1 GCA_019237205.1 Hyphomicrobiales bacterium
GCGCGACTGACCAGCGCCGGCGAGCGTTTTTTGGGCGCGGCGGAGCAGATGGAGAGCGCGTTCCTGCACGCGCAGGGCGAGATTTCCGACGTCGATCTCGAACTCGCGGGCGATGTGCGGATCGGCGCCCCCGACGGCTTCTCGACCCACTACCTGACGGGAACGTTGCGCGACTTCGCCGAGCGCCATCCCGGCGTCAGGCTTCAGCTCATTCCCCTGCCCCAGCTGACGCCGCTCGCGCGCCGCGAGGTCGACGTGGTGGTCGGCCTCGACAAGCCCGAGGTCGGACGCTTCGTCGCCCGGAAGCTCACCGACTACACGCTCGGCATCTATGCGAGCGCGGCCTACGCAAAGCGCAATGGCGTGCCTGCCGATGTCGAAGCGCTGAGGCGCCACAGGCTCATCGGCTATGTCGAGGAGCATGCTTTCTCGACCGCGCTCGACTATGTCCGCGAACTCTTCGACGGCGCGCCGACGAGTTTCGAATCGACGAGCGCGGTCACCCAGCTCGAGGCGCTGCGCGCCGGCGTCGGCCTCGGCGTCGTGCATGACTTCATCGCCCGCCGCTTCAAAGACCTCGTCCGCGTGCTGCCCGAACGGCGCGCCATGCGCGCCTACTGGCTGGTCGCGCATGAGGACACCCGCGGCCTCGGGCGCATCCGCGCAGTCGCCGAGCATCTGGCGGAGGCGGTGGCGCGGGACCGGGCGATATTTTTGTCACCGCAGCCCGTCATTGTGAGGAGCGTAGCCGACGAAGCAACCCAGAGATCGTAGGGCGCCCTGCGTTGACCGCGGTTCTTCGCAAGCCGACTGGCGCGGACCTACGCGAGCGCGGCCTGCATGTGGCGTCTCGGCGCGCCAAAGCTTGCAACGCGGTCCCTGTCCGTACAAGAGTTCCGGCAGACGCCTCTCCGGCGCGTCCAACGGGCCACGCATGACCACGGCTTCCCAACACGCTTCGATTTCGGCTGAGCTCTATCTCGATCTGATGGAGCGGTGTCTGACCAATTCGATATACGGCGACGGCTACACGAACTGGGAAGAGCCGGCAGTCGAGAAGGCCTACGACCCTTCGCTGCGCGATCTCGGCCGCGACTGGCCGAGACAGGCGCACACCATGGTCGGGCGCGCGCGGCTCAGAAACCTGCGCCAATGCGTCGAAAGGGCGATCGCCGAAGGGGTGCCGGGCGACCTGATCGAGACCGGCGCCTGGCGGGGCGGAGCTTGCATCCTGATGCGCGCCGTTCTCGAGGCCTACGAGGACAGGACGCGCTGCGTCTTCGTGGCGGATTCATTTGAGGGGCTACCCATCCCGAACACGGACGCCTATCCCCCTGACCAGGGCGACAGACATCACACTTTCGAAGAGCTGTCTGTTTCGCTGGAGGAGGTCAAAGCAAACTTCGCGAAATACGGGCTCCTGGACGACCGGGTCGTCTTTCTCAAGGGCTGGTTCAAGGACACGCTTCCTCGCGCGGCAATCGAGCGCCTCGCGGTTCTTCGGCTCGACGGCGATATGTACGAGTCGACCATGGACGCGCTGATCACGCTCTACGACAAGGTGTCTGCGGGCGGCTTTGTGATCATCGACGATTACGGATGCATCGAGGCCTGCCGCAAGGCGGTTCACGATTTTCGCGAGGCCCAGAAGATCTCCGAGCCGATCCTCGATATCGACGGCTGGGGCGTCTATTGGCGGAAGGGAAAGGAAGTGGGCGCAGGCGCGAGCGAGCCGGTCGCGTTGGCGGCCCCGGTCGGAGGGGAGTCCCCCCGCCCCTTCTGGTCCGTGATCGTGCCTCTCTACAACCGGACGACCTATCTGAAGCAGTGCATCGATTCAGTGCTCGATCAGGATCCGGGCCCGCAAGAGATGGAGATCCTCGTTGTCGACGACGCCAGCCCCGGCGACCTCGGCGCCTTCGTCAACGACGTCGGCCGCGGTCGCGTCCGCTACATTCGCAATTCCACCAATCTTGGGCTCTATCCGAGCACCAACGCGGCGATCGCGACGGCGCGCGGCCGCTTTCTGCACATTCTGCACGATGACGACTGGGTCGAGAACGGCTTCTACGCGAAGATGCGCGCCCTCGTCGAAGGCGGCCGGGGCGAGGCGGACGTCGCGTTTTGCATGTACGGGGTCCTCTATGAAGCCTCGGGTAAGACGTGGTCCCCGCCACCGTTCCGCGCGGTCTCCGGCCCCTTGGGCCGCGATTTTCTGACGAGGCTGGCGCTCGATTGCCCGCTGAACCTGCCGGCGGTCGTTTTCAGGCGAGAGACGTTCGAGCGCGTCGGGCTCTTCCGTATCGATCTGCCGATGATGGCGGACTGGGAATGGTATGTTCGGAGCGCGGTTCAGTGCGCATGGCGCCATGAGCCGGAACGGCTCGCCTGGTATCGGTTCGAACACGCCCGCCAACTCACGACAAGCCTCGCGGAATCGTTCGTCGCCTATCGCGACTTTCGCAAGGTGATGGAGATTTTCGAGCGGATTCTGCCAAAGAATGTCGCCGTCGCGACGCTCCTGGCGGCGCGACTGCAGAGGGCCCGGGGCTATCTCGGAGCCGCGGCGAAATGCCTGGAAAACGGGCGCGCGGACCTCGCGAACAGGAACGTGTGGGAAGCGCTCGATATCGCCGAGGCAGCGTCTGCTTCGCCAGAGTTCGCCGAGCTGACGCGCCGCCCCGACTATCCGCGTTTGCGCACCGAGATTCGCAACGCGGCGCTGAGAGCGTTCCGGCCGACGGATAGCGCGATCGCGACCGATCCGCGCTGAGCCGGGTGACGGTCGGGAGCTTCGACCGCTATCGCCAAATTGCGGCGGAGAGGGAAGAACGGACGTTTCTTCCGAACGGGCTATGGCGCCTCCTTCTCCCGCAACGGGAGAAGGTGGGCGGCGTCACTGCGCCGTCAGGCCTCCGTCGACGATGAGCTCCGTCCCCGTCGTGAAGGCCGATTCGTCGCTCGCGAGATAAAGGATCGCGGCGGCGACCTCTTCCGCGCGGCCGAGGCGCCCGAGCGGCGCGGCGCGCGCGAGGCCCTCGCGCGTCCGTTCCGGATTCTTCGCGCTCGCGATCAGCGACTGAACCATCGCGGTGTCCGCGAATGACGGATGGACCGAATTCACGCGGATCTTGTAGCCGCTGCGTCCGCAATGGAGCGCCGCGGACTTGGTGAGGAGCCGGACCGCGCCCTTGCTCGCGCAATAGGCGATCGTTTGCGCATCGCCGATGATGCCGGCGACGGAAGAGAGGTTGACGATCGAACCGCCGCCCGCCTCTTTCATTACCCGCACCGCCTCGCGGCAACCGAGAAACGTGCCCTCGACGTTGACCGCGTTCACCCTGCGCCAGTCGGCCAGCGTCTCCGTTTCGATGGTGCCCTTCGTGCCGATGCCCGCGCTGTTGACGAGAATGTCGAGCCGGCCGAACGCGGCGACCGCGGCGTCGACCACCTGCCGCCAGCGCTCTTCATCGGTCACGTCCTGCGGCAGCACGAGATCGACGTCGGGCTCGAGGTCGGCGAGGCCCGCTTCGTTGCGGTCGGTCGCCGCGACCTTGGCGCCCTCGGCGCGAAAGAGCTTAGCCGTCGCCCGGCCGATGCCGGACGCGGCGCCGGTGATGAGCGCCGTCTTGCCGGCCAAGCGCCCCGGTTTCGCCGCCTCCATCGTCTCCTCCCGCTCTCGATCCGAAAAAATCGGCGCTATTTCGGCGCCATGCGCAAGGCGCCGTCGATCCGGATCGTCTCGCCGTTGACATAGCCGTTCTCGACGATATGCACCGCAAGCGCGGCGTATTCGGCGGGTCGGCCGAGCCGCGCGGGGAACGGCACGGCGGCGCCGAGCGAATCCTGCGCTTCCTGACGGAGGCTCGCCAGCATCGGCGTCATGAAAATCCCCGGTGCGATCGCATTGACGCGGACACCCATCCGCGCGAGTTCTCGTGCGATCGGCAGCGTCATGGCGACCACGCCTCCCTTGGAGGCGGAGTAGGCGGCCTGACCGATCTGGCCCTCGTAAGCCGCGACCGAAGCGGTCGAAATGATGACCCCGCGTTCGCCTTCGACCGGCTCGAGCTTGCCCATCGCGGCCGCCGCGAGCCGGATCATGTTGAACGAGCCGACGAGGTTCACGCGGATCACCCTCTCGAAATCGGCGAGCGGGTGTGGGCCATCGCGGCCGACGACGCGCGTCGCCGTGCCAATGCCGGCGCAATTGACGAGGATGCGCGCGGGTCCGTGCACGGTTTCCGCCTTGGCGATCGCGGCGCTCGCGGACGCTTCGTCCGCGACGTCGCCGACGAGCGGGAGGCCGCCGAGCGCTTTGGCCGCTTCCTCGGCGGCCGCCGGATTGAGATCGAAGACCGCGACCCGCGCGCCTTTCGCCGCGAGCGCCTCCGCCGTCGCTCGGCCCAACCCAGATCCGCCGCCCGTCACGATCGCCGCTGCTTCGGAAATCTTCATCGCGCCCCGTTCCTCCCAACTCGAAAACCGAACCCGTCAGCCCTTAGCAACGGCTGACCGTTCGCGCCAGCGGGATCGCGTCACCCATTCGCGAGTGCGCGGCTCGCGCTTCATCGCAAGCGACTTTGCCGTCGTTGCGAGGAGCGTGAGCGACGAAGAGCAAGCCAGGAATCGTTTGCGAGCGACCCCCGGGTCGAAGCCCGGGGGGAAGCAATCCAGAGCCGCTGCGCATCTCAAATGACGGCCCGGATCGGTTCAGGCAACCTTCAACAAAATTCGCCCGCCCTCGACCTTCACCGGAAAGGTTTCGAGATTGACGCAGGCGGGCGCGCCCTTGGCCTCGCCGGTGGTGAAGTCGAAACGGCCGTTGTGCATCGGGCATTCGATGATCGTGCCCTCAACGTACCCGTCGGCGAGCTCCGCGTATTCGTGCGTGCAGACGCCGTCGGTGGCGAAGTAGCGTCCGTCCGCCGTCCGGTAGATCGCATATTGGCGGCCGTCGTGTTCGAAGGGCGCGACGTCTTGCGGCGAAATTCTGTCGGCGGCGCCCGCGTCGATCCAGGTCTCGCTCATTCGCGTCCTCTCAGGCTCTCGCAACCGCAGCGACGCCGCCCGGCGCCGGCCGCGCGCGTTGCGGCAACTCGCGCCGCACGAAATAAGTGGGGTCGCTCAGCTGGCGCGCAAGCACAGGGATGATCTCGCGATAGGCGGCGATGGTGCTCCGATAGGGCGGCGGGCAGTCGGCCTTGATCGCCTGATGCAGCTTTGGCAGCGCATGATAGGGGATGAGCGGGAACAGGTGGTGCTCGACGTGATAGTTCATGTTCCAGTAGATGAACCGGAAGATCGGGTTCATGTAGATGGTGCGCGAGTTGAGCCGGTGGTCGGTGACGTCCTCGGCGAGGCCGAGGTGCTGCGTGATTCCGAAATAATAGGTAAGCCAGCCGCCGTAGAAGGTCGGGAGGCCGACGAACATTGCCGGCAGGATCGACCGCGTCGCGACGCAGGCGGCGATCACGGCGGCGAACACCGCGAGCCAAATCCGCGCAACCCCGTAGACCTTGCGACGCTCGGACTCCGGAACGAATGTCATCTCCTCGTCGGTCAGCCGACCGCCAGCGTGGATGACGAGCTTGCGGAAGGCCGCGGCGCCCTGCTTGAGGGCGAAAACGCTGAGCGCCATCGCTACGAGATCAGGAGGACGCGGTTGAATGATCTCGGGGTCGCGGCCGACGATGATCGTGTCGGTGTGATGCCGCGTATGGCTCCAGCGCCAGATCTCGGGCTCGCGCAAAATCATGAAGCAGGCGATCTGATAGACCGCATCGTTCATCCATTGCGTCTTGAATGCGGTCCGGTGACCGCATTCGTGCCAGCGGCTGTCCGAGGCCGAGCCGTAGAGCACGCCGTAAATGAGAAAGAAAGGGACCGCGGCCCAGCTGCCCCAGAATACAAAGCCGAGGCTGCCTGAGACGATCAGCGCCGCGAACCAGATCAGCGTGTCGCGAATCGCGGGCTGGTCGTCGCGGCGCATCAGCGCCTTGAGTTCGGCGCGCGAAATGGAAGGGGAATACCATTTCGCCGAGACGAGCCCGGCTTCGGCCGCCTTCTCCGCCTCGGGCCCAACGAGACTGTAATCGCGTCTGACCAAGGCAGCGGTCATCCGTCTCCTCCTCGCGCCTCGGCCCGACTGGACGCCGGCGCCTGCGCACGATCGAACGGTACCGGCAACCCGCCCGCGACTCAACGTCTCCCTTTCATTTTCTATCATAATCCATCATCATCGCATCGAACGATTGTTGCATTTTGCATCAAGCCCTCCGGAGCCCAGGCCATGAGCCGCCGCCCGACCATCGCCGATCTTGCGCGCGCCGCCGGCGTCAGCGTCGCCACCGTCGACCGTGTGCTCAACGCCCGCCACCGCGTGCGCGGGCCGACCGCCGAACGCGTCATCGGCGCTGCCGAAGCGATCGGCTATCACGCCGCCGCGCTTCTCAGGACGCGCCTCCACACGGACCTGCCGGAACGGACGTTCGCCTTCCTACTGCAGCGGCCGGATGCGTTCTATGCGCAGTTCGGCGCCGACCTTGCCGCAGCGACCCGGGCGCTCTCCAGGGTGCGCGGCAAGCCGGTCGTCGATTTCGCGCCGGACCTCTCGCCAGCCGTCGTCGCCGAGCGCCTGCTCAGGCTCGGCGAGAGCGCGCAAGCGATCGCGATCGTCTCCGTCGATCACCCGCGCATCAGCGACGCGATCGCCGCCTTGCGAGCGCGCGGCGTGCCGACCTTCGCCATACTGACCGAGCTCGGGGCTGAGGCCGCGGCGCCCTATATCGGCCGCGACAACCGTAAGGAAGGGCGCACCGCCGCCTGGCTCATCGCCAAGGCCGCAAAGCGGCCCGGAAAGGTCGGCATCATCGTCGGCAGCCACCGGTTTCTCTGCCAGGAGATCGCCGAGATTTCGTTCCGCGCCTACTTGCGGGAAAATGCTCCCGAGTTCACGCCGCTCGAGCCCGTCGTCAATCTCGAAGATCCGCGCATCGCCTACGCGGCGACCCAGGACATGATCGCGACCCACCGCGACCTCGTCGGCCTCTATATCTGCGGCGGTGGAACGGAAGGCGTAATCGCCGGCGCCCGCGATGACCTTGACGCACGCGGGCTCGCGATCGTCTGCAACGAATTGACCCCCAAATCCCGAGCCGGACTCATCGACGGCGTTCTGACCGCAGTCATCTCGACGCCGACGGCGCTGCTGGCGGAGCGGGCGCTTGCCGCGATGGCCGGCGCGATCGCAGCGCCGCAGGAGACGGTTCACAGCCCTGTTTTCGTCCCTTTCGAGCTTTATCTGCCGACCAACGTCTAGTCCTGCAAAATCTTGCATCCGGCGCGGGACCGGAGCCGGACCAAAGATCTCACGGACTGCTCGCGGCCAAAGGAGCGAAGAATCTTTTTTGGAATGAATATTCCGATCTTGATTTTTTTTGGAATATTTGTTACACGAGCATCCGTCGCCGGAGAGCCAGCCACCAAATTCGGGTTCCGGCCGCCGAGGCTGAGCAACCACGCGAACGAAGATTTCCGCACGGTCGGCGTCGATGAACGACGCGATGAGGCGGAGCGGGGAGGAGGAAGCGTGACCCAGGTTGTGGCGCCAAAGGCCGTCGTCGGCGCGCCCTCGATCTCATGTCTCGCAGCCGTTAGGCTCGACCAGCGCGCTTCGTCGGGCGCTTCACCCGCGCGTTTGGCGCGCAGTCCGCAGGCGCGGAAACATCACCGGAACGGAATGTCGACCCGCCGCCCCGTCGCACGGGTAGCGCGTCTTGAGCTTGGGGCAACGTCGCCCGTGAAGGAGGAAACCGCATGAGAGACATCATCAAACTCACCATCGCCGCGGCGGCCGCGATCGCCGCCGTCGGAGGGGCCGCCACGACGGTTTCGGCCCAGGCCCCGCGCATCATTGTCGTCAGTCACGGCCAGGCCAACGATCCCTTCTGGTCCGTCGTCAAGAACGGAGTCGTCGCCGGCGCCAAGGACACCGGCGTCACCGTCGATTACCGCGCCCCCGAGACCTTCGACATGGTCGCCATGTCTCAATTGATCGACGCGGCGGTGAACCAGAAGCCCTCAGGACTCGTCGTTTCCATTCCGGACGCGTCGGCGCTCGGCCCATCGATCAAGAAGGCTGTCGCCGCGGGCATCCCGGTGATCTCGATGAATTCGGGTTCGGACGTGTCGAAGTCTCTGGGCGCTCTCCTTCACGTCGGCCAGGACGAGGAGACCGCTGGAAAGGCGGCCGGCGAGAAGCTCAAGGAAATGGGCGGCAAGGTCGCCCTCTGCGTCAATCAGGAAGTCGGCAACGTCGCGCTCGACTTGCGCTGCAAGGGTTTCACCGAGGGCTTTGGCGGAAAGGTCACCGTTCTGCCCGTGTCGAACGAACCGGCGGAAGGGCGGGCAAAGGTCAAGGCGGCGCTCGCGGCCAACGCAGATGTCGATACGATCCTCGCTCTCGGCGCCGGCACCGCCGGCGAGCCGTCGCTGGCGGCGGTCAAGGACTCCGGGAAGGTCGGCAAGATCAATGTCGCGACCTTCGATCTCTCGCCCGATTTTCTGAAGGCGGTCGCAGCCGGCGAAGCCGCTTTCGCGATCGATCAGCAGCAGTTCTTGCAAGGGTACCTGCCGGTGGTGTTCCTGGCGAACTACGCCAAGTATGGACTGATCCCCGCCAGCAACGTCGCGTCAGGCCCCAATCTGATCACCAAGGACAAGGCGACTCAGGTCGTCCAACTGTCGGCAAAGGGAATTCGCTGAGCAGGCGAAACTAAGCCGCCTGGCGTTTATCTCGAACCGGGCGGGGATGCTGCGTTCGCGACCTCCCCGCCCGGAATGGGTCAATCGGCTGACGACAGCCATTTCAGGGATGGAAGCGCTATGAGTCGGGCGCAGAAAACACAAGAGGACGTCATCGCCCCCGTCGCGACGGCGGCGAAGCCTGGCGTCCAGGTGGACGAGCGGCTGCGTAAGACCTCGATTGTGACCGAGGCGATGCGCAGGCCGGAGCTCGGAGCGATCGCCGGGCTGATCGTCGTCCTGATCTTCTTTCTCTTCACCGCCAGCCCGACGATGTTCACGCTGAGCGGGCTGATGACCATTCTCGCACCCGCTTCACAGCTTGGCATCCTGGCGATCGCCGCGGCTCTCTTGATGATCGGCGGGGAGTTCGATCTCTCGATCGGCTCGATGATCGCCTTCGCCGGCCTGGCGTTCGCGGCCGCATTGGTCAACGCGCACTGGCCCCTGCCGGTCGCCATCGTCGCGACGATGGTGTTCGCGGCCATCGTCGGCGCCGTCAACGGACAGCTCGTCATCCAGACGAGGCTTCCCTCGTTCATTGTGACCTTGGCGTTTCTGTTCATCTTGCGCGGCCTCACGCTCGTTGGACTGAAGCTTGCCACCGGCGGCTCGACCCAGTTGCGCGGCGTCGATGACGTGGTCCAGGGGGACCTGGTCAAGAGCCTGTTTTCCGGCGCCGCCTTCCAGGGCTTCTTCTCATGGCTGGCGAGCAACAATCTCATCGACAAGTTCGACAACGGGCTCCCAAAGGTGTCTGGAGTTCCGGTCTCAATCCTGTGGTTCATCGGATTTGCGATTGTCGCGACCTGGATACTGTTGCGGACGCGGGTCGGAAACTGGATTTATGCCTCTGGCGGGGATCCGAACGCAGCGCGCAATTCGGGCGTTCCCGTCAGTCGCGTCAAGACGGCCCTCTTCATGCTAACCGCATGCGCCGCGGCCTTGGTCGCGATCCTTACGGTCCTCGACGCCGGCTCGACCGACGCGCGCCGCGGCGTGCAAAAGGAATTCGAGGCGATCATCGCGGCGGTGATCGGCGGATGTCTCCTGACCGGCGGCTATGGTTCGGCGATCGGCGCCTTCATCGGCGCCATCATCTTTGGCGTCGTCTCGATCGGTCTGACCTACACCTCGTTCGACAGCGACTGGTTCCAGGTCTTCCTCGGGGCGATGCTCCTCATGGCGGTTCTGTTCAACAACTACATTCGCCGCAAGGTCACCGGCGAGCGCTGAATCCGGAGTGGGAATCATGAGTGATGCGAGCGCGAAGGGGCCGGCGCCCCTTATTGAGGTCCGGAACATCGTCAAGCATTTCGGGTCGGTGATCGCCCTTTCGGGCGTCTCGCTGTCGGTTGGCGGAGGCGAGGTTCACTGTCTCCTTGGAGACAACGGCGCTGGAAAGTCGACCCTCATCAAGACGCTGGCGGGCGTCCACCGCCCGACGAGCGGAGACTATCTTGTCGAAGGCAAACCGGTGTCCTTCGCCAATCCGCGCGACGCGCTCGACGCGGGCATCGCCACCGTCTACCAGGACCTTGCGATGATTCCGCTCATGTCGGTCACCCGCAATTTCTTCATGGGCCGGGAGCCGGTGGTCGGAACGACGCCGTTCCGGCGAATTGATTTCAACTTCGCCAACTCGGTCACGCGCGAGGAAATGCACAGGATCGGGATCGACGTGCGCGACCCGCATCAGGCGGTTGGAACGCTGTCGGGCGGGGAGCGCCAATGCGTCGCGATCGCGCGCGCCGTCTATTTCGGCGCGAAAGTGCTGATCCTGGATGAACCGACCTCGGCGCTCGGCGTGGCCCAGACATCGATGGTCCTCAAATACATTCATCTGGTCCGCCAAAAGGGGCTGGGGGTGATTTTCATCACGCACAACGTCCGGCATGCCTATGCAGCGGGAGATCGATTCACGGTGCTTAACCGCGGCAAGACGCTCGGCACTTACGTGAAGGCGGAAATTCCAATGGACGATCTCCAAAACCTGATGGCTGGTGGAAAGGAGCTGCAGCAAATTTCCACCGAGCTCGGCGGCACGGTCTGACAAAAGTCCAACGCCGTGTCGGGAGGACTGCGCCGACCCGATCCTTCTCGTTTCGAAGGTCGACCCCCTTGCGAAGACGGCGGAGGCCTCCGGGTCGGACGGGCACGAAAAAATTTTAGAACGATTGTTCCGTCCTTGGCGCTTGACCGGAACCGTGATCGGCGCTGTGATCCTCGGGATCCTGACCTCCGGCTTCACCTTCCTCAACGTCGACGCGCACTACCAGGAGGGGCGGCGTCATCGTGGCCGCCGTCGTCGCCGACCAGTACCGGCAGAGGAGACGAAAGGGGGCGTGAGGCTCCATGATCCTGCGCCGACGCGACGCCCTCGCCCTCCTTGCCGGCGTCGCCCTGCCCTGGCCGTTGCGAGCCCGGGCGGGGCAGGCCGAGCTCGACGAGGCCGTCGGCTTCACGGGTCAGCTGCTGTTTCTCGCGCTGAAAGCCCCAGCGCTCGTCATCGGCGCCGTGCGCAACGGAGAAACCTCGATCCAGGGCTTCGGCCGCCGCGCCGACGGCGCCGACGCCGCGCCGGACGGCGACACGGTCTTCCGCATCGGCTCGATCACCAAGGCCTTCACCGGACAACTGCTCGCGAGCCTCGCCGCCGACGGCGTGGTGAGCCTCGCCGATCCTCTGACAAAGTATGTCCCCGAATTCATCGCGCCCCTGTCGGAGGGCGGGCGTCCGATCCGGCTCGTCGATCTCGCGACCCATTCGGCCGGGCTGCCGCGCGAGGTCCCGCACGCTGCCGGCCCGCCCGACAATCCGTTCGTCGCGATCACGCCCGACGCCTTCGCCGCCTGGCTCAAGGCCAATCCGCTGCTGTTCACGCCGGGAACCTCGATCCTCTATTCCAACTTCGGCTTCGACCTCCTCGCCGCCGCGCTCTCGGCCGCCGCGCGGAAGCCCTACCCGGACCTCATCGCCGAGCGCGTGCTGACGCCCCTCGGGCTTGAGGACACGAGCTTCGCGCCCTCCGCCGATCAGACCCGGCGCCTCATGCAGGGGCACGGCTTCGACGGCGCCCCGCTGGCAGACGTTCCGACTGGCTCCGTCATCGTCGGCTCCGGCGGCCTGCATTCGACGCCACGCGACCTCCTGCGCTGGCTTAGGTGGCACCTTGACAGATACGCCAACGAACGCGCCGCCGAGCGACTCATCGACCACGCCGCCTATCTCTGGCGCGACGGGCTCATTTCAGTCGTCGGCATGGACGAATCGGGGCACATGGACGCGATGGGCCTCGCCTGGGTGATCATGGCGCCGGAGCACGACAGGCCCCTCATCCTGCAGAAGGCGGGCGGCCTGCAAGGGATCTTCTCCTATGTCGCCTTCTCCCCGGCGCGGAACGCCGCCGTGATGGTCGCGATTAACGCCTTCGATTTCAACGCGGCGCTCGCGATGGGCAAAGCCGCCAACGACCTCCTCGCCGAGCTCGCGCCGAGGTAAAGCGGCTTCGACGCCGAAGGGGGCGCGAACTCGCTCTTATCAACGCGCTTGTGCCGGAGTCGACGCCTCGCGCGCGAAATCCGCGCCATGGTCGTGCCGCCGACGGCACAGATCATCAGCGGCAGGGCTCATGTGCTGAAGTCGGGCGGGCGCTGGGTTGAGGCGCCGCACATCCTTCCCTCGCGTTCTGTGCTCGCTCAGTCCCCTGATCCTGAGTAAGGTCCCGGGCGGGGGCCGAGCCATTTGTCCCGGTGTGCGCCCATGCGCTGGCGGGCACGGACTCGGCCGGGCTCAGCGAATCGAGAATCTCCTTCAGCTGGTCGAAAGCCAGCTCGCCGCCGTAGACCTTGCCGGCGATGACGAAGGTCGGAACTCCGGTCAGATGGGTCTCCTGGTATGCGGTCTTTGTCGTCGCCACGATCGCGTCGACGAGCTTCCGGTTGTTGAGGCACTCCCTGGCCTTTTCCTCTGTGAGGCCGGTCAGGCGCATCACTGCGATAAGCGGCTTCATCGGCTCGTCGGCGAAGGCCCACTTGTCCTGCTCGGCGAACAGGAGTTCGTCCGCGCCGAAGGCCTCGCGATCGCCTAGGCAGCGGGCGAGTACGAAGCCCGCGAGGTCCTGAGTGTTGCGCGCGAATTCGCGGAAAATGAAGCGCACCTTGCCAGTATCGATGTACTCCTTCTTCAACTGAGGGAATGTCTCCTTGCTGAAGGCGGCGCAGTGTGGGCAGGTGAGCGAGCCATATTCGACGACCGGCACGCCGTTGGCGTCGCCCATCGCCAGCTCCGGAAGTGGGCCGGTCTGCAAGACCCTGGCCATATCCACTGTGCCGTCAGGCTGGGGAGCGGCGGCGGCGAAGGCGCTGGTGATACTCCCAGCCGTCTGTACGCCGATGATTGCGACAACCGCTAGCGCAACCAGCAAGAGCGGGGCGCGATTATGCTCCTCGGCGCCATCCTCGGAACGAACATGCGCGTATTGCTCGTTCATCGTCGTCATCTCAATTCACCGTCGCCAAGGCCGCGCAAGACTGGTTCGCGAGGGGCCACAGCATCGGGAAGACCATCGGACAAACGCTTCG
>JAFAHO010000032.1 GCA_019237205.1 Hyphomicrobiales bacterium
TACTTCGCTGACAACGATCAGGTCCCCTCGCGCACAACCGTCGGGGTCGCCAAGCTTGGCCGCGACGCGCTCGTCGAAGTCGACCTCGTGCTCTACCGGCAGGAGACGAAGTGACCGCGCGCTCCGAGCCGGGAATCGACTTGGCGGCCGACGTTCTCGTCATCGGCGGGGGGCCGGCGGGCTGCTGGGCGGCCATCGCAGCGGTCGAGGGCGGCGCGAGCGTCATCCTTGCGGACAAGGGGCGGGTTGGGACCAGCGGCGCGACGGCTGCCGCCAACACCGCCGTCATCGACGTGCCGCCAACCGGGCCTGCCCGAGCCGCGGTAATCCAGCGCCGCCTCGCGCGGGGCCTCGGGCTGGCACAGGGGGACTGGATCAAGCGCGTGGTCGACGAGACGCATGTGCAGCTGGGCCGGCTGGCGGAATGGGGTTACGCCTTTGCTCGTGACGATCGCGGCGTCGTCTATCGCGGGGCGCTGCGCGGCCCCGATTACATGCAGATCCTCCGCCGGCGGCTTTTGAAGCTCGGCGTCCGGCTCATGGACCGCTCCCCCGCGCTGCATCTCATGACCTCGGACGGCGAAGCTGTCGGCGCCTCCGGCGTCGACCACGATGGAAGGTCCTGGACCGTGCTTTCGGGTGCGGTCGTCATCGCAACCGGCGGCTGCGCTTTCATGAGCAAGGCGCTCGGCACCTATGGCCTCACCGGGGACGGACTCCTCATGGGTGCTGAAGCGGGCGCGGTTCTCTCCGGAATGGAGTTGTCCGGGCAGTACGGCATCTCGCACGCGGCCGCGACAGTGACCAAGAACCTCATATTCGATTGGGCGACCTTCAGCGACTCCAACGGCCGAACCCTTGAGGGTGACGATATCTTCGAGCTCCTCGCGCGCCATCTCGTGGAAGGGCCGATCTATGCGATCATCGATAAGGCGCCGCCGTCGATTCAGGAGGGTCTGCGACGCGGCCAGCCGAACATCTTCCTGCCGCTCGAGCGGCAAGGCATCGATCCGTTCCGCGAACGCTTCCCCGTCACCCTGCGGTACGAAGGTACCGTACGCGGCGTTGGCGGCCTGCTGACTGATGCGGGCGGCGCGACCTCGGTTCCCGGGCTCTATGCCGCGGGCGACGCTGCCTCTCGCGAGCCCATTGTCGGCGCGACCAGCGGCGGCGGCGGTCCAAACTCGACCTGGGCGATCGCCTCCGGCTTATGGGCGGGACGCTCGACTGCGGCGCGCGCCGCGACCCTCCGACCCGGCAGACACGGTGTGCGGGCGCAGACAGCAAACAGTGGCGACTGCGAGTCCGGAGCTGCGATCGACGCGGAGCAAGCCGCAGCCTACGTTTCCGTCGCGCAGGCGGCGATGTTTCCCCTCGAACGAAACTTCACCCGGGACGCAGCGGGCCTGCGGGACTCTCTCTGCCGACTCGGCGAGGCGTGTCGGTCGCTCCGCGGGGCGAGCCGCAGCAGGTCCGACGCGCGGGGGCAGAGGCGCCAACGGGAAGTTGCCGCCATGCTTGCCACCGCGCGTTGGATCTGCACCAGCGCCCTGGAGCGACGCGAGAGCCGCGGCATTCATCGAAGGCGCGATTTCCCTGCCTGCAGCGACGATCCGCCGAGGAGCCTCAGGCTCCGCGGGGTGGAGGATTGCAGGACCGGGTGGGCGTGATGATCGAGCTCGTCAGCGCCGATCGTTGCATTCGTTGCGACGCCTGTGTCGACGCCTGTCCAGACGATGTCTTGGACAGGTCACCAAGCGGCGGCGTTCCCGCGATCGCGCGCATCGAGGACTGCCAGAGCTGTTTCCTCTGCGAGCTCTACTGCCCAGCCGACGCCATCTATGTCTCGCCGTTCAAGGACGCGCGCGAGAGCGTCGACGAGGCCGCCCTCGTTGCGCGGGGTCTGCTCGGCAGCTACCGCCGCGCTTTGGGCTGGAAGGGGATCAAGGCCTCGGGCGCCGACAGCGACCTCAGTCACCGCTTGCCGGAAGCGGACGGCACGCCATGGGAGCGGTGACCGGGGAGTCATACCGCCTCGCAATCGTCGGCGGCGGCTTCACCGGCGTGGCGGTGGCGGTCCATGCGCTCGCCGTCAACAGGCGGCCGCTTTCCATCGATATGATCGAACCGTCGGCAAGGCTCGGGCGTGGCGCGGCTTACGCAACGACCGATCCCGATCATCGCCTTAATGTGCCGTCCAGCCGGATGTCCCTGTTCAGCGACGATCCGGATCATTTCACGCGCTGGCTCTTCGACGAGAAATGGCTGCCGAACCCCGAAAGCGCGGATTCTCATGGACGCTGCTTCGTTCCACGAAGCGCATTTGCAGCCTACTCCGAGGATGTGCTCGCGAAAGCCCTCCGGCGAAGCGCCGCGACAGCGTCGCTGCGACGCTTGCGCGCGCGGGCGGTCGGGCTGGCGCGCGAGAACCGGGGGTTCCGCCTCGAGCTTGCGGATGGAAGCCCCCTTCGCGCGGACCGGG
>JAFAHO010000102.1 GCA_019237205.1 Hyphomicrobiales bacterium
GCGCCGTCGTGTGCGAGGGCAAAGCGGTCGTCGAGACGCCGGCCGTTTCCCAGGAGATCGAGGCGCGCGAGTTGCCTGCGCTCATCGTGGACGCGGTCGATCATTTTGCCCAGCTCATCGACCTTGCGGGCAAGCTGCCGCCACTCAGGACGGCGATCGTCTGCCCGGAGGATCATAACTCCCTCGGCGGCGCGATCCTTTCGGCGAGAAACCGGCTCATCGAGCCGATTCTCATTGGCGATCAGGCGCGCATCCAGGCAGCCGCGAAGCAGCTAGGCGCCGACATTTCGGCCTTTGCGCTCGAGTCTTTTTCCGACCCGCATGCCGCGGCTGCGCGCGCGGTGGCGATGGTCCACGAAGGAAAAGCCGGCGCGGTCATGAAGGGCGACCTCCACTCGGACGTCCTTCTCGCCCAGGTGGTGAAGAAAGACGGCGGGCTGCGCGGAAATCGACGCATCACCCATGTCTTTGCGCTCGACGTGCCGACGCTCGACGAGATCCTTTTCATCTCGGACGCCGCCATCAACATCGCGCCCGATCTCTTGACCAAGGTCGACATCGTGCAAAACGCGATCGATCTTGCTCGAGCATGCGGCATCGAGGCGCCGAAGGTCGGCGTGCTTTCGGCGGTCGAGACGATCAACCCGGCCATGCCTTCGACCTTGGACGCCGCCATCCTCTCCAAGATGGCCGAGCGCGGGCAGATCAAGGGTGCGGAAGTGGACGGCCCCCTCGCCATGGACAACGCCATCGACATCGAGGCAGCCCGCACCAAGGGCATCGTCTCGCTCGTCGCCGGCCGCGCCAACGTGCTCATCGTGCCCAACATCGAAGCCGGCAACATGCTCGCCAAGGAACTCACCTTCGTCGCGCGGGCGGAAGCGGCGGGGCTGGTGGCAGGCGCACAAGCGCCAGTCATGCTGACGAGCCGGGCCGACAACGATCGCTCCCGTCTTGCCTCTTGCGCTCTGGCTCAGCTCTATCAGTATTACCGACGCGAGGGGCGCGCCTTCGCAGCCCCCGCAGCCGCCAAAGCCGCGGAGTAGTCGATTGGCAGGATCATTCTCATCGTCAACGCCGGTTCGTTCTGCCGGCCACAGACGATAATCGCCAAACTGCTTCGTCGATTTTGGCCACGAATCGCCTCGAGCGCGAAAAAACCGGTCGGGCCATCGGCGATGGGTTCGCGCGGACCGCATCCTCATCCCGATGATGAACGAGCCGATGATGAACGGGGCGATCAATCGCGTTCATGAACAGCGAGGCAGCCGGCAATCCCACGCTGGAGGATGTAACCCCGAGTCGCCTCGGCCAGCCCTGCGCGAGCCAGTGCTCAAGCGCAATCCGGTCCGCCTCACATACTTTTTCAGTAAAGCGGACTGCGCCGGCCTATCGAAGCATCGCCGCAGTGTGCCGCGCGATCAGGCGCTCCTCGTCGGTGGGGATGACCCAGACCGAAACGGACGAGTTGTCGGCACTGATCAGTCCCTCTCCGCAGTGGTCATTGCGCGCGGAATCGAGCCTAGCGCCCGTCCAGCGCGAGCCTTCGACGACCTCGGCCCGAGTCGAAGCGTCGCGTTCGCCGATTCCGGCGGAGAACACCAACGTGTCGATGCCGCCCAGGGCTGCGGCGAGCGAGCCGATCTCCCGCACGATTCGATAGACGAAGAGGGCGATCGCCTCCTTCGCCGCCGGATCGGCCGAGGCGCGCAACGCGCGCATGTCCGAAGAAATCCCGGAGACGCCGAGGAGACCCGATTGCCGGTATATCAGATCCTCGATCGCCGCGGCGTCCATGCCGTGACGCTGCATCATGTACAGGATCGCGCCGGGATCGATCGACCCGCAGCGCGGTCCCATCACGAGGCCGTCGACGGCGGTGAGCCCCATGGTCGAGGCGACGCTGCGGCCGTGCTTCATCGCGCAGAGGCTGGCGCCGTTCCCCAGGTGGGCGAAGACGACGCGCCCGCCAGCCAGCTCGGGCGCAAGCTCCTTAAGGCGCGAGACGAGATACTCATAAGAGAGGCCATGAAATCCGTAGCGACGAACGCCCTCTTCGGCGAAGCGGCGCGGGAGGGCGAACGCCTGGGCGACATTCGACTGACTGCGATGGAACGCCGTATCGAAGCAGGCGATCTGCGGATGCTGCGGCGCGGCCTTTAATATCGCGCGCATGGGCGCGATGTTGTGCGGCTCGTGCAGGGGCGCGAGCGGCGTGAGCTCGGCGAGATCGTCGAGCACGGCTTCGGTGACGCGCACGGGGCTTGCGTACTTTAGGCCGCCGTGGACCACGCGGTGTCCGACGCCGACGACCGAACCTTCGACAAGCAACCGGTGCGCCAACCCGAGGATCTCGTGCGTGGCTGTCTCGTGGTCGAAGCCCTGCGGGTCGAAGCTCCGCTCCTCGACCCCAGCGCCAGCAGCGTCAGCAACCCTGAGATGCGGCTTAACGCCGATACCCTCGACCTCTCCCCGAAAAGGGCAGCGCGCATCATCGCTTGCGTCGTAGATGGCGAACTTGATGCTCGACGAGCCGGCGTTAATCACAGCAATGGACTTCGTCACGGGTCGTCCTCTTTCGATCAAGCGACGAGGTTGGCGCCGCCATCGACATACACCAATTCGCCGGTGATGCGCCTGGCGAAGGGCGTCGCCAAATACACGCAGGCATAGCCGATGTCCATGATGTCCACGAGCTCGCCCAAGGGCGCCTTATGCGCGGCTTCGTTCAGCATGAGCTCGAAATGCTTCAGGCCCGAGGCCGCCCGCGTCTTGAGCGGGCCCGGAGAGATGGCGTGCACGCGGATTTCGCGAGGACCGAGCTCATAGGCAAGGTAGCGGCAGACTGCTTCGAGCGCCGCCTTGACTGGACCCATCACATTGTAGTTCGGCACGACACGATTTGCGCCGTAGTAACTCATCGCGAACATCGCCCCTCCCGCCGGCATCAGCGGCGCTGCGAGCTTCGCCATTCTGACAAAGGAATGGCAGGAAATATCCATCGCCTTCGCGAACCCTTCGGCGGAACAATCGAGCAGCCCGCCCTGAAGGTCCTGCTTCGGCGCGAAAGCAATCGAATGGACGAGAATGTCGAGCCGGCCCCATTGGGAGCGGACCCGATCGAACATCGCCTCCAGCTGTCCGGGTATGGAGACGTCGACTGGGGCGGTGATAGAGGCTCCGAGCTCTTGCGCCAGCGGTTCGACAAATGCTCTTGCCTTCTCGTTCAGCCAGGAAATGGCGAGATCGGCCCCTACCGAGCGAAACGCCTTGGCGCAGCCGTAGGCTATAGAATCTTCGTTGGCGATGCCGATGACAAGCGCCTTCTTCCCCGCCAGCACCGGACTCAGCTGACCGTCATCCATGCTCGGGCTTCCGAGCGAATCGGGTTCCGCCGCCCGAACAGCGGCCGCCGGCGAGCTCATGACGTGGCCTTCGCGCAGATGAGGGGCGCTTTCTGAGCGTTGGTCGCGGGGTTCATCGCTTTCTCCGACAGGGGATGCTGTGGGCTTAAGTCAACCGGCTTGTGCAACGCCATGTCCGCCAAGATGCTGGCGTCTTTTTGCCTCTCAGGGGAAGCCCGGCCGGCGTTGGGGAGGTCGGTTTGAGCAGCTTCGATCATGTGGATGATCCTCGCGCTTATTTCTTCGGAGCCTGGGCTGCCGATGTCTTCTTTCCGCGCAGGCCCTAAGCCATCCTCTCGAGCGCCGCGGCAGCGACGGCGTGTTCGATTTTCTCGAGCCAGTTCGCCGCGTGGTCGAGCGAGGCGACAACGCCTTCGCTCGGGGAGAATAAGTGCGAGACATGGAACGCGTCATTGTCAACCATCACGGCCTCGCCGATCCGCCGGCTCTGGTAATAAAGCCGATAGAGTCCGGCTGCGGGCGAAAGGTATGTGACATGGGAATTGATGTGGTGCATCGCGAGCGTCCGTGGATAGGAAATGACGTTGGACGCAATTTAATGACTTTGAATGGGGCGATCCACTGTACGTGGGTCGTTTAGGATTCTGCTGTGGTCGAAGTAACTGAACCTTGGTTTTAGAGTCTGTCCTGAAACATTATGTGGAATTGTCCAACCCGCCCTGACCGGCTCTCACTCCAGTCATGGTCGTGTTCCCGCTCATGAAGGAGACAGCTCGGCTCGTCGTCCGATCAGCGCGACGGCGGCCAGCAAGGCGGCAAAGAGGATGAGGACAATCGTGCGAGCACGACGCAGACGTGAATGTTTGATGAGGTTTCCGCCTGCGCTTCCTGCAGCAAAACATAGGACCGCGAGCGCCGGAATGAGCGCAGCCAGGAAGGCGCCCTGACCGGCTCTCACTCCAGTCATGGGTCGTGTTCCCGCTCATGAAGGAGACATAGGTCCCCAGAACGAGCAGACCGTAGCCGTCGACGCACCCCGCCGAGAGCGTCATGCAGGACGCCAGCGCCCTCTCGATGCTTTCTTTTCTGGGAACCGCGTTGTTCATCGCCCAAGATTCGAAGAACGCCTTGAATTCAGCGCCGCAAGCCGAAGCGGATCATTAAGCGGATCAGTCCCTTGCGTGTGAGCCAGCCGATGGTCACAGCCACGCTAAGCGCGGGCAGCGCGACGCCGAGCGCAAAGAACGCTTGCGGGCTGGCGATGACCCGGGTCATCCAGTCGAAATTCATGCCGAAAAAGCCCGTGAGCGCAGTCACCGGGAGAAAGATCAGCGACACCAAGGTCAAACGATTGATTTGCTCGGCCTGACGATGGGCCACCGTGGTCGCAAAGTCGTGGGTGAGGTCCGACATCCACCGCCGGCGTTCGACGAGCTCCCCTTCGAAATCGTCGACCTGATAGGCAAAGTCGTTCAGTTCAGCTGCGCCTCGCACGCCCGCCCCCGGCACCGTTTCCACTCCGACGGTCGCCGAGCGGACTGCGCTGGCGTAGCGGCTGAAACCGGCCGCGGTCGTCTGCAGCTTTTGAAGACCCTTCATGGTCGCTGCGAAATCCGCGGACGACAAATTCCGATTAAGACCGAGCCTCAGCTCTTCCATTCGTTCGTCGAGCCGTTGCAGGAAAACGTCGAGCGTTCCGAGGAGGAGCTGCAACAGAATTCCCGCCGCCTCGTAGAAGTTGCCTTTGAGCGCGCCGACTCGGTCGGCGAATTGCAGGCGAATCGCGTCGAGGATCGTCGGATCGCCGCGCCAAACGGTGACGAGCCCTTTCCCGGACCCGATGAAATGGATCTCGACGGGCGCGCCTTCGCGGTCGGCGATCCAGGTTGCGGCCCGCAGTCTGTTCTGCCCGATGTTCATTCGGCTGGTTTGTCCGAATCGAAGCGCCCAGGTCGCGTCGGCGCTGTCCACCCCGAGTTCTAACAAATAGGTCAGGGCATCCCTGTCCTCCCCGATCAAGTCGAGCCAGACGAGCGCGCCGCCCGCGACGCAATCGCGAAACTCAGCGCTGTTCGCAAGAGGCTTCACGCGGCCCTCCTGCACGATGATCGCGGTCACAACACTCCTCCGACCTGAACCGAGCCCTCTGACCGCGGCTAATTGCCGCACGAAACCCTACACCTAAGTATCAAAGGATCCTATCGACGCATAATAGATTTACCGACGCCGCTTAAGTATCTTTGGACAGTGGCTCGCTTGTCGATATTGCGGTTCTGACCACGCTTGACTTGAATAAGACTATATACATGGAGGAGGACTTGGAGCTGATCAATTATTCTTTCGGATATCCAGGTAAACAACGGGGTGCGACGTGGCTGCAAGAGATCGCGGCGGGAAACGGGCTTTAAATCAATGTCAATGCAAACCAGCGAACGGGTGATCGGGACCGCCTCTCGTCCGGGGGTAATCCCCGCATCGACAGCGGGGACGGCGCGTACGGTTTTCGTCGCCGCCTGGATCCTGGCCCTGGTCTTTTATTTCCTGCAGTACGCGCTGCGCTCGGCGCCGGGAGTCATGGTCCCCGAGCTTCGCAACGCCTTCGGTCTCACGCCGCTCAGCCTCACCTCGCTTCTCGGACTCTACTTTTACACCTACGCCGGTTTCGCCATCATCGCCGGCGCCGCTCTCGATCGCTACGGCGCCAAGCTGCCCATTGGCCTCGGCGTCTTCACGGTGGCCGTGGGCAGCATTCTATTCGGGATGGGCTCCCTCGTCGGCGCCGAGTGGGGACGCCTCCTTCAGGGGGCGGGATCGGGCTTCGCCTTTCCAGGCGCCGTCTATCTGGCCGCGCACGCCTTCTCGTCCCGCTGGCTGGCCACTGCCATGGGATTCACCCAGTTTGCCGGGATGCTTGGCGGCTTCGCGGGGCAGTTCGTCGTTGGCCCGCTCGTGCACGGCGTCGCGACCTGGCAGGAATTCTGGCTCTACGCTGGCGTGCTGCTGGTCCTGCTTTCCGTCCTCATTCTTGCGCTCGTTCCAGGCGACGAAACCACGCCTTCCACCTCCATCTGGAGCATCTTCGCTCCCTACAAGGTCGTGCTCTCGAACCCGCAGTCCTACGTATGCGGCCTCATCGGCGGCCTGATGTTCATCCCGACCATGATCAGCAACATGATCTGGGGCGTGCCGTTCCGCGAAACCATGGGGGTCTCGGCGGCGGAGGCGGTCGCGCGCTCCTCGATGGTGCCGCTCGGCTGGGTCATTGGCGCGCCGCTGCTGGGCTACGTCGCCGACCGCATTGGACGCCGCAAGCCGGTCCTCCTGGCCGGCCTTCTCATCATGCTCGGATATTTCATCGGCATCATCTACTTCAACGAATACGTTCCGCCTTATGCCGGCGGGCTCCTGTTCGGCGTCGGATCCGGCGCCGCAATGATCCCCTATACGATGATCAAGGAGGTCAACCCGGAT
>JAFAHO010000136.1 GCA_019237205.1 Hyphomicrobiales bacterium
ACCTGCCTCGGGATCCTGCGCTCCTATCGCGGCCTCGACGCTGAACGTCTCGAAGCCGTCTCCGCCCGCGCCGTCGAGCTCGGCGTCCTCAATTGCAAAGGCGTCGCCGCGCTCCTGGCCCGCAAAGCCGACGGCGCCGCCGCCACGGACGACCGGCCACCCACGCTCTTCGACCACGCCAATCTGCGCGGTCCCGGCTACTTCCACTGACAGGAAATCCTCATGCTCGCCCATCCCACCCTCGACCAGTTGAACGCGCTCGGCCTCTATGGACTCGCCAAAGGGTTCAAGGAGCTCGAACACAAGCCCGAGGCGCGTGGCCTCGAGCACGCCGAATGGCTCGGACTGTTGCTGGAATACGAGACGACCTTGCGCCGCCAGAAGCAGTTCGAGACCCGAGCCAGGGCCGCCAAACTGCGCCACGGTGCCAGCGTCGAGGACGTCGACGATCAAAGTCCGCGCGGCCTCGACCGTGCGCTGTTCCTCAAGCTCTCGACATGCGACTGGATCGCCGAACGCCGCAATCTGCTCGTCACCGGCGCCTGTGGCCTCGGCAAGAGCTGGCTCGCCTGCGCGCTCGGCTACAAGGCCTGCCGGGAGAACATCGCCGTTCTCTACGTCCGCGTTCCCCGGCTCTTCGCCGATCTGGCCGTCGCCCGCGGCGGCCCCGGCTACGCCAGGCTCCCGCGCACGCTCGCCCGCGTCAAGCTGCTCATCCTCGACGACTGGGGGCCCGAAGCGCTCAACGCCGATCAGGCGCGAGACCTCCTCGAAATCGTCGAGCATCGCTACGACAGGGGCTCGATCATCATCACCAGCCAGGTCCCCGTGGCCCGCTGGCATGACCTGATCGGCATTCCCACCCTTGCCGACGCCATTCTCGACCGCGTCATTCACAACGCCTACCGCATCGAACTGACCGGCGAGAGCCTGCGCAAACCCAGGCCGCCGTCATGATACCGGCGCAGGGCGACGCCGAAATCGGTTCGCTCGACCGGCGGCGCGGCAAGGCCGTGGATAGCGGCGGGCTCCGCTACGGCGCAATGAGAGCGCGCTCCGCCCGCCGTTACCCACCGCCGCCCATCCGCCGTTCCGGCCCCTCCTTCGTCACCAACCCAGGAGGCGGAAACCAAACCGTCTTGACCAGTCCGGTCAAGACAAACATCTTCATCTCCGATCCGCGGAAGCAGACCTCAGGTGGCCGACATCAAATCGGAACCCCGGCCGGCTTCAAATCGGAATCGGTGGCCGGCTTCATATCGGAATGCCCGGTCGAGTAGGGACGGAGATTGCTCCCCGCCCCCCTCACAGATCCGGACTTGCGTCTTTCTCGCATCCGGCTCCTCCCGAGGTTCAACCCGTGGCGAGCGCCGATTGTGCGCTTGTTGAGCGAGTGGCTGTCGGCATCGGCAACGGAAAGGCTTTCATCAAGCGGTTGAACCGATCCCATGTCATGCCCCGCTGACTGCGCCGGGCCAAGACCCGGAGCCATAGACGTCGCACTTCATAGACGAAGCCGACCATCGAGCGCATGTTGCTCGGCAGTCCGTAGTAGGCGAAATGGCCGCGCAAGAGCGCGCTCAACCATTCGTGCTGCTTGGCTACCGGGCTATGCATGCGTCGCCTAGCCTCGATCCGCAGCTCTTTCAGCTTGCGGATCTTTCGCTTCCTCTGTGTCTTCCGCTTGACGATGAATTTTCCGTCCCGACTTGTCGCGCAGTAATGCGTGAAGCCGAGAAAGTCGAACGTCTCAGGCCGCCCCTTGCCGACGTTCGGCAGCGTATTTACCGAACATGATCAGCCGGGTCTTTTCCTCATGAAGCGCAAGGCCAAACTCGGCCAATCGCTCAGTGAGGTCGGCCAACATCTTCCGCGCGTCCGCCTCGCTTTCAAAGGCCGTCACAAAATCGTCAGCATAACGCACGACCGACACACAGCCGTACGCTTGCTTACGCCAGCGATGAATCCAGAGATCGAAAACGTAGTGCAAGAAGACGTTGGCCAAGAGCGGGCTTATCACTCCCCGAACGCAAAAGGTAATTTCTGCTTCGATCGAGTGATACCGCTTGATCGTTCCCATATTGTTCTTGATTTGCGCCTCAAAAGGTAATACGCATATGACGGATGTCGCGATCGACCGAAGCGCAGAAGGCGGAACGTCTCAATGCGGCCCATGGGTTGCTCGCGGGTGGGCAGAGCGTGGCGGAGGCTGCTTTGTCGTTGTCGCACCGGTTCGCAATGTCGCGTCGTCAGGCCTATCGGTACATCGAGGAGGCCCGGATGATCGGCCGCCCGGTCGTGGCTGCAGAGCCGACGGCGGCGGTGACGTTCAAGCTTCCGCCGAGCCTGGTCGACGCCATTCGGGCGCGGGCGGCGGCCGAAGGGATGACGATCAGCGACATGGTGAGCCGGGCGCTGCGGGCGTTTCTCGGCCAAGCCGGCGACAATGGCTGAGCGGCGCGGCCATGATCGCAGCGTCCAATTCGAGCATGCCTTCGACCGTCTCCTCGCCGTCAAACTGGAGCAGGTCTACCAGATCCTGGTTCCGGAACGGGTCCGCGCCATCGGCGCCGATCCGCGCGTGAGGGGCAAGAGCGATGAAGGCCGCCGCGATCTACGCCAGGGTCTCCTCCGAGCAGCAGAAGGAGGAGAACACGATTGCGAGCCAGACGGCGGCGCTTCTCGAGTTCGCGCGAGAACAGGGATACGGCGTACCCGATGAGTGGGTCGTCGAGGACGAGGGGTTCAGCGGCGCGAGCTTGCTGCGGCCGGGTCTGGAGCGGCTGCGCGATCTCGCCGCCGAGGGCCACATTCAGAGTCCTGCTGACCGAGGAGTTTGCCCGCCACGGCGTCGAGACGATTTTCCTCAAGGCGCCGCATTCCGGCACGCCGGAAGATCAACTGATGCTGCAGTTCCAGGGCATGATCGCCGAATACGAGCGTGCGCAGATCCTCGAACGATCCCGCCGCGGCAAGCGTCACCGCCCCAAGGCCGGGGAAGTCTCGGTGCTGTGTGGCGCGCCCTATGGCTATCGCTACATTCGAAAGACCCGAGATGCGCCGGCGCGCTACGAGATCGACGCCGCTGAAGCGGAGGTCGTGCGGCTGGTGTACGACAAATACACTGTGGAAGGTCTGAGTATCGGAACGATCGCCCGGTTGTTGCTCGAGATGGGGGCGCCCACGCGACATCGGGTGACCCGCTGGGAGCGATCGGTCGTATGGGCGATCCTGCGCAACCCGGCGTACAAGGGCGCGGCCTGCTTCAACAAGACGCAATTGGGACAGAGGCAAAAGGTGACGAGGCCCTTCCGCCTGTCAGGGCGGACGGTCCATGGCGAAAAGAGCTGCGGGCACGAGCGGCCGCGTGACGAGTGGATCGAGATCCCGGTTCCGGCCATCGTCAGCGAAGAGACTTTCGCTTTGGCGGCAGAGCGGCTGGCCGACAACAAGCGCTTCGCGCCCCGCCGGACCATCGAGCCCAGCATCGTTCAAGGATTGGTCTCGTGCCGCAAATGCGGCTACGCGCTGTCACGGACGTCGACGCGCAGCTCTGCGCGCAAGATCCACTATTACCGCTGTCTCGGCTCGGACGCGTGGCGCCATCTCGGCGGCGCGGTGTGCGACAGCCGACCGATCCGCCAAGACTTGCTCGATCAGATCGTGTGGGAAGAGGTTGTCCGCCTGATCGAAGACCAGACGCTCATTGAGGCCGAACTCGACCGGCGCCTTGATGCGGCCCGCGCGGCCGAACCGACGAAGCGGCGACAGGATGCTCTCGAACGCGAGCTGACGCGAACCAGAAAAAGCATGGAGCGCTTGCTCACGGCCTATCAGGAGGACCTCTTATCCCTCGACGAACTGCGGCGCCGAATGCCGGAACTGCGCGCCCGCGAACAGTCCATGCGGGCCGAATTGCAGGCCATCCTCGATCAGGCTGCTGAGCGGATGGCGTTCCTGCGCCTCGCCGAAACCCTGACCGCCTTCTTTCAGCGGCTGCACGAGTCGGCTCAATCGCTGCAGATCGGCGATCGGCAAAAGATCGTCCGCCTCCTTGTCAAGGACATCCTGGTGGACAATGACGCAATCACGATCCGGCACTCGATCCCGTCGCACCCGCGAACGCCACCCACCGGAACGCCCTCAGACGGCAGATCGCAGACTGCCGACCAAAGTTACCTTTTGCGTTCGGGGCGTGA
>JAFAHO010000181.1 GCA_019237205.1 Hyphomicrobiales bacterium
CGCCCTCGAAGGGCATCAGCATGCGGTCGTGTCCGCTTCGTTCAGCCCGGACGGGACGCATGTCGTCACGGCGTCCTTGGACAACACGGCGCGAGTGTGGGATTTGCGGGGCGGGCGGCTGAGCTTCGTCGCCCTCGAAGGGCATCAGGGTCCGGTCCGGCCGGCTTCGTTCAGCCCGGACGGGACGCGTGTCGTTACGGCGTCAGAGGATAAGACGGCGCGGGTGTGGGACTTGCAGGGCGAGCGGCCGAGCTTCGTCGCCCTCGAAGGGCATCAGGATCGGGTCGTCTCGGCTTCGTTCAGCCCGGACGGGACGCATGTCGTCACGGCGTCCGCTGACATGAGGGCGTGGGACAAGACGGCGCGGGTGTGGGATTTGCGGGAGACAAGGCCGAGCTTCGTCGCCCTCGAAGGGCATAAGGGTGGGGTCGTCTCGGCTTCGTTCAGTCCGGACGGGACGTATGTCGTCACGGCGTCCGATGACAGGACGGCGCGGTTGTGGGATTTGCGGGAGACAAGGCCGAGCTTCGTCGCCCTCGAAGGGCATCGGAGTTCGGTCTTCTCGGCTTCGTTCAGCCCGGACGGGACTTATGTCGTCACGGCGTCCTGGGACAAGACGGCGCGTGTGTGGTATTTGCGGGGCGGGCAGGCGACCTTCGTCGCCCTCGAAGGGCATCAGAATGGGGTCGTCTCCGCTTCGTTCAGCCCGGACGGAACGCATGTCGTCACTGCGTCCATGGACTGGACGGCGCGGGTGTGGCCGGTGTTTCCGGATGTGAATGAGCTCATCCGGCTCGTGAGCGCGAGTCTCTCGCGCTGCCTAAGCCAGGCTCAGCGAGACGCCTACGGCCTGCCCACGGAGCATCCGGCCGAAGATCGCAACTTCATCCCGCCGCCGACGACGGACGGCCGCTGCCCTGGATGAACGACGGAGCTCGAAGGCAGGGGCGTTGGCTCGCCTGCAGCTCGTTCACGGCGCGCGACGGCGGGAGACCAAGAGCAGGTTCCAAATTTTTTGTCATCGTCATCGCAAGGAGCGAAGCGACCCCGCGGATCCGGAACCACCGCCGCAGCCCTACGTTCTCCTAGATTGCTTCGCTTCGCTCGCAATGACGGAATGCCTTCTGAACCCAACGTGCAGTAGATGGCCTCCCTCCGATCGCGTTTCGACCTATTCCGGCAACCCCGCGTTCAACAGGCCTTCGCGCAGGTGTTCGGCGTCCGCCGGTTGACGATAGTGAAGCGTCTCCAGGAACGTCCTCGCCGTCAACGTGGGTTCCCGCAAAAGCGCTTCATGCGCGTGGGCGGCGGCGGCCGTGCGGTTTCCGAGCTGGGCTGACGAGGCCGCCAGAAATGCGTGATGCGTATGGTCGGGGGCGGTTAGTTTGCTGAATGACGCGATCGCATCGGCGTAGGTTCGGGCTGTGTATTGCGCGCGCCCCAGATGACTCCAAAAGCGCTCGGGATGATAGGGATTGAGCCGCATCGCCCGGCGAACCCATTCGATCCCCTCTTCGGGGCGGCCGAGCCAGGTAAGCAACTCGCCCTGCTGCACCACGATAAGATCGCTGTTCGGGTTGAGCGACAGGGCGCGTACCTGATGATAGGCCGCCTTGTCGTGCTCGTTGAAGTTGAGCTTGATGGCGGCGAGAATCCGGTGCACGTCCGCGTCGTTGTCGTCGAGCGACAGCGCCGTCCGCAATTCATCCAGGATCAACAGCTCGCTCGCGCGCCGATCGGCGCACCAATCGTGCAGCCACGCCTGGCCAACGACGCACGCCTTCCAGGCGTGCGCATGCGCGTAGTTCGGGTCGAGCTCAATGGCCCGGTCGAGAGCGCGAAGCGCTTCGGCGTTGGCCTCGCGCTTTGACTTGTGATGCAAGACCTTGCCGGTCAGCACGCACTCGTAAGCGGCCATGCTTGCGGTCGGCTTTCGCTGGACGTGGTCATGCCTCGCCGCCTCGACGCGCCCGAACAGGGTTGAGGCGATGGACGACGTGACTTCGTCCTGGATGGCGAAAATATCCTCGAGCTTTCGATCGTAACGCTCGGCCCAGACATGCGTCTCGGTTTCGCCGTCGATCAGCTGAACCGTGACCCGGACGCGATCCGCCGCCTTCCGCACGCTTCCTTCAACGATATAGTCCACCCCGAATTCTCGTGCGACCTGCTGCGCCTTGATCGGCTTTCCCTTATGGACGAAAACGGCGTTGCGCGAGATCACCAGGAGTTGGCGGAAGCGCGACAGTTCGGTGATGATGTCCTCGGTCAGCCCGTCGGCGAAAAACTCCTGCTCGAGGTCGCCGCTCATGTTGACGAACGGCAGAACCGCGATCGACGGTCTTCTGGCGCCTGCCCGAAGCGGCTCGGGCACGTCGGCGCCGGGGTGGCCTTTGTCGGCGGATCGGCGTTCGAGCAAAACCCTGAAAACGCGAATCGGCCGACTGATGTTCTTGACCTGCTGTTCGCCAAGATCGTCGTATTCGACGTCGAGCCGGTCGGCGACCTGATCTCGCACTGCCCCTGAGATGCAGATTCCGCCCGGCTCGGCCATCGACTCGAGGCGCGCCGCGACATTGACCCCGTCGCCGAAGATGTCGTCTTCCTCGACGATGACGTCGCCCAAATTGATGCCGATGCGGAAAAGCATGGCGCGCGACGATGGCATATCTCGATTTCGCCGCGCCATACGCTCCTGAAAATCGACCGCGCACCGGAGCGCCTCGGTGACGCTCTGGAATTCAACCAGCATGCCGTCGCCGGTCGTCTTGATAAGCCGGCCCTTACACTTGGTGATCGCCGGGTCGATCACCTCCAGCCGCACGGTCTTCAGTCGAGCGAGAGTTCCCGCCTCATCGACTTCCATCAGGCGACTATATCCGACGACATCCGCTGCAAGAATTGCGGCGAGGCGGCGATCGACATTGTGAGTTTCCATCGCGCAATCAATCTATTCGGAGACTCTGAATTTTCGAATAGGACTGCGCCCTCAACATGGGCGGTCGCACTCAACCCGATTCAAAATCAGCAGCGTCCAGATCTTGCCGTTACGCATCGTCGACGCAGGGTACCACATTGCCCGGAAGCCATCCACAATCCTGTGATTCAGGCGCCGCCCCCCAACCTGGTCCAAGGGCTGCTGCTGGTCGACACGGGCCGAAAAGGAGACCGCTCGACACGGCGCGGCGAGTTCAGATCACCGGCGTCGGCAGCGGGCGGCCGGCGAAATGGGCGGCGAGGTTTTCGCGCACGAGCGCGCCCATCGCCTTGCGCGCCTCGATGGTGCCGCTCGCGTGATGCGGCTCAAGGATGACGTTCTTGAAGCCGAGCAGGCGCGGGTCGATGTTGGGTTCGTTCCAGAAGACGTCGAGCGCAGCGGCGCCGATGCGCTTCTCCTCGAGCGCGGCGATAAGCGCCGCTTCGTCGACCACCGTGCCGCGCGAGACGTTGACGAACAACCCTTCCGGTCCGAGCGCCTCGAAAACCGCGGCGTTGACAAGATTGCGCGTGCCCGCGCCGCCCGCGGTCGCAGCGACCAGGATGTCGCTCGCCCGCGCGAGCGAGACAGGATCGGCATGGTAGGGGTGCGGCGCCTCCGGGTCTTTCGCGAGGTCGCAATAGGCGACGCTCATGCCAAAGGCCGGCGCGCGGCGGGCGACGGCGCGGCCAATGCGGCCGTAGCCGACGACGCCGAGCCGCTTGCCGTTGAGGCTTTGCCCGAGCGGCAGCGCGCCTTTGACCCACGCGCCGGAACGCACGAAGGCCTCGCCCTCGACGATGCGCCTCATGCTAGCCAGGATCAGCGCGAACGCCATGTCGGCGACGTCTTCGGTCAGCACGTCCGGCGTATTGGTGACCCTGACGCCGCGCATGCGCGCCCATTCGAGGTCGATGGCGTCGAAGCCGACGCCGAAACAGGCGATGATCTCAAGCTTCGGGCAGGCGTCGATGAGCCTGGCGCCGGCGCCCAAGACGCCATTCGTCGCGATCGCTCGGATCAGCGGGCCGACCTCGCTCAGGAACCGCGCGCGGTCCCCGGCGAGCCACAATTTGTGCACGACGTAGTCGCGCTCGAAGAGCGGCATCTCCCACTCGGGATAGCGGCCGACCATCAGTACGTCCGGCTTTGTCATGGTTCACTCGTTTTCAATTGCTTGCGCCCCTTCTCCGCGCGGGAAGAAGGTCGGGATGAGGGACGGGACGAGGGTGTCCGGGTTCAGACAGCAGTGAGATGGGACAGATTGTCAAAAAACGGCCGGGCAAAGTATCGCGCGATCGTGGGCGGCGGAATGTAGACGCCGGTCGCTGAGCGCGTCGGCTGGGGTTGTCGACCCCGGCTGCAAGGTCGCGATGTTTCCGAGTCAATGAGTCCTGCCTTAAAAGACGAGCCACGCTGCTAGTGGCGTCGGGAGGCGATGCTCATGACCGATCAACGATGGCGCAAGCGGTTCCTAGGCAATCGGCCGCTCGCGCCGGAAACCCTGATGATGGGCTATGGCTACGATCCGTTCCTGTCCGAGCGGTCGCTGAAGCCGCCCGTCTTTCACACCTCGACCTTCGTCTTCCGCACCGCCCAGGACGGCAAGGCTTTCTTCGAACTGGCCTACGGTCTGCGCCAGAAGCGGCCGAACGAGGAGCCGGGCCTCATCTACAGCCGGATCAACAACCCCGATCTCGAAATGCTCGAGGACCGGCTCGCGATCTGGGATGAGGCCGAGGCCAACCTGACGTTCGCCTCCGGCATGGCCGCCATTTCGACCAGCCTTTGGGCCCATGCGCGGCCAGGCTCGGTCATTGTTCATTCAGGCCCGGTTTACGGCGGCACCGATTTTCTCTTGGAGAGGATTCTGCCGCAATTCGGCGTGACTTCGATCGAATTCCCCGCCGAGGGCGGGACGAAGGCGATGGAGGAGGCGGTCGATCGGGCGCGCGCTCTTGGTCCGATCGCAGCGCTTTATCTCGAGACCCCGGCCAATCCGACAAACGGTCTGGTCGACATTGGCCGCGCGAGACAAATCGCCGAGGACTTAAGCGCAGGCGCCGGGAAGCGCCCCGCGGTCATCGTCGACAACACCTTCCTCGGACCCTTGTACCAGACGCCTTTGGCCCATGGCGCCGATCTGGTCGTGACGTCGCTCACCAAATATGTCGGCGGCCATTCCGATCTGATCGCGGGGGGCTGCTCGGGCGCGGCCGCGGCGCTCGAGCCGATCCGCGGCATGCGCACGATCCTCGGCACGATGTGCGATCCGAACACCGGCTGGCTGTTGATGCGCTCGCTGGAAACGTTGAAGCTCAGAATGACGGCCGCCGCCGAGGGCGCGCGCGAAGTGGCGGAGTTTCTGCGCGGCCATCCGGCGGTTGCCTCGGTCTGGTATTTGGGCTTTCTGCCCGAGCGCCATCCGGATCGGCCGATCTTCGAGCGCCAGTGCAAGGGAGCGGGGTCGACCTTCGGCTTCGAGGTCAAAGGCGGCGAGGCCGAAGCCTTCGCCGTCCTGGATAAGCTCGAAGTGATCAAGCTTGCGGTCAGCTTGGGCGGAACCGAGACCCTGGCCTCGCATCCCGCCGCCATGACTCATTCCGATGTTCCGCCCGACGAACAAATGCGCCTCGGGATCACGCCCGCTCTGATCCGCCTCTCGGTCGGAATCGAAAACCCGGACGATCTCATCGCGGATCTCGACCAGGCGCTGAGAGGCTGACGATCCGGGCGCGCCGCTCCTGCGGATGAATGTGAGCCCGCTGAGACTGCACCGGCGAAAGGCTCATCGCGCCCTTCCCCCCGGTTCGGCGGAAGAGTCGAGGCTCGGCAAGTCGAGCCCCTTCTCCTTCGCGCAGGCGATCGCGACCTCGTAGCCGGCGTCGGCGTGGCGCATCACGCCAGACGCGGGATCGTTCCACAATACGCGCTCTATGCGCCGCGCCGCTTCCGGCGTGCCGTCGCAGACGACGACCATGCCGGCATGCTGCGAAAAGCCTATGCCGACGCCGCCGCCGTGATGGATCGAGACCCAGGTCGCGCCGGAGGCGCAATTCAAGAGCGCATTGAGGAGCGGCCAGTCGGAGACGGCGTCCGAGCCGTCCTTCATCGCCTCGGTTTCACGGTTCGGCGAGGCGACGGAGCCGGAATCCAGATGATCGCGGCCGATCACGATCGGCGCCTTCACCTCACCCTTCGCGACCATCTCGTTGAAGGCAAGGCCAAGGCGGTGGCGGTCGCCGAGGCCCACCCAGCAGATGCGGGCGGGGAGGCCCTGAAATCTTATGCGCGCGCGGGCCATGTCGAGCCAGGTGTGCAGATGGGCGTTGTCGGGGATGAGCTCTTTGACCTTCGCGTCAGTCCGATAAATGTCCTCGGGATCGCCGGAAAGCGCGACCCAGCGGAACGGGCCAATCCCCCGACAGAACAGCGGCCGGATATAGGCCGGCACGAAGCCCGGAAAATCGAACGCGTCCGTGACGCCCTCTTCCAGCGCCATCTGGCGGATGTTGTTGCCGTAGTCGACGGTCGGCACGCCGGCGTGGAAATAGTCGAGCATCGCGCGCACGTGTTCGGCCATCGACGCCCTCGCCGCGCGCTCGACGCCCTTCGGATCGCTCGCGCGGCGTTCGTCCCATTCGGCAATCGACCAGCCCTTCGGCAAATAGCCGTTGACGGGGTCGTGCGCGGAGGTCTGGTCGGTGACGATGTCGGGCCTGACGCCGCGCCGGACGAGCTCGGGCACGATTTCGGCTGCGTTGCCAAGGAGCGCGACCGAAACGGCTTTGCGCTCTTTGGTCGTCTTGTCGATGATCGCGAGCGCGTCGTCGAGATCTTTGGCGGCGACATCGACATAAGCAGTGCGCAGGCGAAAATCGATGCTCGAGGGGCGGCATTCGACGGCCAGCATCGAGGCGCCGGCAAAAGTCGCCGAGAGCGGCTGCGCGCCGCCCATGCCGCCCAAGCCCGCGGTCAGAATCCATTTGCCGGAAAGGTCGCCGCCATAGTGCTGGCGGCCCATCTCGACGAAGGTCTCGTATGTGCCCTGCACGATGCCCTGCGAGCCGATATAGATCCACGAGCCGGCGGTCATCTGGCCGTACATCATCAGGCCCTTGCGATCGAGCTCGTGGAAATGGTCCCACGTCGCCCAGTGCGGCACGAGATTGGAATTGGCGATCAGCACCCGCGGCGCGTCGGCGTGGGTGCGAAAGACGCCGACGGGTTTCCCCGACTGGACGAGCAGCGTCTCGTCCGACCCGAGACGCCGCAGCGTCGCGACAATCGTATCGAAGGCCCGCCAGTCGCGCGCCGCCCGGCCGATGCCGCCATAGACGACGAGCTCACCCGGGCGCTCGGCGACGTCGGGATCGAGGTTGTTCATCAGCATGCGCAAAGGCGCCTCGGTCAGCCAGCTCTTGGCGCTGAGTTCGGTTCCGCGGGGCGCGCGGATAACGCGCATGTTGTCGAGACGGGCGGAGACGGTCATGGGCGTTTCCTTTCCACAGGCGATCGTTCGGGCGTGCGTCCTTCGAGACGCGATGCACTGCATCGCTCCTCAGGACGAGGGCAGGCATATGTCATCGCCGGCGAAACCCCCATCCTGAGGAGCGACGCGCGGGCGGCGCGTCTCGAAGGACGAGGGTTTTTGGGCGAGCTGTCGCATCACTCGCGCATTCCTTCGAGGACAGTCTCGAGGACCGTCTGCAGCGTCGCGCGCGTGGCGTCGGCGCGCGCGGCGTCGATCGGCTGCGGCCAGTTGTCCGGGGCCGGCCGCTCCGGCTCCTCCATGTAGGCGCGGCACGCGAGCTCCAGCTGGATCGCCTCGACGCCCTCGCCGGGCTTGCCGTAGCTGCGGGTGATCCAGCCGCCCTTGAAGCGCCCGTCGACGATCGAGCTTGCGCCGTTCGCCGCGAGCGCCGCTGCGACCGCCTCGCGCAGGCGCGGACTGCAGCTCAGGCCGGAATTCGTGCCGAGATTGAACACCGGCAACTCTCCTTCGAACAACCGCGGAATGCGAGAGCGGATCGAATGGGCGTCGAACAGCGCAACGCGCGAGAACCGCTCGCGGAGGCGCGCGATCTCATTCTTGAGCGCCTCGTGGTAGGGGTCGAAAGCGAGCAGCATCCGCTCGGCGATTTCGGCGTCGTCCGGAGCCTCGCCATGCCGATAAAGCGGCTCGCCGTCGAAGGTCGTGGTCGGGCAGAGTTCGGTCGTCGCCTGACCCGGATAGAGCGAGGCGCCGCTCGGGTCGCGATTGACGTCGACGATCGAGCGCGAGAGCCGCGTGCGAACGAGGGTCGCGTCGAGCGCGCCGACGAAATCGTAGAGTTCGTCGAGCCGCCAGTCGGCGTCCTTGCGCGCCAGCCACGGGTCGAAGAACCGCTCTTCGTATCGGCCGAGGTCTGAGCCCGCATGGGGAATACTGACGATCAGCGGGGCGGCGCCGCGCCTCACCACCAGCCAGTCGGGATGCTCGTCGCCGCTCATTGCGCCGCCTCGGCGCCCGGCAACAGCGCTTCGCCCGCCGCTTCGATGATCGCGCCCCCGCGCACGAGATCGATCGCCGCCTGCATTTCCGGATGGAAATAGCGGTCGTCGTCGAGATGCGGGATCTTTGCGCGCAAAAGGGATCGCACGGCCTCGAGCGGCTCGCTCGAGCGAAGCGGCGCGTGAAAATCGCAGCCCTGCGCGGCCGCGAGCAGCTCGATTCCGACCACGGCGAACGCGTTCTCGGCCATCGGCGCGAGTCGACGCGCGCCGTGCGCGGCCATCGACACGTGATCTTCCTGGTTGGCGGAGGTCGGAATCGAATCGACGCTCGCGGGAAAAGCGCGCTGCTTGTTCTCGGATACGAGCGCCGCCGCGGTGACCTGGGGGATCATGAAACCGGAGTTGAGGCCCGGCGAGGGCGTCAGGAACGCAGGCAGGCCGGAGAGCGCCGGATCGACGAGATGAGCGATTCTGCGCTCGGCCAGCGAACCGATCTCGCAGATCGTCAGTGCGATGATGTCGGCGGCGAAGGCCACGGGCTCGGCATGGAAGTTGCCTCCCGACAGCGCCGCGTCGTCTTCGGCGAAGATCAGCGGATTGTCGGAGACGCCATTGGCCTCGTCGCGAAGCGTCGCCGCCGCCTGGCGCAGAAGATCGAGACAGGCGCCCATCACCTGCGGCTGGCAGCGCAGGCAATAGGGGTCCTGAACCCTCGGATCGCCGACGAGATGCGAGGCGCGTATCTCGCTTCCGGCGATTAGCGCCCGGAGCGCAGCCGCCGTCTCGATCTGCCCGCGGTGGCGGCGAAGCGCATGGATGCGCGAATCGAACGGCGCATCCGAGCCGCGCGCCGCATCGAGAGACAGCGCGCCGGCCGCAAGCGCCGACCGGAACAGGGTTTCCGCTTCGAAGAGGCCGATCAAGGCGTTTGCGGTCGAGAATTGCGTGCCGTTAAGAAGGGCGAGGCCCTCCTTCGCTGCGAGCACGATCGGCGCCAGTCCGGCCTCGGCGAACGCTTGCGCCGCCGGCATGACGCGGCCGCCGACGCGCGCTTCGCCGACGCCGATCATCGCGGCCGCCATATGGGCGAGCGGCGCAAGGTCTCCCGATGCGCCCGCCGAGCCTTGGGCGGGAACGAGCGGCGTCACCCCGCGGTCGAGCATCGCCTCGATGAGATCGAGCGTCTCCGGCCTGACCCCCGAGGCGCCCTGCGCGAGGCTGCCAAGCTTTAGCGCCATCATCAGGCGCGTCGCCGCGATGGAAAGCGGCTCGCCGACGCCCGCGGCATGCGACAGCACGATATTGCGCTGGAGTGTGGCGAGATCGGCGGATTCGATCCGCACGCCTGCGAGCTTGCCGAACCCGGTGTTGATTCCGTAGACGGGCTCGCCGCGGCTGAGGATCCGCTCAACCGTCGCAGCGCTCGCCGAGATTCCCGCGAGATGGGACGGATCGAGCGCGACTGCAGCCCCGCGCCAGATGTTCCGCCAGTCGTTGAGCGTCGCTTCGCCCGCGCGCAGGTTGACTGTCATTGGCCCCTCCAGACGCGCGCATGCAAAGGATTGAACCCGAGGCGATAGACGAGCTCGGCGGGCCGCTCGATATCCCAGATCGCCAGATCCGCCCATTTGCCGACTTCGAGCGTGCCGGTCTCCCCGCCGACGCCGAGAGCTTTGGCCGCGTTGCGGGTGGCGCCGGCAAGGCATTCGTCGACGGTGAGCCCGAACAGGGTCGCCGCCATGTTGAGCGCCAGCAGGAGCGAAGTCAGCGGGGACGTGCCGGGATTCGAGTCGGTCGCGACCGCGATGGGCACGCCATGTTTGCGCAAGAGCGCGACCGGCGGGGCCTGCCGTTCGCGCAGGACATAGTAAGCGCCCGGCAGGAGGACCGCGCCGACGCCTGCGCCCGCCATCGCCACGACGCCTGCATCGTCGGTGTATTCGAGATGGTCGGCCGACAGCGCGCCGAACTTGGCCGCAAGCGCAGCGCCGCCGCCGTTCGACAGTTGATCAGCGTGAAGTTTGACCGGGAGCCCAAGGCCTCGCGCGGCGTCGAAGACCCGCGCGACCTCGGCGGGCGTGAAGGCGATGCGCTCGCAGAAGGCGTCGACGGCGTCGACCAGCCCTTCGGCCGCGAGCGCCGGAATCATCTGCTCCGCCACGGCCTCGACATAGGCGGCGCGATCGCCGGCGAACTCGGGCGGCAGCGCATGCGCGGCGAGCAGCGTCGCACGGACCGCGACCGGGCGGTTCTCCGCGAGGCGTCGCGCGACGCGGAGCGACTTTCGCTCGGTCCCCTCTTCAAGTCCGTAGCCGGATTTGACTTCAATCGTCGTGACCCCTTCCGCGACGAGGGCGTCCAGACGCCTCAGCGCCGCGCCGAGCAAGGCCTCCTCGCTCGCCTCGCGCGTCGCGCGCACGGTCGAGAGAATGCCGCCCCCGCTGCGGGCGATCTCTTCGTAGGTTGCGCCCGCGAGCCGCATCTCGAACTCGCGCGCGCGGTCTCCGCCGTAGACGAGATGGGTATGGCAGTCGATGAGCCCCGGCGTGATCCAGCGGCCCACGCAATCGACGATCCGGGCGCGGGCGCGCCAGGCGGCGGGGACCTCCTCCTCAGGGCCGACGAAGACGATGCGGCCGCTCCGCGCGGCCAGGGCGCCGTTGTCGACTGTCCCGAGGCCGTTTGCGCTTGAGGCGAGCGTCGCGAGTCGGGCGTTGAGCCAGATCGTCTCGGCGCCGCCCGGATCGTCATGCCTAGCCATTCCGCAACGCTTCCTCCCGCGCTCGTTTATCGCATAGAGATATTCGGTCGAACAACAATTCCGGCTCAAACGGACGGGAGAGGGCGTTGCCGATCCTTCACGCCGCAAGCGCGCTCCTTCCCGCCGGCTGGAGATCGGAGGTCAGGCTCACGCTCGAGAACGGCGCCATCGCCGCGATCGAGATGGGCGTCCCGCCGCGGGATGGCGATGAGCGACACGCGATTCTGATCCCGGCGATTGCGAATGTGCACAGCCATGCGTTTCAGCGCGCTATGGCGGGTCTCGCCGAAATCAGGGGCGAGGGGACGGACACGTTCTGGACCTGGCGCGAGACGATGTACCGCTTTGCGCTCACGATGACGCCGGACGACGTGGAAGCGGTCGCCTCCCAGCTCTATGTCGAAATGCTCGAGGCAGGCTTCGCCGCCGTCGCCGAATTTCACTATTTGCATCACGCGCCGGACGGCTCGCCGTACGCTTCGCCGGCGGAAATGGCGGACCGGATTGTCGCCGCAACGCGCGCCGCGGGCATCGGGCTGACGCTGCTGCCGGTCTTCTACGCGCATTCGACATTCGGGGGAGCGGCGCCCAAGCCGGAGCAGAAGCGGTTCATTACCGACGTCGGCGCTTTCCAGCGTCTGGTTGAGGACTGCAGGCGGACCGTCAAAGGACGGCCCAACGAGGCGATCGGCGTTGCGCCGCACTCGTTGCGCGCGGTGACCCCGGGCGAGCTTTCCGAAGTCGTCGCCATCGCCGGCGACGGTCCGATCCATATCCATGTCGCCGAGCAGGTGAAGGAAGTCGAAGACTGCGTCGCCTGGTCGGGCGCCCGGCCTGTGCGATGGCTCCTGGACCACGCGGCGGTCGACGACCGCTGGTGCCTTGTCCACGCGACGCACATGGACGAGGGTGAGACGCGCGACGCGGCGAATTCGCGCGCCGTCGCCGGACTATGCCCGATCACCGAGGCCAATCTCGGGGACGGCGTTTTCAACGCGGAGCAATATTTGCGCCAAGGAGGACGCTTCGGGATCGGTTCGGACTCGAACGTCTCCATTGGCGCAGGGGCCGAGTTGCGGCAGCTCGAATACGCGCAGCGGCTCAAGGCGAGGGCGCGCAACGTCCTGGCTTCGCGCGGCGGCTCCAGCGGACGGACGATGCTGGACGCCGTCTCCTCCGGCGGCTCGCAGGCGCTGATGCGTCGTTCGGGGAGGCTCGCCACAGGCGCGGTCGCCGATATCGTGGCCTTGAGCTCCGATCACCCGACGCTTGCCGGCAAAGCGGGCGACCAGATTCTCGACGCGTGGATCTTCAGCGCAGGGAACGGCGCTGTGAGCTGCGTGTGGAGCGGCGGACAAAAGGTCGTCGTCGACGGCCGGCATGTATCCAGAGATCCGATCGGATCGAAATTCAGGACGACGATGCGCAGGCTAAGTGAGCCTTGACACGGGGGAGAGGGCGCCTCTCTACGGCTTGCCGAAGGTCTCATCGAAGGCGTAGCCGGTGCCGCGGACGGTGCGGATCGGATCGCGCTCGCGCCCCCGCGACAGCGCCTTGCGCAGGCGCCCGACATGAACGTCGACCGTGCGCTCATCGATCTCCGCGGCCTGCCCCCAGACGCCGTCGAGCAGTTGGGCGCGCGAGAATACGCGGCCCGGCTTTTCCAGAAGATATTCCAGGAGACGGAACTCCGTCGGACCGAGATGGATGTCGCGAGAACCGCGTCGCACCCGGCGCGTTTCGCGATCGAGGTCGAGGTCGCCGGCATTGAGGCGATCGGCGATGCGCTCGGGACGGCTGCGGCGCAGAAGCGCGCGAACCCGAGCCATCAACTCTGGAACCGAGAACGGCTTGACCACGTAGTCGTCGGCGCCGACCGACAGGCCGCGCACGCGCTCGGCCTCCTCGCCGCGCGCAGTCACCATGATGACCGGAAGCGTGCGCGTGTTCTCGCGCGCCCGAAGCCTTCGACAGATCTCGAGGCCCGACACGCCGGGCAGCATCCAGTCGAGGATGACAAGGTCGGGCGCGCTCTCGGCAAGACGGAGTTCGGCTTCGTCGCCCCGCTCCACGCTCTCGACGACATAACCCTCCGCTTCCAGATTGTAGGCGAGCAACAGGGCCAGATCCGATTCATCCTCGACGACGAGGATGCGAGGCGCCGAGGCGGCGTTGGAACGAGGAATCTCCTTGCGCGCCTGATTCATACGTCGCCCCCGGCAGCGTCGATGTCGATGTCCAGTTCCGCGCGCCCGCGCGGACGCTCCGTCGGCATTGGCTCCCCGGTGACAAGGTAGACCACCGTCTCGGCGATATTGGTGGCGTGGTCGCCGATCCGCTCGATGTTCTTGGAGGAGAACAGGAGATGCGCGCAAAACGAAATGTTGCGCGGATCCTCCATCATGTGGGTCAAAAGATCGCGGAAGACTGAATCCTCGAGAGCGTCAAGATCGATGTCGCGCTCCCAAACGTCGCGGGCGCGCTCTTCGTCGCGCTGGGCGTAAGCATCGAGCACGTCCTTCAGGAGTTCGGTGGCCACCTCATTCATGTGCTTGAGGCCGACGATGGCGCGCGGAACCCGCGCTTCCGCGCCGATCTTCACGGTGCGTTTGGCGATGCTTTTGGCGAGATCGCCGACTCGTTCGAGATCGCCGGCGATGCGGATGGCGCCGATCAGTTCGCGCAGGTCGACCGCGACGGGCTGGCGGCGCGCGATCGTCATCACCGCCATGTCTTCGATTTCGCGCTGGAGCGCGTCGAGGCGGGGATCGGTCGCGACGACCTGGTGCGCGAGCACGGTGTCGGCGTTGGCCAGCGCGTCCATCGCCTCGATCACCATTTTCTCCGCGATGCCGCCCATTTCGGCAATGAGGCGCTCGAGCGCGTCGAGCTCCTTGTCGTAGGACTTCACGGTATGTTCGACCACGGCTTTCACTCCCTCAGCCGAAGCGGCCGGTGACATAGTCCTGAGTGCGCTTGTCGCGCGGCGACGTGAAGACGGTATTCGTCTCGTTGAATTCGACCATCTCGCCGAGATACATGAACGCGGTATAGTGCGAGACGCGCGCCGCCTGCTGCATGTTGTGGGTGACGATGGCGATCGTGTATTCGCCGGACAACTCGTCAAGCAGTTCCTCTATCTTGGCGGTCGAGATCGGGTCGAGCGCCGAGGTCGGCTCGTCGAACAAGATCACTTCCGGACTAATCGCGACGGTGCGGGCGATACAGAGGCGCTGCTGCTGTCCGCCCGAAAGGCTGAGGCCGCTGGCGTTCAGTTTGTCTTTGACTTCATTCCAAAGCGCGGTGCGCTTGAGCGACGACTCGACGCGGCCGTCCATTTCAGACTTCGGCAGCTTCTCGTAGAGGCGCACCCCGAACGCGATGTTGTCGTAAATCGTCATCGGGAACGGCGTCGGCTTCTGGAACACCATGCCGACGCGCGAGCGCAGCAGGTTGAGATCAAGGCCTTTCGACAGAATGTTTTCGCCGTCGAGCAGGACCTCGCCTTCCGCCCTCTGCCCCGGATAAAGGTCGTACATGCGGTTCAGCACGCGCAGCAAAGTCGACTTGCCGCAGCCCGAGGGACCGATGAATGCGGTCACCTGACCCTCGAACAGGGACAGGGTGACTTCTTTGAGCGCGTGGTTCTCGCCGTAGTAGAAGTTCAGACCGCGCACAATGACCTTGTCCTTGTTGGCGCTTGGCGGCTTGGCGGGCCTCGGGGCGTTGACTTCGTTGCTCATGAGCGAGACCCAATTGACCTTAGCTCTGTTTCGAGGAGGCGGAGAGCGCGCGGGCTGAGATGCTGAGGGCCAGCACCGCAAACGTAAGAATGAGCGCGCCGGTCCAGGCGAGCTTCTGCTGCTCGGCGTAGGGGCTGCGGGCGAACTCGTAGATGATGAGCGGAAGGCTCGACATCGGGCCGCGCGGGTCGAGACTGAACAACGAGTTGCCGAGCGCGGTGAAGATCAACGGCGCCGTTTCGCCGGTCATTCGCGCGATCGCCAACAAGACTCCAGTGATGATCCCGGAGCGCACGGCCCTGTAAGCGACATGACGGATGACAAGCGAGCGCGGCATACCCAAGGCTGAGGCGGCCTCGCGCAATGTGTTCGGCACGAGATTGAGCATGTCTTCCGTCGTGCGCACCATGATCGGCGCGCCGAGCACGGCGAGAGCGACTCCGCCTGCGAGCGCCGAAAAATGCCCGACCGGCACGACAAGCAGTTCGTAGATGAAAAGGCCTATGACAATCGAAGGCGCGCTGAGCAGAATATCGTTGATGAACCGCACCACGACCGCAAGGCGCGTGTTGCGGCCGTACTCCGCCAGATAGGTTCCCGCCAGAATGCCGAGCGGCGCGCCGATCGCCAGACCGATTACGGTCGTGATGATGCTGCCGACGATCGAATTGAGGAGACCTCCGACGACTCCCGGCGGGGCGGTGTTCTTGGTGAAGACGTCGAGCGACAACCCGCCGAACCCGTTCCAGATCAGCGTCGCCAGGATGATCATCAGCATGGTCAGACCGAGGACCGTCGCCGCGTAGGCGAGACCGGTCCAGACGATGTTGCGCCGCTTGCGCCCGGAATAGAGGCCCGCCATCGACTTTATGCCTTCAACTCGAGGCGCGACAGCATCCAGCGGGCGACGGCGAGAACCAGGAACGTGATGACGAACAGGATGAAGCCGAGCGCCAACAGCGACGACGTGAACAAGCCCGGATCCGCGTCGGCAAACTGATTGGCGATCATTGCCGAGATGGTCGTGCCCTGGGCGAGGATCGAGGTCTGGATTTTGGTGGCGTTGCCGATAACGAAGGTGACAGCCATCGTCTCGCCGAGCGCACGGCCGAGAGCCAGCATCACGCCTCCGATGACGCCGACGCGCGTGTAGGGAATGACGATGTTGCCGACGACCTCGAAGGTCGTCGCGCCGACGCCATAGGCAGCTTCCTTCAGCACCGTCGGAACCGTGTCGAAAACGTCGCGCGACACCGCCGTGATGAAGGGCAGGATCATCAGCGCGAGCACAAGCCCGGCGGTCAGCACGCCGTACCCAAAGGGCGGCCCAGCGAACAGAAAGCCGATGCCGGGGAGGTTGCCGAGCGTGTTGATGAGAAACGGCTGGATATAGCTCTGCATCACCGGCCGGAAATAGTAGACGCCCCATATGCCGTAGATGATTGAAGGAATTCCGGCCAAGAGTTCGATGGCAATGCCGATCGGCCGCCGCAGCGGCAGCCAGCACAATTCCGTCAGGAAGACAGCGATGCCAAGCCCCACTGGCACGGCGATCAGCATGGCGATCAGCGATGTGACAAGCGTACCATAGATCGCGGTGGCGGCCCCGAACTGCTCCTTCGGCGGGCTCCATGCGTCGGAAAAGAAGAAATTGATCCCGAACTCGTGGAATGCCGGCCAGGCGCCGAAGAACAGCGCAATTGCGACCCCCAGGAGAAGGATGAGAACGATCAGCGCCGAGGCCATCGTCATCAGACGAAAACCGCTGTCGGAGAATTTCAGCCGCCCAAGCGCGCGTGCGCGGTCCATGGCAGAAGCGTGCGTGCCGCTCGGAGTTTGAATTGCGGTGGCCGTCATTGTCGTTTCAATGCTTCTTGGTTGTCTCAAGATTTCTTGACTTGAGAGATGCCCAGAGTCAGTCGGGGGCGAGCGGCGGCGTCGTTCGCCCACTGGCGGCGGATCAGTTCACCTTAATGTCCTTCGCCCACATGGCCTCGACCAGTTTGACGACATTGTCGGGCATCGGGATGTAGTCGAGCTCCTCGGCCATCTTGTCGCCCTTCTCGTAGGCCCACTTGAAGAAGTTGAGCGCGTCTTTCGCGGCGGCGGGATTCGGCGGCTGCTTGGGCAAGAGAATGAACGTGGCGGCGGTCATCGGCCACGACTTGTCGCCGGGCTGATTGGCCAGGATGAGGTAGAAGCCCGGCGCATGATCCCAATCGGCGTTGGCGGCCGCGGCCTGGAAGGCCTCCATGGTCGGGGTGACCACCTTGCCCGCCTTATTGGCCATAGCGGCGTAGGTCAGCTTGTTTTGATCGGCGTAGGCGAATTCGACGTAGCCGAGCGCACCCTTGGTGGTGGCGACATTGTTGGCGACGCCGTCGTTGCCCTTGGCGCCGATGCCGCCCGGCCAGTCGACCGTCGTCGATACCCCGACTTGCGATTTCCAGTCTGGCGAGACTTCGCCGAGATAGTAGGTGAAGTTGAAGGTTGTGCCCGAGCCATCGGCGCGATGGATCGGCACGATCGCCAGATCTGGCAGATTGAGCTTCGGATTGAGCGCCTTGAGCGCCGGATCGTTCCACTTTGTGATTTTGCCGAGATAGATCTGGGCCAACGTCGGGCCGTCGATGACGATGTCGCCCGGCTTCACCCCTTCGAGATTGACGACGGCCACGATGCCGCCCATCACCATCGGCCATTGGGCAAGGCCAGCTTTCTCGAGCTCCGCGGGCTCCAGCGGCGCGTCCGTCGCGCCGAAAGTCACGGTCTTGGCCTTGATCTGCTTGATCCCGGCGCCGGAACCGATCGACTGGTAGTTCAGTCCGTTACCCGTGTCCTTCTTATAGGAGTCCGCCCATTTGGCGTAGATCGGGAAAGGAAAGGTTGCGCCTGCTCCGGAAATGTCGGCGGCATACGCGAAGGCGGCCGTTGCGCCGCAAATGGCGAACGCAATCGCGCGTACGAAATTGCTGTGTTTCATTGAACGCCTCTCTAGCGCTGGGGTCGAAACGCGTCGCGACACCGATCATCCGTTGGCGACGCACTGGCGGTGAGCGGTTATAGGATCGCCCCATATGTCTATTGCGACAGAGAGACGACAGTTTTACGACGGCAAGCAATCCGCTTTCCGGTTCCTCGGCGGGCGCTGCGATTATCGGGGAAAATGGTCAGCCGTACGGCGCCGACAGTCCGGCCAACGATCACGAGCGCGGCAAACGTAGGCGATGATCAAGGAACAGTGTTCGCCCGCACGGACATATCGAGTGCTTGTCGAGCCCCGTGTTCAGTCTTTCGCTCCCGCCACGCCTTGAGCAGGAATTGGCAAGCCCACGGATAGTCTTGGACGCGGCGCGGATCGCTTTAACCAACCACAGCCTCCGCTTCGATTTCGACCAGATACTCGCCGATCAGCCTGCCGATCTCGAGCATCGTATTGGCCGGGCGGACCGCTCCAAAACGCCGGCCGTGCGCGCGCGAGACCGGCTCCCAGTGGTTTGCGTCGGCGAGATAGACGCGCGTGCGCACGACGTCGTCAAGACCGGCGCCCAGAGCCGCGAGGCTGGCGGCGATCTTGTCGAGGATGAAGGTCGTCTGTCCGGCGGGATCGCCGGGGCAGACGACCTCGTCGGCGCCGTTGGTTGCGGTCGTGCCGCTAACGAGCACCCGGTTGCCGATCCTGACCGCGCGGCTGTAGCCCGCGATCGGCTCGAAGGCGCTGCCGGTTGAGACGCGCAACCGTCCCGGCCGCCCCTCGACCGGCGCGGCCACATAGGCTTTCGGCATCGAATCGAGGTGATCGGTCAGATCGCCCAAGGCGGTGAGAAACGGCGGCCGTCGGTATTCGTCGCCGCAGTCGCCGGCGATCGCGGTCGTGGCGGCGAGCGCGACGTCGATTCGAGCGCGATCGTCGTCGTCCAGCGCGAACGAGAAGATCGCCAGGTTGTCGTTGGCATGGTCTCTTTCGCCGAGCCGCGCGCCCACGATCACTGCCGCGACGGCGGGATGATCGAGCGTCCAGCGCGTCGCCACATTGGCGATCGAGACGCCGTGCCTCCTCGCGATCGCCTGGAGCGCGCGAAGGATCGTCTGGAATGCGGCCCAGCCGCCAGCGGCGTCGACGAAGCGCTTGTATTTCATCTTGCTCCAGTCGGCGATCTCACCGCTCGCCGGCTCAGACCTTCCGAGCCAGCGCTCCGACATGAGACCTCCGGCGAGCGCGCCATAAGCGAGCAGCCGCACGCCGTTCTCCATACAGAAGGCGCTCATCTCCCCCGCCGCGCGGCGGTCGAGGAGCGAGAAGCTCACCTGATTGGTGACGACGGGAATGCCGTGCTTGACCAGCACGCGCAGGTGCGCTGTGTCGAAATTGGTGACGCCGAGATGGCGGATGAGACCTTCGCGGCGTAACGCATTGAGGCGGTTCATCGCGTCGAGATAGGCGGGGTGCTCGAAGGCCCACCAGTGGAATTGAAGGAGCTCGACCGTCTCCACCCCGAGCCGTTTGCGGCTGCGCTCGACGCCCTCGCGCACGATATCGGCGGTCATTGGCCCCGGCGTGGGGCACCATTTGGTGAAACACGCGGGGCGCGCCGACCCCGCCGCCTCGCCGCCTGCGGCACGGGAGAGAAAGCGCCCGGCGATGAGCTCGGCCGTGCCGTAATGGTCGGCCATGTCGAAGCTGTCGAAGCCGGCCCGCGCATAGTTGAGCATCGCCGAGGAGGCGGCCTCGGGGTCGAGCGTCCGCCCGCCGCGCTCCATGTCGGCGACTTGCCAGAGGCCGACCACGACGCGGCAGATCTCGAGATCCGGCGCGAGCGCGATGCGCGGCGGCGCTTTGGGCATGCGGTTCTCCAAGAGGACGCGGCGGGCGATGGCCGCACCCCTCACTTGGCGAGCTTGGCCTTGATCGCGTTGACGTCGTCAGTGCTCATCTCCCCGACTGTCGTCACCTTGCCGTCGACGATCTTCCACAGCCGGAATGGCCCCGTGATGTCGCCATATTGGTCGAACGACACCGGACCGATGACGCCTTCGTAGCGGATCGGCTTGCCCACCTTCAAGAGATCGAGCGCCTTGGCGAAATCGGCCTTGCCGGCGTGGATGACCTCGCCGTCTTTGGATGTGACCTTGTAGATGGCGTCGCGGATGGCGATTGGATCTTGCGTCGGCGCAGCCGCGATGGCGAGGCCGACGATCGCGCCCGCGTCATAGGCGCGGTCGGCCGCCGGATTGCTCGGATCGATGCCGCCGGAGAACGCCTTGTAGTTGGCGTTGAAATATTCGGTCGAGGGGGTCGGGTTGGTGCCCGAGGAGGTTCCGTAGGCCTCATCGAGATATTTGGCCCCGACGCTCGAAATGAAGTCAGGGCTGTTCATGCCGTCGTTGAGCAGAAACTTGGCCGGGCCGCCCTGCGAAATCCAGGCGCGGGCGATCGTCGCGCCGTCGACGGGCGTGGCGATGAGATAGAGGCCGTCGGGTTTGGAGGCGATCGCCTTGGTCGCCTCCGCGTCATAGCTCGACTGCTTCTCGTTGTAGGGCGTCACCGAGACGATATCACCGCCGAGCGCCTTGTAGGCATTGGCGAATTCGTTCAGCATGTTGACGCCGAAATCGTTATTGACGTGTATGACGGCAATCTTCTTGAAGCCCTGGTCGAGCGCATATTTCGCCGCCGCGGTTCCCTGGAGGGCGTCGGACGTGATGGTGCGGAAGAACATGCCGTTCGTCTTGCCCTCGCGCCCGAGCGTCGTCAGCGTCGGCGAGGACGAGGCGGGCGAGACCTGCACAATCTTGCCGGGCCCGGTGACCGAGGTGAGGATCGGAATCGACACGGATGAGATGATGCCGCCGATGATGACCGGCACTTTCTTCAGCTGCACGAGCTGATTGGCGGCGTCGACCGCAAGCGCGCCCTGGCTCTGCGAGTCGCGCGTGTCGGCGACGAGCTTGCAGCCATGCGGGCCGCCGGCGTCGTTGAGATCCCGGAACGCCATCTCGACCGATTTCGCGCCCGCCTGCCCGTACTCGCCCGCCGGTCCGGTCAGCTCCATCACGACGCCGACCGTGACCTGGCAATCCTCCGCCCTGGCGGCGCCGTCGAGCCCAAGCAAGAGCGCCAACGCCGCCGCGGATTTCAGAATGCGCCCGTTCATGATCCTCCTCCTCCGTCTGACTTGGGCTGGCCACAAACGGCGCGCGCCCTTATGAACCATCGTCTCACGCCGGTTCCGCGCTGAGATTATATTTCATGATCGAACCGTGCCGCCCGGCGCGGTCGCGCTCGAGTTCGTAGACGTCGCCTTCCGGTCCGCGGCGCTTTCCAGCGACCGCCTCGATCTCCCCCCGGTCGCCGTCGGTCAGCTCAAGCGCGCCGGCCGCGACGTTGGCGGCAAGATGCGCGCGCGAGGTCGCGCCGACAATGACCGCCGCGACGCCGGGAAGATCGAGCGTGAAGCGGCTCGCCACGCTCGCAATGTCGCAGTTCCGCCGGTCGGCGACGCGGCGGAGCGCGCCCAGAAGCTCCTGAAAGAGCCTCCAGCCGCCGAAATCGTCGATGATGAGCTTGTATTTGACCAGTGAGCGGTTCGCGAGCGGCTGAGCCGGCTCCGGCCGACCAAGCCAGCGGTCAGAGAGAAAACCCCCCGCAACCGAGCCGTAGCAGATGAGTTCCACCCCATGGGCCCGGCACAAGGCAGAAACGCCGTTCTCCGGCCGGCGGTCGAGAACTGAATACTGCAGCTGCATCGAGGCGAGCGGAAAGCCGGCCTCGATGATGGCGCGCACGTGGCTCGCGTCAAAATTGGTGCCGCCGATGAGCCGCACCTTGCCCTTCGCCCGCAAATCGTCAAGCCAACGCAGCGCGTCGAGCCAGCGTGGCTCAGCATAGTCCCACCAATGGAACTGGACCAGATCGAGCCGCTCCATCTTCAAGCGGCGGAGCGAACGGTCGATGATCGTTTCGACATCGCGTCGTTCGATCGTCCGTAGAAGCGAAAGGTCGGGCACGAACTTCGTGTGCACGCGCAGGCGGTTCGCCGACCGGGCGCCGCGGGTCGCGAGCAGCCGCGCCCGCATCGCGCCGTAGAGCTCCTCGACGCCGTTGTAGATGTCGGCGCAGTCGAAAGTAAAGACGCCGGCGTCGAAAGCGGCGATGAGATCGTCGACGGCGTGTTCCCGATCGATCGCGCCGTGGCCGCCAGCGAGTTGCCAGCCGCCGCGAATGACACGCGAAATCGAGTATCCCGGCGACAGTTCGTAAGATTCGACGACGGCGGTCATTCAGTCCTCCGCGTCGGGAGCGGCGCGGCCGTGGTCTCGCTGCGCTGGAAACGCCTGAGCCCGGTTCTCACGATGCGGAGCCGGCTCTGGCAGTTCGGGTCGGGACAGGCGATCTCCGCGTCCGTGGTCATCCAGTCGTTGGGGTGGGTCGGGCGCTGCTTGGCGGCCAACAGCGGCAGAACCGCCGCAAGCGAATAGATCGAGACGCCCTGTCCCGGCGGCAGCGTCAACATCTCGCCCTTGAGTTCGAAGTAGTCGCCCGCTCGCGCGCCGCAATAGACTTTCGCGCCGGGGGGTACGACCGCCTCGACCCGGAGGTCCCAAAGTTCGAAGCTTTCGTCGGACTCGAGTTCGTTCATCATGTTCCGCCCACGGAGCCTTTTGGGGCGCCCCGCGCAGGAGATCAAAGGCAGGGATTGCAGACTATCGAGGGCTGGTCAAAGATCAACGACCCGTTTGAGGTCATGTCCGGCGATGAAGCCGATCCGAAAAGAGCCCCCAACCGGGGTCCGGCCCGCCTTGTCGGCGAAGTCCCTGGTCAAGCGTTTCGGGGGCGTCGCCGCAGTCGACGACGTCACGATCGACGTCGGTTATGGCGAAGTCGTCGGGCTGATCGGCCCCAACGGCGCCGGGAAGACAACGCTTTTCGATCTGATCGCGGGCGAGCTGAAGCCGACCTCCGGCCGCATCTGGCTGGATGGGGCCGCGGTTGAATCCGCGCCGGCGGATTCGCGGCTGGCGCATGGCCTCGGCCGCACCTTCCAGATCCCGCGCCCGTTTCCCGGCATGACGCTGATCGAGAACGTAATGCTGGGCGCCCAGGGACAGAGCGGCGAGCGCATCTGGCCGAACTGGATTGCGCCGCGACAGGTGGCGCGCGAGGAGCGCGCTTGCCGCGACAAGGCGATGGACCTTCTCGCTTTCGTCAAGCTCGATCGGCTCGCCCGGGAGCCGGCGCGGATTCTTTCCGGAGGAGAGCGCAAGTTGCTCGAACTGGCCCGCGCGCTCATGGCGGAACCGATGCTGCTGCTGCTCGACGAGCCGGCGGCGGGCGTCAATCCGAGCCTCCTCGAAGTGATCCTCGAGCGCATCGTTGAGATCAATCGGCGCGGCCCGGCGGTGCTCGTCATTGAGCACAACATGGACGTAATCGTTCGGCTCTGCGTGCGCGTCTTTGTCATGGCGGCCGGAAAGCTTCTCTGCGAGGGGAAGCCGGAGGCGGTGGTTCGCGACCCCCGCGTCATCGAAGCCTACCTCGGGGGCGCTTCGGCATGAGCGGGCGGACGCCGCTCCTCATTGTGGACAAACTCGTCGCCGGATACGAGCCGGACCTGCCCATCGTCAACGGCGCATCAATCAACGTGGCCGCCAGCGAAATCATCGCCGTGCTGGGCCCGAACGGCGCCGGAAAATCGACGCTCATCAAAGCGATCGCCGGTCTGGTTCCGATCAGCGGCGGCAGCGTGACATTTGCCGGTCACGACGTCACTCTGACGCCTGCCCATCGTTTGATTGGCGCGGGCCTTGCTTTCACGCCGCAGACCGAGAACGTCTTCGCTTCGCTCAGCGTCGCCGACAATCTGAAGCTCGCCGCCGGAGTCTTGCCGAAAACCCATCGCGCCGACCGGATCGCCGCGGCCTACGAAACCTTCCCCGATCTCGCGCGCCAGCGCGGCTTGACGGCCGGACGCCTTTCCGGCGGCCAGCGCCAGATGCTCGCGATCGCTCGCTCGCTGCTGGTAGGCCCAAGGGCGTTGATGCTCGACGAGCCATCCGCGGGCCTGTCGCCGAAGCTGGTCGAAATGATATTCGCAACGCTCGCCGACATCCGCCAGAGCGGCGTGGCGATCGTGCTCGTCGAGCAGAACACGCGCGCGGCGCTTGCGCTCGCCGATCGCGCCTATATCCTCGTGCAGGGCCGCAACCGGCACGAGGGTCCGGCGAGGGCGCTGACGAGCGATCCGATGGTTGCGGCGCTCTATCTCGGCGGCGTCGAAACGGAAGGCGCGCCGTGACGCCGCAGGTACTCGTCGACGGCCTGATGTCCGGCGCGCTAATCGGGCTTGGCGCGATCGGCGTCACCCTCACCTATTCGATCTTGGGATTCGCGAATTTCGCCCACGGCGAATTCATTTCCTTCGGCGCCTATGCGACGCTGCTCGTGGCGTCGGGGATATCGGCGCTGATTGTTGGCTCGGATCAGGGGATCGGGGCGCTCTCGATCAGCCCGGCGGTAATCGGGGCTTCGTTCATCGCGATGGCGCTGACCGCCGGCCTCGCGCTGGCGCTCGATAAGATCCTGTTCTCCCGGCTGCGCGGCAAAAGCGCCGCGATCTCGATCGTGATGGCGAGCTTCGGCGCCTCGATGGCGATTCGCGCCTCGCTCGAGTTCGCCTTCACTTCCCGGCCGGCGTATTTTTCGCGCGATCTCGAGATCGCAAGACCTATCGGCTTCAGTCTCAGAGCGACGCCCGATCAGATCGCGCTGCTCGCGGTCGCGGCGGCGCTTTTGATCGGCGTGCATCTCCTGCTCACCCGCACCCAGATCGGCAGAGCGATGCGGGCGGTGAGCGAGAATCCAGCGCTGGCGCGGGTCGCCGGCGTCGACGTCGACGCGACGATCCGCTTCGTTTGGGCGATCGGCGGCGCGCTCGCCTCAGCGTCCGGCGTCATGCTTGGGCTGCTCGTGCAGATCCGCCCCTTCATGGGCTTCGATTTGCTGCTGCCGCTGTTCGCCGCGGCGATTCTCGGCGGCATTGGCAGCGCGCCCGGCGCCTTCGCCGGCGCCCTGATCATCGGCCTCGGCGAAGCGATAACGGTGCAGCTCGCGGGCTCCGAATGGCGCGCGGCCTTCGCCTTTCTGGTGCTGATCGTCGTGCTGGTCGTCCGCCCGACCGGCCTCGCCGGGAGGCCTACGTGACGTTCGATCTCATTGGACCGATCGCTTACGCGAGCTTCTTCCTCGTCCTGGCGCTCGTCAACGCGCTCGTCTGTCTCGGCCTCAACGTGCAATGGGGGCAGACGGGGTTGTTCAATGTCGGCGTCGTCGGATTCGTGGCCATAGGCGCCTACGCCTCGGCGCTCCTGACCACGCCGCCTAGCCAGGGCCGTCTCGGCGGCTTCGCGCTGCCGATCCTCGTCGGCTGGCTTGCTGCGATGGTCGCTTCGGGCGCAGTCTCGGCTTTCGTCGGCGCGGTGACCCTGCGGCTACGGGCGGATTACCTGGCGATCACGACCTTCGGCGTCGCTGTGGTGGTGCAGCTTGTCGCGCTAAACGCCCAGGGGCTGACCGGCGGCGCCTTCGGCGTCGCGTTCATTCCGCGTCCCTTCGACAGCCTTGCGTCGACACCGGCGCTCTATGACCTCGCCAATCTGGCGCTGATCGCAATCGTCGTCGTTGTCGTCTATGTGGCACTGGAGCGGCTTGCGCGCAGCCCGTGGGGCCGGGTGTTGCGGGCGATCCGCGAAGACGAACGCGCCGCAATGGCGCTCGGTAAGAATCCGGTGCGTTACCGCCTGCAAGCCTTCGCGCTCGGCGGCGCTCTGATGGGTCTCGCCGGCGCGATCGGCGCGCATTTCATCGGCTTTATCGCGCCGGAGAACTACACTTCAAGCCTCACCTTCCAGGTCTGGGCGATGCTGATCGTCGGCGGCTCGGGCAACAATCTCGGGGCGATCATCGGCGCGGGGCTCGTCTGGGCGCTGTGGAGCGCTTCCGGCCTCATCATCGCCGATCTCGTTCCTGCGTCGTTCGAGGCTCGCGCCGCGGCGCTGCGCATTATCGCCATCGGCGTGCTGCTTGCGACCATGATCGTCGTTCGTCCCCGCGGCCTCATCGGCGAGAAGGCGATGGTGTCACGTCATCTCGACAAGGAATAGCCGGGACTCAGCCGGGCGGCCGACTCCCACCTTCAGCGGAAGACCGCGTCTCCGACTGCAGCGGCTTCCCGGCGGAGCCAGGCGTACCAGCCCTCAAGACCCTCGCCGGTGCGGGCGGACAACTCGAGCGCCGTGATCGCCGGGTTGACCTCAGCGGCGTTGGCGACCGCGCGCGACACGTCAAAATCGACATGCGGCAAAAGGTCGATCTTGTTGAGGATCATGAGCTCAGCGGCTCGGAACATGTGCGGATACTTGAGCGGCTTGTCGTCGCCCTCCGTTACCGAAAGAATGACGACCTTGGCGCGCTCGCCGAGGTCGAAAAGAGCAGGGCAGACGAGATTGCCGACGTTCTCGATCATGACGATCGAGCCGGCCGAAGGTCGCAGTTCCTGAAGCCCGCGGGCGACCATGTCGGCTTCGAGATGACACCCGGAGCCGGTATTCACCTGCACCGCTGGGGCGCCCGCCGCGCGGATGCGCTCGCCGTCATACGCGGTCGCCTGGTCGCCCTCGATGACGTATAGCCGCAACTCACGGATCAGATCGCGGATGGTTCGTTCGAGCAGCGACGTCTTGCCCGCCCCGGGGGAGCTGACGAGATTGAGGGCGAGAATCTCGCGGCCCTTGAACCAGGCGCGGTTCCTATGCGCGAGCGCGTCGTTCTTGGCGAGGATGCGCGCTTCCAGTTCGACCAAAGCGCCCTCGGGCGCCGTGTGACTGTGATGACGGCGCCCGCCATCGTGATCATGACTGTGGGAGTGGAGATGATCATGATCGTGTGCGTGCTCATTGTCATGGGAATGGTCGTGGTCGTGATCGTGGGGATGGTCGTGAACGATGTGTCGCACGACCGTCTCCCTTCCCGTCTCCAGATTGAGGACTGTCGCATCGGCCTCGCCGCATCCGCAATGTTCGCACATCACGCAGCCTCCATGAGCTCCATCGACTTCACGTTCAGCTCTTCGCCATGCAGCCGCGTCAACCGGCCCGAACCGCAAGCACATGCGGCGAACAGCGTCGCGGTCGCGAATTCGGCGCCGCAGGACTCGCAGCGCGCGCGACCCTCGATTTTGTGAATTTCGAGACTGGCGCCCTCGAGCGCCGTCCCCGCGGTCACGACGTCGAAGCAGAAGGCGATGGCCTCGCTGACCACGCCGGACAGCTCGCCGACCTCCAGCGTCACGCCGCGCACGCGGCGACCCTTCGCCGCCTCTTCGACGATCGCCACAATATTGCGCGTGATGCTGAGTTCGTGCATCGCCTGCCTCAGCAAATCCGCGGCAATTGCTCGCCGACGAGCATGTCGACCATCCGCCGCCCGCCGAAAACCGTGCGCATCGTCACGCGCCCCGACTCGCCAGGATGAACGCGCCCGACAATCGCGGCGCGGGCGCCGAATGGATGAGCGCGCATCGCGGCAAGCGCCGCCTCAGCCTCTTCAGGCGGCGCGATGACGACGATCTTGCCCTCGTTGGCGAGATAGAGCGGATCGAGCCCAAGGATCTCACAGAAGGCTTTGACTTCCTCGCGGATCGGCGTCGCCCTCTCTTCAATCTCGATTGCAACCTGAGACGCCCCGGCGATCTCGTTGAGCACCGTCGCCAATCCGCCGCGAGTTGCGTCGCGCAGGCAGCGCACGCCCGGCGCCGCCGCGAGCAACGCGTCGATGAGCCCATTGAGCGGGGCGCAATCGCTTTCGATCGGCGTCGCCAAGGCCATATCCCCGCGCGCCGACAGAATCGCGGCCCCATGGTCGCCAAGCAGGCCGTTGACCAGGACGACGTCCCCTTCTCGCGCGAGATGCGCGCCGAGATTGACGCCTTCGCGGATGACGCCGAGTCCTGTCGTCGTGAGGAAGAGCTTGTCGCAGGCCCCCTTATGGACGACCTTGGTGTCGCCGGTGACGATCTCGACACCCGCCCCGGCCGCCGCTTCTGCCATCGAGCCAGCGATTTGGCGCAAGAGGTCGATGGTCACGCCTTCCTCCACAATCGCCGCGCAGGAGAGGTAGAGCGGCCTCGCCCCGCCGACCGCCAGATCGTTGACCGTGCCGCAGACCGCAAGCTTGCCGATGTCGCCGCCGGGGAAGATAAGCGGGTCGACCACGAAAGAATCGGTGGTGAAGGCGAGCCGGTCGCCGTACCCCGCGAGATTGCAGAGATCTAAACGCGCCTGATCCTCGAGCGGGTCCAGCGCGGCGTTGTCGAAGGCCCTGACGAAGACGTCATCGATCAGGTCCTTCATCGCCCTGCCGCCGCCGCCATGGGCGAGAGTCACTGTCGGCACGTGGACCCGGGCCAATGTCCGGGCGCGGATGCGCGGAGCGACGTTCATTCCGCCGCCTCGTGATGCCTGACGCCGCCGTATTGGTAATAGGCCGCGCACGCTCCTTCCGAGGATACCATGAGCGCGCCGAGTGGCGTCTCGGGCGTGCATGCCGACCCGAAAACCTTGCACTGCCACGGCTTGATGGCGCCCTTCAGCACCTCGCCGCATTGACACGATTTGGGGTCGGCGATCGGAACATTGGGTATCGCGAACTTTCGTTCGGCGTCGAAGCGGGAATATTCGGCGCGCAGCTTGACGCCGGAGTGGTCGATCGATCCGAGGCCCCGCCACTCGAAAAATTCTCGCAATTCGTAAACGCGCGCCACCGCGCGCAGCGCTGGCGCATTGCCGCCTTCGGGAACGACGCGGGCGTATTGATTCTCGATTTCCACCCGGCCCTCTTTGATCTGCCGCACGACCATCCAGATCGACTGCAGAATATCGAGCGGCTCGAAGCCGGCGATGACCATGGGCTTGCGATAGAATCTGGCGATGAACTCATAAGGCGCGGTCCCGATCACCATCGAAACGTGGCCCGGCCCGAGAAAACCATCCAGTCTGAGATCGGGACTGTCGAGGATCGCCTTGATCGTCGGGACGATGGTGATGTGATTGCAGAAGACCGAAAAATTCGTCACGCCGTCGCTCTCGGCCTGAAGAATTGTCAGCGCCGTCGACGGCATGGTCGTCTCGAAGCCAAGCCCGAAGAAAACCACCTCTCGGGTCGGATTGGCGCGCGCCAGCCCGAGCGCGTCCATAGGGGAATAGACCATGCGCACATCGGCGCCGTCGGCCTTGGCCTGCATCAGGCTTTTCCTTGAGCCCGGCACCCGCATGGCGTCGCCGAAGGTAGTGAAGACAACGTGCTTCTGCTCGGCGATGGCGACGCAATCGTCGACCCGCCCCATGGGCAGGACGCAGACCGGGCAACCGGGCCCATGCACTAGCTCGATCTGTTTGGGCAGCATGCCCTCCACGCCATAGCGAAAGATCGAATGAGTGTGGCCGCCACAGACTTCCATGATGTTGAGCGGGCGATCATCGGGGATATCCATCGAGGCGACCAGCCCCTCGATTTCCCGCACGAGAATCCTCGCCTTGGCGCTGTCGCGAAACTCGTCGAGATATTTCATGCCGTCGCTCCCTTGGTCGTCGCGGACCCCCGATCGTCGGCCAGCAGGGTGTGCACGAGGTCCCAGAGGATATGATACGCGGCGACGTGGCATTCCTGGACGCGGTGAATCGACGTCGTCGGGACGACGAGACAATGGTCCACGACGCCGCTCGTCTTCATCTTGCCGCCGTCGCCGCCGGCGAGCCCGATCGTGGCGAGGCCCATTTCCTTGGCCTTGGCGAAAGCGGAGATGAGATTGCCGGAATTGCCGCTGGTCGAGATGCCGACCAGCCCGTCCCCCGCCTTCGCTTGGGCGATCACCTGGCGGACGAACACCTGGTCGAAACCGACGTCGTTTCCGACCGCCGAGATCATTGCGATGTCGGCGACAAGGTTGATCGCGGCGAGCGCCGGACGTCCTGCTGTAATCGGATGCACGAATTCGACTGCGATATGCGAGGCGTCGCAGCTCGAGCCGCCGTTGCCCATCGAGAACAATCGGCCGCCCCCCCGATAGACCCCAGCGACGGCCTTGGCCGCCGCGACCAGGATCGGCGCCTGGGCGGCAAAGAAGGCGGCATTGGTCTCGCGCGAGTCGCGCGCCTTGTCCTCGATGGAGCGCAGGAGCGCGGCGTCCAGCTTTTTCGGCTCCTGCGCCGCGCCGTGCAGGAAGGGATAGAGGGTCTTAAGATCGGAGAGCTCGGTCATGACCAGGCCTCCATTGTTGGCTCGCCGACGAGCGCATCGCCTCGAGTTCGGCTTGGGCTTCGCCGAGTTCGGTCAGGATGCGCAAGGTTTCAGCCGCTTCGGCCTCGTCGATGCGGCTCATGGCGAAGCCGACATGGATCAGCACCCAGTCCCCCACGCAGGAAGACGCGGGGTGTTCGTCGCTGACGACGCAGGCGATGTTGACCTGGCGCTTGACGCCGCCGACATCGACGGTCGCGAGGTTCCTGGCGAGATCGTCGATCTTCTCGATGCGGCCTGGGATCCCGAGGCACATGGCGCCTATCCCTTGGTTCGACTTGGGTTACGGCTCTTCACGCCGTCCTCGATCAGACGCGCGGCGCCTATCGCCGCCTGTCCGAGCGCAAGGCCCCCGTCGTTGGCGGGAACCTGAGCATGCGAGAGCACCGTGAAGTTGTCCTGCTCGAGGCGGCGAACGATCTCCTCAAACAGAATGCGGTTCTGAAAGCATCCCCCGGACAGGGCGACGGTATCGAAGCGCGCGTCGCCCTCGTCGTCTCGATGGGCCAATTTTCTCGTCATTGCAACGATGATCATGGCGAGGCCTTTGTGGAACCGGGACGCGATCAGCGGCGCCGGCATTTTCAGGATGAGATCGCCGAGCAGCGCCCGCCACATCGACAGCGGCTCGATATAGGGCAGGCCAGTTTCGCGCAAATTTGGAAGGGCGAACGGATAGGCGGCTTCCTCGTCGTCGCGGCTCATGGCGGCAAAGTCGACAATGGCCTCCAGACGCGCGCCAGCCTCCCCCTCGTAGGCCTGGCGCTCGCGGCAGACGTTCAGCGCCGCGGCGACCGCATCGAACAACCTGCCGCAGGAGGAGGCCTTCGGGGAATTCACGCCGGCGCGGACCATTGCGTCGAGCGTCGCGCGCGGCCGGCGCGAAAGATCGGCATAGAGCTCGAGCTCGGCGAAATTCATTGAAAATTCGGCCCAACCCATCTCGGCCATCAGATGGGCGTAGAGATTGCGCCACGGTTCGCGCACGGCTTGCGCGCCGCCGGGCATCGTCACCGGCCTGAAGGCGCCGAGTCGCTCGTAGTGGCGATAATCCGCAAGCAGGAATTCCCCGCCCCAGACCGTGCCGTCGTCGCCCCAGCCCAGTCCATCGAGGACGATGCCAAGCGCCGGGGGAGCGTCGAGCGGAATGTTGTTTTCAGCCAGGCACGCCGCGACATGGGCGTGATGGTGCTGCGCCTCGATGAGGGACAGCGACTGGGCTCGGGCCCATTCGCGCGCGAACTTGGCCGACAGATATTCCGGGTGCCGATCGGCGACGAGAGCACGGGGCGCATGATGAAAGAGCTCGGCATAGAGCGCCAGAGTCTTGCGGTAGTCGTCGAAAGTTTCGACGTTCTCCAGATCGCCCTGATGCTGCGAGAGGATGGCCTCGCCGTCCTTGACGAGACAGAAGGTCGCCTTGAGCTCCCCGCCCATCGCGAGAAGTTCGGGCGCCGCCTCGAACCCAGGCGGCAGCGAAATGGGCGCCGGCGCAAAGCCGCGCGCACGGCGCAAGATCCGCGCCCGGCCGGCCATCACGCGCGCCACCGAGTCGTCGACGCGACTGGCGATCTCGCGGTTATGGATTAGCGCGTAAGTCGCGATTTCGCCGAGCCGCGCGCGCGCCTCGCCATCGCCGATGACCTGCGGCTCCTCCGAGACATTGCCGCTGGTCATCACCACCGGGCGCTCCAT
>JAFAHO010000204.1 GCA_019237205.1 Hyphomicrobiales bacterium
AGGCGCGCTCACGGCGGCAGCTCTGCTCCGTCGAGATGGACCGCGGTCGCCGCTTCGCGGCGCTCGACGTCGAAGCCGGCGGTGATCCGGTAGTCGCCGCCGCGAATTCGCCACCGCCGCGCGCCCTCGTCGAACGTCGCTAGCAACCGCGGATCGACAGAAGCGCTCACGTCACGTTCCTTACCCGGCGCGAGGTCAACTCTGCTCCAGCCCGCAAGCCGCAGCGGAATATTCGCGCCCGCTGGCCCCGAGACGTAAAATTCTGGAGTTGCGACGCCGGCTCTCGCGCCGGAATTCCAGACCGTCGCGCGGACAGTCACCCTTGCGCCATCGGCGCTCGCGCTCAGCGACCGCAGGCCAAAGGTCGTATACGAAAGCCCGAAGCCGAAGGGAAAAAGCGGCTGCTCGCCGCGTTCGAAATACCATTTGTAGCCCACTTCAGCGCCCTCGCCGTATTGGGCGACGAACGTTCGATCATAGTGGCCGCCCCGTCCGACCGGGCCGATCGGCGCCCCCGTCGGGTCGCCCTGAATCGTCGGATGCGGCAGCTGGGCTTCGCTCCTTGGGAACGTGAGCGGCAAACGTCCTGAAGGATTTACGGCGCCGGACAGGAACTCGGCGATCGCCTCGCCGCCCTTCTGGCCGGGATACCAAGCCTCGACTACGGCGGCGGTCTCATCGAGCCAGGGCATCAGAACCGGGCCGCCGGTCTCGAGCACGACCACACTATGCGGGTTGGCGCGGGCGACCGTCTCCATGAGTGTGTCCTGGCCGCCCGGGAGGCTGAGGCTCGGCGCGTCGATACCCTCCGTCCGCCACTGGTCGGCGAAGAGGATCACTGCGTCCGCCCATCTGGCGGCGTTGGCCGCCCGGCCCGGGAACCGGCCGTCGTCGTAGTCGACGAGGGCGTGGGGAAATTGTCGGCGGATTGCATCGAGCGGCGAAGACGGGTCGAAGATCATCGCGCGGTTCCTACCGACTCGCTCCGAGAAGGCGATCCCGCCCCGGGGGACGACCTGAGACGACCCTCCGCCGGAAGGGACGCCGCGATCGGCGTGGGCGCCGACGACGAGAAGACGCCGAACATTCGTCGGCAGCGGCAACAGGCCTTCATTCTTGAGGAGCACCGCCCCCTCGCGCTCGATGGCGAGAGCGCTCTCCTCGCTGCTGGCGCTGTCAGCAGGATCGGATGCGACCTCTTCCGCAAGGCCATGCGTGAAGATCGAAGTCAGGATGCGGCGCGCCATGTCGTCGAGCCGTGTCTGCGGGACTTTGCCCTCTGCGACGGACCGCCCGAGACTTTCGAAGAAGTTTTGCGTGTCGAGTTCGTCCCCCGATTCCTGGTCAAGCCCCGCCACCGCCGAACGGATCGTTGAATGGACCGCGCCCCAATCGGACATCACGAAGCCCGGATAGCGCCAGTCCGCTTTCAGCACCCGGTCCAACAACCAGTCGTTCTCGCAGGAATAGACGCCATTGACCTCGTTGTACGCGCACATGACAGCTCCGGGGCGGCCCTGCTCAATGCCGATCTCGAAGGCGAGCAGGTCCGACTCGCGCGCCGCGGCGCGGTCGATCCGCGCATCGAGCGCGACGCGATCCGTCTCCTGATCGTTGAGGGCGAAATGCTTGATGGTCGAGAGAACATGCCGGCTCTGGACTCCGTCGATCGCGGCCCCGGCCATGAGCCCCGCCAGCAACGGGTCCTCGGAGAAATATTCGAAGTCGCGGCCGCCCCGCGGATCGCGAATGAGGTTGACCGCGCCGCCGAGCAGCACGTTGAAGCCTTTGGCTCGCGCCTCCGCGCCTACCGCCGCGCCCTGTCGCCGGGCAATGCCAAGGTCCCAAGTCGAGGCGAGCGCCAGATCGGACGGCATGGCCGTCGCCGTGTCGCCCGGGCGGATGTTTCCAGGATTCGCGATGCCTAGTTCGGCGTCGGTCTCTTGCAGCGCGGGTATTCCAAGCCGCGGGATTCCGGCGACATAACCTGCCGATCCCACCGATCCTTGCGGTTTGGGTCTCCCGCCCCACGGCGCGCCCAGACCGCCGCGCACGAGCGAAAGCTTCTCGGCCTGTGTCATTCGGCCGAGCACGGCTTCCGCGCGTTGCTGGGCCGCTCCCAGTTCGTACCCTTCAGCCCCGGCCCCCGCCGAAACGAGAACAGCGACCACGGCGACGAGCCGGACCGGGAAGGCCATTGGTCA
>JAFAHO010000306.1 GCA_019237205.1 Hyphomicrobiales bacterium
GACGCTTAACCTGCCCGATTGAACGCACGCGGGGCCTCCGCCGGAGGGAGCTCGGCGGAGTTCACCCCAGCCGCAGGCGGCGAAGTCCTCTCGACTGATATTCGAGCGCCGGATCGAGGCGACCGGAAATCCCGACCCATCGACCGGATACGGCTCGAACACGGCGTGCTTGTTTGCGCACGGCAGCGTCTCGTAAGACGAGCCCTTAAGCTTGAGCGGATGGCTCGGCGCGTGCATCGACGGCCGTCAACGCGGCTTTCCGCGCTGCGCTTCGTCGTCTAGTCGCTCGCGTCAACGAATTGGTGGTGTTTTTCTGAATCTCTGTCGCCGCGAGAGCAGCGATGGAGGTGATTCGTGGCCAAGAAGGAGATTGCGGTCAGGAAATACGTGCTGAGCGCCGAGGAGCGCGAGCAGCTCGAAGCGCTCATTCACGCTGGCAAGAATTCGGCGCAAACGCTGACGAGGGCGCGCTTGCAACACCGCGCCGATCGCACGGGGGGCTCATGAATGCGCTCCGTCGCAGCCCACGACATAACGGGCAGCGGTCGTCTTCATTGCGTTCCCGTCGAGGTCGATCGCTTTGGTGAGGACTTGGTCTTCGCGTTGCTCGATATCGTTGACGCGCATTCGCAAGCGCGGCGTCGCAGCGGCGGCAGCGAGGACGGTGACCGAGAGGAGCTCATCTAAGTCGAGCTTGACCAGCCTTCTCTTGGCGACGAACGCCCGCACGCGGCCCTTGATGTCCTCCGGAACCGCCTGACGGCAGGTCGCAGCCTTGTCGTCGGGCGAGACAAGATCGGCGCAACGAATTGCATTTGGAGTGCCTCTTGCGCGCCGGGATGAGCGGCGCGGTGGTTAGGTTTCTCCGAGTTTGGATAGCGGGCGGCCGCCGACTCTGGCAGCCAAGACCTGACGGAACGCGCCGAGGAGCTCCTCGGCGGTAAGCTTGTCGAGAAACGGCAAGATCGGATCCAGAAAGCCGCCGACGAACTCGCGCTCCAAGACGGCCACAAGCTCTGCCGCCGCGTCGGGTTGCTCGACAGGCTCGCCGGCCGGCTCACAACTCGCGCTCTGCTTCTCGGTGCGCACCTTCTCCCTCCTCGCTTTCCTCGGCGCCTTCGCCTTCATGCCCTCAGCCTTCGCGGCCTCGACTTGTCCCTCGGCTGGGGTGTCGGCGACGCGGAGAAGCGCGCTCTGGTTGTCGGAGATACCTGCCTCGACAGCGGCGGCCTTCACGTCGTCGGCGAGGGCGTCGATCTTCTTCGCCCGGATCACCTCCTGCCGGATGATGCTTAGGGCGCGAGCAGCTTGGCTGTCGCCACGCCTCTCGTATCGCCCATCAGGCTGTCCAACTTGGACACCCTGAACCTCGCCACGCTTCGGAGCGGTCAGCCTCGCATACTCGGCTGTTTGCGCGGCGCGCTCCAGTGCGGTCAGCGAGGCCTCGGCGCGGAGTAGTGGTTCGAGGCTCATGGCGTGGTCACCGGACGGACCAAGGCGCTGTGGTAGTGCTCTTTGGTCCAACTGAACCGGCGGACGTGAACGGCGAGGGAACGAAACGCGCTCAGAGACGGCGTGGTTTCCGCGAAATGTTCAATGATTCCGGCGAGAGATGTACCTTGACATGGTAGGGGTCAGAGGTTCAATCCCTCTAGCGCCCACCATCTCCCTCCCTCTGACAGTCTTTTTTTCGTGCCTCCGCCATGAGTTCGCGCCGCAAGATTGCTACCGCGGGAGCCGTCGAATTGTCGTCCGCGGGACCCGGGAACCAACGCATTCATGAACGGTAAGGCACAATTGATTCGTCGCGTTCTCTCGGGCCTGGCCTTCTTGATCGCCGCAATGTCTGCGACCGCATCGAACGCAGCTCAGGGCGTCATCAAGGACAAGCACGGCGACTGGGAGACGCGCTGCGAGACCCCGCCGGGCGCAAGCTACGAGCAATGCGCCCTCGTGCTCAGCGTCGTCGATCAGGAGCGGCCGAACGTGACGCTCGTCGTCATCGTGCTCAACAGCGCCGATCGCAAGGCGCGATTGATGCGGGTCATCGCTCCGCTCGGCGTGCTGCTGCCCTCCGGGGTCGGCCTGAGGATCGACGACGAGGATTTCGGCCGTCTCAATTTTCTGCAGTGCCTCGCCAACGGCTGCATCGCCCAGCTCGCCATCGACGACAAGCTGCTCGAGAAGCTAAAGACTGGCAAGACCGCGACGCTGGGCATCTTTCAGACGCCGGAGCAAGGCGTCGGCGTGCTCGCGCCGCTCGCCGGCTTCAAGGAAGCCTACGAACAATTGCCATAAGGGCGTGAGCGTCGTAAGCACCGACCCCCGTGAAATCCGGCAGTGAGAAGTCGTCCGCAATGAACGCGCTCCCTATTCGATCCTTGCTGGTTGTCGCGGCGCTCGCGGCGCTGAGCGGATGCAGCTCGGTCGACGCCTGGTTCGCTCATCGCGATCCGAACGCCAACTCCGTCAATCTTGGCGCCAATCCGCCTCCGGTGGCGAAGCCTGCCGCCAATCCTAGCGAGAAGCCTATTGTTCTGCCGGTCGCCTCGCAGGACATCAACTGCCCGACTGTGGATGTCGCCGAGGGCGGGGCGGCGCTGAGGGTCGGCGGGACCGACAACGCCTCGGTCCGCTATCAGTTCAACGTCGGCGACACGGCGCGCGAGTGCGATCCGGCCGGGCCGGGGCAGGCGACGCTCAAGATCGGCGTCGCGGGCGAAGTGGTGATTGGACCAGCCGGTTCGGCTGGAACCTACAGCGCCCCGCTGAAAATCGCGGTGACCCACAACACCGACAAGAAAGAGGTCTTCTCCAAGATCTTCAAGGTCGAAGCCACGACGGACGGCGTTCAGGCTGGCGGCTTCCGGGTCGTGACCGAACCAATCCCATTGCCGCTGACGACGCTCCAGCTCGCAGACGAGTATGCCATTACCGTCGGGTTCGCGAGCGGCGGCGCCAGCGCTCCGCCCAAGCGACACCGGCAGAAGAACGCCGGCTAATGGTCACAGCGAACCGCCGTTTGACAAATCTCGTCCCGTGGGGCTAGCTCGCGTATCGTCAGTCAAAGACACCTCGCGGAAGAGTCCGGCGGCATTGTCGCCGGCGCCGAAGGCGCAACCGCCCCGGAAACGCTCAGGCCCATGGACCGCGCGGGTGATGACGCTCTGGAAAGCGGCGCGCGAGGCTGTAATGCGCGCCCACCGATGGGGTAACCGCCATTCGGCGGGAAATCTCTCAGGTCATGGGACAGAGGGGGCCTCCGGAATGTCTCGGCCCTCGCTGGCCGAGCCATTCCGGCGGACGGACGTTCACGACCGGTGCCCCGATGAGCGAATCCGCGATTCTCGAGACGCCCCTTCACGCTCTGCACGTGGAACTCGGCGCTCGCATGGCGCCGTTCGCCGGCTACGACATGCCGATCCAGTATCCGGACGGAGTGCTCGCCGAGCACCTTCATACGCGTAGCCATGCGGGACTGTTCGACGTCTCGCATATGGGGCAGGCGCTTCTCGAGGGCGCTGATCATGCGAGCCTTGCGGCTTTTCTCGAAACCGTGTGCCCAGCGGACCTCGTCAATCTTGCGCCAGGCCGGCAGCGCTATACGCAGTTGCTCAACGAGAGTGGGGGGATTGTCGACGACCTGATGGTGACGCGTCCGCCTGACGCAGCGGGCGAACTGAGGCTTGTCGTCAACGCCTCCCGCAAGGCCGTCGATTTCGCGCTTCTTCGCGAGCGCCTGCCCAAGGGCGTCCGGCTCACGCCGCTCGACGAGGCGGCGCTGATCGCCCTTCAGGGACCGCTCTCTGCGGCGACTCTGGTGCGGCTTGCCCCCGACGAAAGACTGGAGGCAGCCGCCTTCATGAGCGCCCGGCCGGCGCGGGTCGCGGGGTTCGAGACCTTCGTCTCGAGATCCGGCTACACCGGCGAGGACGGATACGAAATCTCCCTTCCCGCCGCGCAGGCCGAGATGTTCGCTCGCGTGCTGCTGACGCAGCCCGGCGTCGCTCCGATCGGGCTCGGCGCGCGGGATTCTCTCAGACTCGAAGCCGGCCTTTGCCTTTATGGCCACGAGCTCGACGAGACGGTCGATCCAGTGGAGGCGGCGCTCAACTGGTCGATCCAGAAGCGCCGCCGGGTCGAGGGCGGCTTTCCCGGCGCCGAGCGTGTTCGGAGCGCGCTGGCTGAAGGGCCGAAACGACGACGCGTCGGCCTGCGCCCGGATGGACGCGCGCCTGCGCGGGAGGGCACGGAGATTCTATCCTCCGATGGCGCGCCGATTGGCGTCGTGACGTCTGGCGGGTTCGGCCCGAGCGTAGGCGCGCCGATCGCAATGGGCTTTGTTCAGCGCGCCTACGCCGCGGTCGGAACGCCCGTCCGTCTCGTGGTGCGCGGAAAGCCGCTGAGCGCGCGCGTCGTTGCGTTGCCGTTTCGTCCCCACGCCTACTATCGCGGCTAAGACCAAAGGAATTCTCCATGTCGCAGGTTCGCTACACGAAGGATCACGAGTACATCCGGATCGAAGGCGCGGAAGGCGTCGTCGGTATCAGCGAGCACGCCCAGCAGCAGCTCGGCGACGTCGTCTTCGCGGAGGCGCCGCCCGTCGGAAAAATGCTGAAAGCGGGCGACCCCGCCGCTGTGGTCGAGAGCGTGAAGGCAGCGAGCGACGTCTTCGCGCCGGCCTCGGGAGAAGTCATCGCGGTCAATTCCGAGGTGGAGGCGACGCCGGGCCTCATCAACGAGGACGCGCTTGGCCGAGGGTGGCTTTTTCGCATCAAGCTTTCCGACGCCGCCGAACTTGCGAAGCTCATGAATGAAGCCGCCTACGCCGACTACCTGAAAACGCTGGACTGACAGATGCGCTACCTGCCGCTGGACGCAAGCGAACGGGAGGCGATGCTGACGCGCATCGGCGTCCCTGACATTGACGCGCTCTTTGCTGACATTCCCCCCGAGTATCGGATTGAGGGTTTGCTCGACATGCCGCTCGCCATGAGCGAGATGGCGGTCGAGCGCGCGATGACGGCGATGGCCCGCCGGAGCGTCGCGGCGGGCTCGGCGCCTTTTTTTCTGGGCGCGGGCGCCTATCGGCGTCATATCCCTGCGAGCGTTGATCATCTCATCCAGCGCTCGGAGTTCCTGACCAGCTACACCCCCTATCAGCCGGAGATCGCTCAGGGGACGCTGCAGGTCCTGTTCGAATTCCAGACCCAGGTGGCGGCGCTGACCGGCATGGAGGTGGCCAACGCCTCGATGTATGACGGCTCGACGGCCTGCGGAGAAGCGATGCTGATGGCCCACCGCCTGACCAGGCGGGGGAAAGCGGTTCTGTCGGGCGGCGTCCATCCGCACTATGCCGAAGTCGCCGCGACGCTCGCGCATATGGCCGACGAGAAGATTACGCGGCTTCCGCCGGACGTCGTCGCGTGCGAAGACATCGCGGCGGCGATCGACGACGAGACGAGTTGCGTGATCGTCCAAAGCCCGGATTTCTTTGGCAATCCGCGCGACCTCTCAACCATAGCCGCCGCGGCGCATGCCCGCGGAGCGCAGGTGATTGCGGTCTTCACCGACCCCGTTGCGCTCGGCGCCGTTCGCTCGCCCGGCGAAATGGACGCCGACATCGCTGTGGGGGAGGGCCAGGGCCTGGGCAACGCACTGAACTTCGGAGGTCCCTATCTCGGCCTCTTCGCAACGCGAATGAAGAACGTGCGGCAAATGCCGGGGCGCCTCGCCGGCGAGACCGTCGACGCCGAGGGGCGGCGAAGCTTTGTGCTGACCCTTTCGACACGCGAGCAGCACATCCGGCGGGAAAGGGCGACGAGCAACATCTGCACCAACTCCGGCCTTTGCGCGCTCGCCTTCTCAATCCACCTAACGCTGCTCGGCGAGCGCGGGCTCAGACGGCTAGCGGAAATCAATCACGCGAATGCGGTTCAACTCGCAGACCGTCTCTCCTCCATTCGCGGCGTTGAAGTCCTCAATACGCATTTTTTCAACGAATTTACCGTGCGCACGCCCCGCCCCTCGGTGGACCTGATCGAGGCGCTAGCGCGGCGGGGCGTGATCGGCGGGCTGCCGGTCTCGCGACTTCTGCCGGACGCCGGACTCGACGACTGCGTCATCGTCGCCAGCACCGAAGTCAACACCGACGACGACCGTGCAGCCTATGCGAAGGCGTTGTCCGAATGCCTGTAATGTCGTTTTGGGGAACCGGCCGATGAACAAACAAGGACGTCCGACGCGCCCGGAAGACGTCGCCGCAAAGGCGCGCGCGACCTTCACAGGCAACCGGGCGCTCGATATCGAGGAGGCGCTGATCTTCGAGACGGGGCGTTTTGACGCAACTGGGGTCGACTTGGACGACCCGGCGCCCTTTCAATCGCGGCTTGGCCCGCACGCGCGCGAAGGCGCGCTAAACCTGCCGGGCCTGACCGAACCGGAGGCGTTGCGCCACTACGTCCGGCTCTCCCGAGACAATTATTCGATCGACGCCGGGATCTATCCGCTCGGTTCGTGCACGATGAAGCACAATCCGCGCCTCAACGAGAGGATCGCGCGCCTTCCCGGATTTGCCGATGTGCATCCCCTCCAACCTGTTTCGACCGCGCAAGGCGCGCTGGCCGTCATTGACGCGCTGGCCAAGGCGCTGATGACGATGACCGGCATGAGCGCGGTCGCAATGCCGCCGAAAGCCGGGGCGCATGGCGAATTGTGCGGGATGATGGCGATCAAGGCGGCGATCGAAGCGCGGGGCGAGCGCGAGACACGACGCGTGGTGCTGGTCCCCGATTCCGCCCACGGCACGAATCCGGCCACGGCCGCGCTGATCGGTTTTTCCGTCCGCCCTGTCCCTGCCGGCGAGGACGGGAACGTCAGCGTCGAGGCGGTGAAGAGCGCGCTCGCACCCGATGTTGCGGCGATCATGCTGACCAACCCAAACACCTGCGGCCTGTTTGAGCGGCAGATCGCAGGCATCGCTGAGGCGCTTCACGGAGCGGGCGCCTATTTCTACTGCGACGGCGCGAATTTTAATGCCATTGTCGGCAAGACGCGTCCAGGCGATCTAGGGGTCGACGCGATGCACATCAATCTGCACAAGACCTTTTCGACCCCGCACGGTGGCGGCGGGCCGGGAGCGGGGCCGGTGGCGCTCTCATCACGGCTTGCGCCCTACGCGCCAGTTCCCTTCGTCGCGCGCGAAGGAGATGAGCTCAACCTCGTCGAACACGCCGAAGGCACAGCGTCATTTGGCCGCATGAGCGCGTTCCACGGCCAGATGGGCATGTTCGTCCGCGCGCTCAGCTTTATTCTTTCCCATGGCGCGGACGGTTTGCGGCAAGCCTCCGAAGACGCTGTGTTATCCGCCAACTATGTGCGGGCTTGCCTCAATGACGTGATGAGCGCGCCATTCGGCGACCGGCCCTGCATGCACGAAGCTCTGTTCGACGACCGGTGGCTGAAGGACACCGGACTGACGACGCTGGACTTCGCCAAGGCGATGATCGACGAGGGCTACCACCCGATGACTGTTTACTTCCCACTTATTGTGCATGGGGCGATGCTGATCGAACCGACGGAATCGGAATCGAAGGCCGGCCTCGATCTCTTCATCATGACGTTGCGGTATCTTGCGTTCGCGGTCAAAGCGGGCGACCGGGAGCGTCTTCTGTCCGCCCCGGTTTTTGCTCCTCGCCGCCGCCTCGACGAGACCCGAGCCGCGCGGCAGCCGGTGCTGCGCTGGACGAGGCCGGCGCCGGCCTGACGGCTCTAAAACGCTCATCGCCGCCGTCTTTGTTTTCAAGCGGAAATGGCCTTAGGGTGGTCAAGCAAAAATCCTCGCCCGCCTGCGACGGAGAACAGCGCGAAGATGCCGAGCAAATGGATCCGGTTCTCAATTGCGGGGCTTCTGGCCGCAATCGTCGCCGCAGGGCTGCCGGCCGGTGGTTGGGGCGAAGACTCGACGCCGACCGCGCAATCACCCGCGGCGCCGACGTCTCAAGCTCCAGCCACCCCAACCTCACCCGTTCAGGCGCCTTCCGCTCAGTCGCAAGGCGCACCGCAGGCGGCGCCCGGAACCCAGCCGCCGGCGGGGCCTCCTGCTCCGGCCGCCAACAGCCCGCCGGCAGCCCCCGAAGCGTCCAAGCCGGGCGAACCGGCCAATCCCCCCAGCGAAGGATCGACGGGCGAGACCGTGGACCTCCCCGCGCGCCCCTTTGCCTATATCGAGGGCAAGGCCGATCGCGACGAGATCTACGGCGCCATCCTCGGGTCGCTCGGTCTGGTCAAGCGCGACATGGACAAAGTGGGCCTTAAGCCCGCCGGCCGGCCGCTTGCGGTGTTCGTCGAGTCCGACGACAGCGGCTTTCGATACCACGCCGGATTTCCGCTTGAGGCTGCGCCCGCAGACAAGGCGAGTCTTTCCGACGCGGTGAAGATCGGACAAACGCCGAGCGGCAAAGCGATGCGCTTCCAGCATGTCGGCTCCTACGCCGACATCGACGCCACCTATGACGCGATCACCGCCTATCTCGACGAGAAGGGTGTCGACGCGCAGGATTCGTTCGTCGAGGAATATGTGAACGACGTGAAGGACGCCGACGATCCGGCGCTGGAGGTCAACATCTACGTGCTGCTGAAGTGAGGCGCGCAACGTCCTTGCCTGGGTCCGCGCCGCCGAATTGATCGACGTCAAGCGGCCGGCCAGGTGACCGCGCAATGGGAGAGATAAAGAGGGAACAAAACGGTCATGTCGGACACGAGTGAAGTCGTCTTGCAGGCTCTTGAGCGCCGGCGAGCGGAGCCGACCCAATTGCTGCAAATCTTGCGGGAGGTTCAGGAAGAACTCGACTGGATTTCGCCTGAGACAACGCATTCGGTCGCCGCCGGTCTCGGTATCCCGGCGACGCAGGTTGAGAGCGTCGTTCAGTTCTACTCATTCCTCTACGAGCAGCCCCGCGGCCGCTACCGGATCCTGGTTTCGGACAACATCACCGACCGAATGCTCGGCAGCCTGACGCTCTTCGAGCATATGCTGAAGCGCCTGAAGTTGCGGCGGGCCGAGGCTTCGGCTGACGGCGCAGTGAGCGTCGATCTGACCTCTTGCACAGGGATGTGCGATCAAGGCCCGGCGCTGCTCGTCAACAACCGGCCGGTTACCCGTCTTACGGCGCGGCGGGTCGACGAGATTTGCGACCTTGTGCGCGGCGACGTTCCGCTTGCTGAATGGCCGGCGGACTATTTCCGCGTTGAAGACAACATCCGCCGCGCTGACGCCCTGCTGGGTTCGCGATATGAGCCAGGGTCGGGCTTGCGCGCGGCGATCGCGCTCGGCCGTCAGGGCATGCTTGACGAGATGAAGCGCTCGAACCTGCGCGGGCGTGGCGGAGCAGGATTCGCGACAGCGGTCAAATGGGAGAGCTGCCGCAACGCCCCTGGCGCCGAGCGCTATATCGTCTGCAACGCCGACGAAGGAGAGCCCGGCACATTCAAGGACCGCGTTCTCCTCACGTCGTTTGCGGAGCGCATTTTCGAAGGCATGGCGATCGCCGGTTTCACCGTGGGCGCCGCGAATGGCCTCCTCTATCTGCGCGGCGAATATCGCTACCTGCTCGAACCGCTGGAGGCCAAGCTCGAATCGATGCGGAGGGATCGGCGTCTCGGCGCAAGCATCTGTGGGGCGCAGGGCTTCGACTTCGACATCGAGATCCATCTCGGAGCGGGCGCCTATATCTGCGGCGAGGAATCGGCGCTGATCGAGTCGCTCGAGGGCAAGCCGGGCAAGCCGCGCATCCGGCCGCCCTTCCCGGTGACCGCCGGCTACCTCGGCAAGCCGACGGTCGTCAACAACGTGGAGACGCTCGTCGAGGCGACCGTGGTCGCGCTGCAGGGAGGCCGCATCTTCGCCGGCCATGGCACGCGTCACTCAGCGGGCACGAAGATTCTGTCGGTGTCGGGCGACTGCGCGCGTCCGGGGATTTATGAATATCCGTTCGGCGTGCGGGTGGAGCAGGTGCTGAAGGATTGTGGCGCCGCGGACGTTGTCGCCGTGCAGATCAGCGGTCCTTCGGGCATCTGCCTGACGCCGGACGAGTTCCGCCGCCACATCGCTTTCGAGGACGTGCCGACGGCCGGCGCCTTCATGATTTTCGGCAAAGAGCGGGACCTCTTCGAGGTCGCGCGGAATTTCACGTATTTCTTCGCCCACGAAAGCTGCGGCTTCTGTACGCCATGCCGCGTCGGCACGACGCTGATGCGCGATGCGCTCGACAAGATCGCCGACGGGCGCGGCTCGCGCTACGAGATCAACGAGTTGATGCGCCTCGCCGAATTGTTGCGCCGAACCAGCCATTGCGGCCTAGGCCAGACCGCCGGCAATCCTGTGCGCGACACCTGGCTTAAATTCCGCCCGGCCTACGAGCGGCGTCTCATCCGGGGCGATTTCGATCCCGCTGTCGATCTCGACGCAGCGCTCACGCGGGCGCGCGAGATCGCCGGGCGTGACGATGCGGGCGCCCATATAGGAGCCGAGCAATGAGCGGGACCGAGACCGCGATCGTCGTCGACGAGATCCCGGTTCCCTTCAAGCCGGGCCAGACCATTCTGGAGGCGGCGCTGGAAGCGGGCGTCTATATCCCGCATTTGTGCGCACATCCGGAATTCGCACCCCACGGCAGCTGCAAACTGTGCACCGTCATCGTCAATGGGCGCAATGCGTCCGCCTGCACACTGAAGGCCGCAGCTGGTCAGGAGATCGAGGTCGACACCCCTGACCTGCACGCCTATCGGCGCACGCTGGTGCAGATGTTGTTCGTCGAGGGCAACCACTTCTGCCCCGGCTGCGAGAAGAGCGGCAATTGTCAATTGCAGGCGCTCGCATACGACAGCGAGATGATGACGCCGCATTTCGTCGAGTTCTATCCGCACCGGCCGGTCGACGCCTCCCATCCGGACGTGCTGATCGACTTCAATCGCTGCATCCAGTGCGAACTCTGCGTTCGCGCGAGCCGCGACGTGGACGGCAAGTCCATATTCGCGCTCGTCGGGCGCGGCATGGCCTCGCACATCGTGGTCAACTCTCCGAGCGGCAAGCTTGGCGACACGAATTTCTCGGTCGCGGACAAGGCGGCGCACGTCTGCCCGGTCGGCGCAATCCTGATCAAGCGCGTGGGCTATGCCGTGCCGATCGGCGAGCGCCGCTACGATCTCGAGGCAATCAGCGAGGAGGCCTCGCGCTGCGCGGGGGAGGAGGTCCGATGAGCGAATCCGCTGAAACCCCCGCTCTGCCGAAAGTGCGCATCGCGACGACCTCGCTCGCCGGCTGCTTCGGCTGCCACATGTCCTTTCTCGACATCGACGAGCGCATTCTCGACCTCATGAAGATCGCCGAGTTCGACCGTTCGCCGATCACTGACATCAAGCATTGCAGCCCCTGCGACATCGCGCTGATTGAAGGGGGCGTGTGCAATGCCGAAAACGCGCATGTGCTCCGCGAGATGCGCGCCAACGCCAAGATCCTAGTCGCCATCGGCGCCTGCGCGATCAACGGCGGGCTGCCGGCGATGCGCAACCGTCTCGACGTCGGGGACATTCTGAACGAGGTCTATCGCGACTTGGACGGGGTGCAGTCGCATGTTCCGAACGACCCGGAGCTGCCGCTTCTGTTCGACAAGGTCTATCCCGTCAACGAGGTCGTGCGGGTTGACTACTTCATTCCTGGCTGCCCCCCGTCCGCCGACGCGATCTGGAAATATCTCAACGATCTGATTCTCGGGCGCATGCCGCGTCTCGATCACAGTCTCCTGCATTACGATTGAGGGCCCTGGCCATGCTGAACCTTGAAACCGCCCAATCGCCGCAAAAGCTCCGCCGCGTCGCCATCGAGCCGGTCAGCCGGGTTGAGGGGCACGGCAAGGTGACGATCCTCCTCGATGCGGAGAACCGGATCCACCAGGTCCGGCTCCATATCGTCGAGTTCCGCGGCTTTGAGGTCTTCATCCAGGGCCGACCGTACTGGGAGGTGCCGATCGCGGTGCAGCGCCTCTGCGGCATCTGTCCGGTGAGCCACCTGATCGCGGCGACCAAGGCGATGGACGTCATCGCCGGTTTCGGTCCGCTGACGCCGACGGCGGAGAAGCTGCGCCGCCTCTTGCATTATGGCCAGATCGTACAGTCGCACGCGCTGCATTTCTTCCATCTCTCCTCGCCCGATCTCCTGTTCGGCTTCGAGAGCGAGGTCGCCAAACGCAACATCATCGGGGTCGCCGCGGCCTTCCCCGATCTCGCCAAGCAGGGCGTATTAACCCGCAAGTTCGGGCAGGAAATCATTGCCCATATCGCCGGAAAACGCATTCACGGCACCGGCGTCATTCCGGGCGGCGTGAACAAGCCGCTCAGCGTCGCCGACCGCGATTCGATGCGCGCCGGAATCGATCAGATCGTCGACTGGTCGAAGGCGGCGGTCGGGCTGGTCATCCAGCTGCACGAGACCAATCCCGACTTCTACCGGACCTTCGGGGAGTCGCGCGCCAACATGATGGGTCTCGTCGACAGGCGCGGCGCGCTCGACTTCTACCATGGGGGCCTTCGCGCCCGTGACGCCGACGGCGGGCCGATCTTCGATCAGATCGACTACGCAACCTACAGGAATGTGCTCCAGGAGGACGTGAAAAACTGGAGCTATATGAAGTTCCCGCACATCAAGACGCTGGGCGCCGACAAAGGCTGGTATCGAGTGGGACCGCTCGCGCGGGTGCAGGTCTGCGACGTTATGCCGACCCCGCTCGCCGAGGCCGAGCGCCGCACGTTCCTCAACGCCGGCGGCGGCAAGCCGCTGCACGGCGCGCTTATGTATCATTGGGCGCGCATGATAGAGATGCTGCACTCCGCCGAACTGGCGCGTGAGCTCCTCGACGATCCCGACATCGTGGGTACGGACTTGATGGCGGACAAAGGGCCGCGGCGCGAGGAAGGCGTCGGCGTGATCGAGGCGCCGCGCGGCACGCTCTTTCATCACTACCGGGCCGACGACAACGACCTCGTGAGCTATTGCAACCTCATCGTCTCGACCACCAACAACAACCAGGCGATGAACGAGTCGATCCGCGCGGTCGCGTCGCGTTACCTCTCGGGCCGCGAGCTGACCGAGGGGCTTCTGAACCACATCGAGGTCGCGATCCGCGCCTATGACCCGTGCCTCTCCTGCGCGACCCATGCGCTCGGTCAGATGCCGCTCGAGGTCGACCTCATCGACGCGGACGGCACGCTCGTTTCGCGCGCCCGCAAAGGCTGAGCCGAGGACTGACCATTGCGACTGGTCGTCTTCGGGTGGGGCAACGACGCGCGCGGCGACGACGGGCTCGGGCCGCTGTTGCTGGATCGGGTCAGGCGCGCAGCGTGGCCGGACGTGACGACCGTCGAGGACTTTCAGTTGCAGATCGAGCACGCGCTCGATCTCGACGGCGCGGAAGCTGCGCTCTTCGTCGACGCCGGCAGGGACACGCCCGCGCCTTTCGCCTTCGCCGAGATTCGGCCAGAGCGCGGCGAAAGCCATACGACCCATGCGCTCGCCCCCGAAGCCGTGCTCGACGTCTACACCCGCTCGCTGCGTCGCCCCCCGCCGCCCGCGTTCACGCTCTCGATGCGCGGCGAGCGCTTTGAGCTCGGCGAAGGGCTTTCGCCTGAGGCCGCGGACCGGCTGGAGGTGGCCTGGGACTTTCTGCAGAGGCTGATGGGCGAGCGGTCGGTCGAAGACTGGCGGCGCAAGGCCGGCAGGCCGGCGCGATGAGGGGAGAACAAGGCGCGGACGGCTTCTCCTCCCGATCTAAAAATGGGAGGCCATGAACGCAATCAGCGCCGCTACGATCCGGGACCGATAGACGAGGGCGTAGGGCACGAGCGGCTTCAGGGCGCCGAGGGGACTCGGCCCGGTTTCGCTGCCGTGTCGTGGGCAGTGGACATTTTCGGATGATGCTCCTTCGGCCGGCTTTAGTTCTCAGTTTTTGAGCCGAAATCGTGGCCGGCGCCATGTGACAACTTGCATCGAGCGCGCAGACGCCGTATAGGACCGCCAGCCAAAAGAGCCGCCGGACCTCCGGGCGGCTCTTTGATCTATTGCGGCAGAGACCTTGACGATGAAGCCCGACATTCACCCCAGCTACCATATGATCAAGGTCGTCATGACCAATGGCGCCGAGTTCATGACCCGATCGACCTACGGCGAAGAGGGCGCGACGCTGCATCTCGACATCGATCCCAACACCCACCCGGCCTGGACCGGCGGCTCGCAGCAGCTGGTCGATCGCGGCGGCCGTCTGTCGCGCTTCAACAGCCGCTTCGCCGGTCTCGGCATCGGCGGGAAGAAGTAAGGACCGCGCACCCTCATTCGGCCCGTCGGGCCACCCTCTCCCGTAACGGGAGAGGGTGAGGGCATCCCGCCGCTAGACCCTCCGCACGCTCGTAATCTCCCCGCCGCCGCTCGCGGCGATGCGGGCGCGCGCCTCGGCGAGCGGTTCCATGACCACCTTCATGTGCCAGCCGTTGGCGTGGACGAGGATGAGCGCGTCGCGCATAATCCCGACGTGGCCCTTCCAGAACACAAGATCCCCGCGCGCCAGCGGACCGTCGACGGCGACCGGCGCGCCCATGGCCGCCTCGAGCATATCGCTGTCGCGAGGGGCGTCGATCCTCGCGGCGGCGAGCGCCGTCTGGACGAGACCGGAGCAGTCGATTCCCTTGGACGTGCGCCCGCCCCAGAGATAGGGCGTCTCGATAAAGCGCTCAGCGACCGCGACGAAATCCGGCTCGCGAGAACCAAGCTCCGCCAGATGACGCACCCAGAAATGCAACCCGTCCTGCGTCACCAAGAAATCGCCCTGCTGCCGGACGATCGTTAGCCGCGCGCCGAGCGACAGCGCGAGGCGCGGCGGCAGTTTGATGCTCGCCCCCGGATAGGCGTGGGTGCGCAGCGCGGCCACCCGATGCGTCGGCTCGGTTGGCGTCCCGAGCGCGGCGAGCGGCAGATAGCCGACATACTGGTCGCGGTCGAGCTGCGCCCAGGCCCAACCTTCGCCCTCGTCGTAAACCGTGACGGTTTCCCCAAACAGCGCCTCCGTCTCGAGGGGCGCGTCCGCTTGCGGAGAGCGCCTGAGCGGCGCGCTCGCTTCGATGACCTGCATCGCGCGCCCCTCGGCGTAGCGAG
>JAFAHO010000214.1 GCA_019237205.1 Hyphomicrobiales bacterium
TTCCTGCGGCTGTCGAACGTCGAGAAGGTCCCCGACCATTCGTGGCTTTCGCGCACGCGCACGCGTCTGCCGCACGAGGCGCACGAGAAGGTGTTCGGCTTTGTGTTGAAGCTCGTGGCCGAGCGCGGCCTGGTGAAGGGCGAGCGGATCGGCGTCGACGGCTCAACGATGGAGGCCAACGCCGCGCTGCGCACGATCGTTCGGCGTGAGAACGGCGAGAGCTACCGGGCGATGCTGACGCGGATGGCGCAGGAGAGCGGGATCGAGACGCCGACGGCCGAGGACCTGGCGCGCTTCGACCGCAAGCGCAAGGGCAAGACGCTGTCGAACGCAGACTGGAAGAGCCCGACCGATCCCGACGCAAGGATCGCCAAGATGAAGGACGGAACGACGCATCTGGCCTACAAGCCGGAGCACGCGGTCGATCTCGACACGGGCGTCGTCGTGGCTGCGCCGATCCATCCGGCCGACGAAGGCGACACCGCGACGCTCTCGCCGACCCTCGAAGTCGCCGAGCGCAATCTCGGCGAGATCGGATTGGCGCCGAGCGAGAAGGAGCCCTGCGTCGCGGCCACCGACAAAGGCTATCATTCGCGCCAACAGTTGAAGGCGCTGGAAGGCGGCGTGTGGAAGACGCGCATCGCCGAACCCGAACCGGCCAAGGGCTATCGGCGCTGGCATGGCGACAAGGCGGCCCAGCGCGCCGTTTACGCCAACCGGGCGCGACTGAAATCCGGGATAGGGCGGGAGACCATGCGTCGTCGCGGCGAACTCGTAGAGCGATCCTTCGCCCACATCCTCGATCGCGGCGGCATGAGGCGGGCTTGGCTGCGCGGACGCGAAAACGTCCACAAGCGCTATCTGATTCATGTCGCCGGGTTCAATCTCGGCGTCCTGATTCGCGCGCTCCACGGCCAGGGGACGCCGAGGGAGGCCGCAGACGCCCGCGCCGCGTTCATTTTCGTCTTTCAAACCGACGCTCTTGTCGTTTTCGGCCTGATCGCCCTCCTCGACGCCGAACCCGTGGCGCTCGTCGTCACCATCGGCCGCTCGCCCAAGACCTGAAAACGGCACTTCGTCAACGCGCTGTTATGGCGATCGCCAAGTTGGACCTCGAAGATCTAGAGCGCGCCCTGGCAGTCCGGCTCGACATGCTCTCGACCGAGGCGGACTTGGCCGCAACGCCGGATCTCCGACATGAGGATCCCCAACGCCTCGCGATCGCACGCGCCCATCTGCTTGGTCCAGTCGCCGCGGAGTTTGGCGACCGCACTCCCGACGACGCATACAGCTGCGCGACATCCGAGATCGAGCTCCTGACAAAACTTGCGAGTGGACTGGTCGCCGTCCTCCCGGTCCTCGACGCGCTCGGCCTCGGCCCCAATACCCCGTCGGCGTGGCTTCCGGCCGTCGCGAGAGTCGTAACTATTCTTGTCATGGTGCCCGATCACGATCGGCGCTGGCTGCTGCAACTCCAGGAGGCCAGCGCGGGCGACGTCGCGAATGCGTCAACTCACCTCAAGACTTTGCTGGAGGCCGACGCCACCTGGTCCTCGCGGTTATTTGGCTATGGCTTAGGCATCCGTCCGGTCCCTCGGAGACTCGAGGCAGCCGCTGCGACACTCCGGAAAGCCGGGCTCAGCAAACTCATCGCGAAGCTCGGTGGAGCGTCTCACGAGGCGTTGGCTATCTGCAGCAAGCTCGGTGCCGATCCCTCCCGTCCAGAGGATCTGGATGGCCTGGCGCAGCATGTGCGCGACCTCGCGGCCTTCGAGAACGACGCAGGCCTGCAGCGGCTGTTCGGTCCGGCTTGGGCCGGTCTTTCGACCCCAGTCGACGCAGTCTGCCAGGGGGTTTGCATTCGACTCGACATGAGAAGCAAGATCGAGTCGCTGGCCGGCGGCAAGGAAGCACTCGAAAAGGCTATGGCGCTCTCGCCGGAGCAGGCCGCTTCTCTCGCGTTGTTTCAGGACGCCTGCAGGACGTTCCTCGACCTTTCCGCCGGCGCCTGGAATCACTTCGGGGAGGCCCACCCGACGCAACTGTTGACCGAAATCCGCGCGCGGACCTTGCTCCTCACCGAATTCCTCGCCATTGATCCGATGCGTGCGCTTGCTGGGCTCGATGCTCCGATTCGACGCATCGCCCACGCCCATACACTGGTGACGCGCCTCGGCCGGATTCGCGAAACACTTACGGGGCACAGAACCGCTGCAGCAGCCGTGAGCCTCGGTTCCTCTCGCGAGCGCATGGGCGCGTTAGGCGAAGCGATCGCCTGGGTCAAAGCGGTGGGCTCCGCGCCGATCCCCGACCATCTGCCGGAGCGCCTCCTTTCCGGGCGGGCCGTCGAGGCCCGTAAGGAGGTGGCGGCCGCCGCGCACGAATGGGCCGAGATCGAAAGAGAGTTTGAGCGGACACTCGGTGACCTCAGAGAGTTCGGAGTCGAGGGGCTCGCAAGATTGCCGCTGGACGAGCTAATTCCGCTCGTGGACGATCTAGTGGCTAGCCACGTCGAACTGCCCTCATTCATCACCATTCGACAGCAACGCGCAAAGCTCGCGGCGGCCGGTCTGTCCGACTTCCTTGCGGCCTGCGAGCGCCAGTCCATGGATCCTGCCCGCATTCCCGGCCTTTTCGACGCACTCGTGACCGAGCGACGCGCGTCGATAGCGCGCCGGGTCCAGGCGCTTGCGGCCAACGGCGACGCCCTGGAGACTCGCCGGAACACTTTCGCCGAACGGGACCGGCAGAAGATCCGTGCGGATCAAGAAGCGATCCGCAAGCGACTGCTCTCGGTGTCGCCTCCAGCCGGTTCAAGCTTCGGGACGCGCAAACAGTGGACTGAGATGACCCTGCTAAACAACGAGTTCCCGAAGCAGAAGAGGTTCACGCCGGTCCGCCAGCTGCTGAGCCGGGCAGGCAGAGCGATCCAGCTATTGAAGCCCTGCTTCATGATGTCCCCGCTGTCGCTTGCCAAGTTCGTGAGCCCGAAGACGCTCGAATTTGACGCGCTTGTCATTGATGAAGCCTCGCAGATGCGACCGGAAGACGCTCTCGGCGGCATGTTGCGCGCCACGCAGATCATCGTCGTCGGCGATCCCAAGCAGCTTCCGCCGACCGACTTCTTCTTCCGGGCCGACGCCGCAGACGGCGAGGATCAGGACGCCGATGACGTGGACGTAGAGTCAATCCTCGAGGCCTGCGAATCCACATTTGGCCAGCGTCGCCGACTGAAGTGGCATTACCGCAGCCGTTGCGAGAGCCTTATCGCGTTCTCAAACTCGGCCTTTTATGACGGATCATTGGTCA
>JAFAHO010000067.1 GCA_019237205.1 Hyphomicrobiales bacterium
GCGGCGGGCAGCGCACGGGACCGCTTTGTCTCACCGCCTCGTTTCGAGAACTGCGCTGCAGGTGAAGCCCGCTTTGCGGGCTCCTTGAGGCGCGAGGTCGAAGCGTCGCGCACCCTCCTTCCTGGTGCGCCTCAGACGTCAGACCTCCCGGGCGCCTGCAACGTCGCGATCGACCCGAGGACGCGAGACAGAACGACCGCCAGTTCGGCGCTGTTGAGCGGTCGGCGCACGAGGTCGACAATGCCGGCGCGCATGAGCGCGTCGAGTCCCACGTCGACCGGCGATCGCGTCGCAAGAAGGATTGGCGTCCGCGGCGCCAGCCCGTGCAGCGCGCGTGCAAGATCGAGCGCGACCTCGACTGAAGCCTGGCTGATCAGGATCGCGTCGAACCGCGTCGGCCCGGCGCGAACGGCGGCGACTGCATCCGCCGAGCGTTCGAAGCCGACAGGCTCGAAACCCAGCGCCGCCACGGTCTCCTCGTAGCCGAGCAGGCGGTCGCGCTCATCGTGAAGGATGAGCACCGTTTCGCCCTTTCCGAGTCGCGCCTGCACCGCCGAGGCAGGACTTGCCCCGCCGTCTGCGGCAGGCAGCCAGGCCTCGAAGCGGCTTCCCTGACCAGGCGCGCTTGCGACGTTCATTGCGCCGTCATGGTCGCGCACGATCTTGCGCACAGTGGCGAGGCCGAGGCCGGTCCCGGCCGGACGAGTGGTGAAGAACGGCTCAAAGAGTCGCCGAGCGACCTCCGAACTGATCCCGGGGCCAGTGTCGACGACGACGAACCGTACGTAGCGGCCGGCGGGCAACACGCCGTGGCTGAGCGCGCGAGGTCGATCGAGGTCGTGGCGATCCGCCCTGATCGAGATGCGGCCCGTGCCTTGCATCGCCTGCGCGGCGTTTTGGCACAGGTTGAGAATGATCTGTTGCAGCTGAGCCCGCTCGCCGAACACGTCAAGACCGGCGGGCGCCGGCGAGACGACGAGTTCGACGCCCGGGGACAGCGTGGCGCGCATGAGCGACGCCGTCTCGTCGAGCAAGGCCGTCGCCGGCACCAGGCTGGCGCGCGCGTCAGATCGCCGCCCGAAGGTCAGGATGCTGTCGATGAGGTCGCGACCCCGTTCCGCCGCGTGCTCGATCTCCGCGAGATGCCGGGAGGCCTTCGTTCCTCCTTCGACTTCAGCGGCCGCCATCTCGGAATAGCCCAGAATCGCTCCGATGATGTTGTTGAAGTTGTGCGCGACGCCGCTCGCGAGCTGCCCGATCATCTGCAGGCGGAGGGCGCGATCGAGACGGGCGAGCAGTTTCGTCTTTTCGCGTTCGCGAATCTGGCGCTCGAGAGCGTCGGCGATCACGTCTCCCGCGAGACGCACCGCGGCCAGCGGGAAATAAACGCCGCCCGCGGGACGAAGCCTATCGAACCCCAGAATGGCCCGCTCCCAGCCCGGTCGCCGCAGCACGACGCAAGCCCAGCCGCGAACCCCGAAATCGAGCAGCGTCTGCGTGGCGCGGCCGGGCGGGAGCCGGGCGACGTCCGGCGCGGTGACGATGTCGAGCCTGCTCTCTTTGAACTCCTCCGGCAGGGACAGAGCCGCTTCAGGCCACCCGCGCCGATACGGCGCTTCGTCCTCCGACCAGGCGCAAGCCCAGATCGAGCTCTTGCCGAGTACGACGTAGGCGCGATCAGCTTCGATCGTCCTCGCAAAATCGGCCAGCGCCTGCTTGAGCCGCGCCTCGGTCTCAGCTGGCGGGCAATCGATGAGGCGAGTGGAGTGCTCCGCGATCAGATGCTCGAACGCCGCCCGCTTTCGCAGCGCAACCACGCGGGCCCTGAGCCGCCTCCCGAGGTCGATGAGCGCGACCAGGAGCAGGAGCGACGTCGCGTAGAGGAGCAGGCGAAAGCGCTGCGCCGTCGCCTCCGCGGCCATGTGACGATTCAGGAACAGCGCGCGCGTCTCTTCGAGGGGCGGCCGGGTCGGCACAACGAACAGCGCCCTAAGGGTGTCGTCGCCTGACGGCAGGAGATTTTCAAGGAGGCGAGCATGCGCCAGGAACGCCTGAGCGCTCGACTCGCCGGCGCTCTCGGCCGGAGCCCGCTGCGCGAGGTCGAGAAGGCGATCCTGGACAGCCTCGCTCGACTGCGGCGAAGAATCGAGAGTGAGCTGCAGAATCGCCGCCGCCAGCGCGCCGATCGAAGGGGCGAGCTGAGGATTCCGATCGATGAAGTCCGGATTCGTGCTGAGCAGGCCGACGTAGGACAGCGAGTTGCGCAAGAGGGCATTGTCGGTCTTGAAGCGCTCGGTCAATTCCTCCAGCGTCCTGACCGCGCGGGCGAAACGGTCGACCGGGCCGACGTCGAGCCCCTCGTCCGAGGCCTTCAAGCGCAGCTGGTCGACAACCGAGTCGATCTCGCTCAAGGAGGCGTTGAGCGGATCGTAGTTCTGCAGCAACCCCGCCCGGGCCTCAAGGACATCACGATGCAGCGATGCCTGGGCGAGCGCCAACTCGTCGAAAAGCCGCAGCGTCGCCGCATAGTCGGCGGAGTCCGTCGAGAGGCTGCGAACCAGGAGCCAGGTCAGCAGCGCGAGCAGCAGAGAGACGACGGCCGCGCCGGCGGCGATCTTACGGAGGCGCACCGCTCGGCCGCGGTTCGTTCGCCCGAACGAGGGGCTTTCCCCTGTAGGTTCCGGTCAGAGTCTTGAGGAAGGCTACGATCGCCTCCGTCTGGTCGTCGGTGAGCATGCGATCGAGCTGGGCATGACCCATTGTCTTCACGGCGTCGAACAGTGTGGCCGCGCTTCCGTCATGAAAATAGGGCGGCGTGACCGCTACATTGCGCAGGCTGGGGACGCGGACAATCTCGGGCTTGGGGGAGCCGAGCGGATGGAAGACGCCGTGGCGCTGGTACATGTTGCCGCCGATGTTGACCCCTTGGTGGCAGGAGATGCAGCCGAGCGACTTGAACAGCCGGTAGCCGTCGAGCTCTTTTGGGGTCATCGCATTGGCGTCGCCCTCGAGCCAGAGATCGAATCGAGACCCCGGGGTCAGCAGCGAACGCTCGTAGGTCGCAACGGCGGCGAGGATGCCCACGCCATCCATCTCGCGCCCATAGGCCTCGCGAAACGCCTTTGCGATATCCTTGTCGGCTCGCAACTTTTGCAGCGCTTCGTCAAGGCTCGACCCTAACCTGCGCGGGCTGCGCAACGTCTGTTCGACGTGGCCTTCCAGCGTACGAACATCGCCCTCCCAGTTCAGCCGGAAGCTCAGGGCCGCGTTGAACACGGTCGGCGTGTTGAGATCCGGCCCGGAGCCCGCCTTCGATTTCGGTCGGCTGGCCTCGGCGCCGTTGGTCGCTAAGTCATGGCACGAATTGCAGCTCAGCGTGTTATCATGGGAAAGGCGCGGATCATGGAACAGGCGATCCCCAAGCGCCAACCGCCGCGGGTCTTGTACGGGCGCGGGAGGAATTGGGGTGATCGGTTCCCGGCCGGGCCCGACCTGAGCGGGCGGCGCCTGTGCGACGGCCCACCCGAGGGCGCAAAGACAGACGGCCGTCGCGAGACTATGCGCGACGACGCGGCGCGCTCCAAGGGCGGCCGCGGTCAATTGCAGGATGAGGCTCGAGGCCCGCATGGCCAGTTCACCATCCAGAGACCAGGTCCAGGACGAGGGTGATCGACAGACGACGGCGCTTGTCGTCGACGACGACCCCGCCTTGCAGCGGATGATCATAGACTACTTTGCCGACAACAACATCCGGACGCTGTCGGCGGCGGGCCGCGCCGAGGTGGCCCAACTGTTAGCGACCCACGAGGTCGACGTGGTCATCCTGGATCTCCGGCTCGGTCTCGAGGACGGGCTCGACCTCTTGCGCGAGATCCGGTCCGGTTCCGATGTGCCGGTCATCATCGTGACCGGGCATCGCCGGGACGAGATCGATCGGGTGGTCGGTCTCGAGCTCGGCGCCGACGACTATGTGGCAAAACCCTTCAACCTGCGCGAGCTCCTGGCTCGCGTGCGCGCCGTGTTGCGGCGGTTCGATCGTGGCCGCGCCCCCCCTCCCCGCGAGCACGAACGGGGAGGCTACCGATTTTCCGGCTGGCAATTGAGCTTCCGCACGCGGCGGCTCACCGACCCGAACGGCGCCCAGGTGGCGCTGACCAAGGGCGAATACGCGCTCCTCGTCGCCTTCCTGGACGCTCCCCAGCGCCCGCTCAGCCGCGAGCATCTTCTGCAGGCGACCAGAGTGCATGAAGACGTCTTCGACCGCAGCATCGACGTGCAGATTCTTCGCCTTCGTCGCAAACTGGAACACGATCCGAGCGCGCCGAAAATGATCCAGACCGAAAGGGGCGTCGGATACGTGTTCGCGCAGCCGGTCGAGCGGTTCTGATTCAAGCCGAGAGATCCGATGTCGGCAGGGGCGACGCCCCCACGTCTGACTAAGAGGGCTTGAGCGTGAAGCGCGAACGCCGCCCGCGATCCGTCAGAAAATTGCGCTCTTGATTTCACGCGAATTTCGACGATCCGCGATCTGCTCGGTTTCAGCGACTATCGGTATCGATTGGCCGATTCTCGGAATCTTCGGCAAGAGCGGCGTCACCAGCATGGCCCCAAAAAGACCGTCAGCGCCGGCGATGGCGCGCAGTCGCTCCGCGCCGCAGTGGAACTCGGCGGAGCCGTCAAGGACGTGGTAGAACTCGTCTTCCCATTCGTGGACGTGCGGCGGCGGCTCATTGCCAGGCTTGGCCCGGTACTCCATCATCGCGAACCGGC
>JAFAHO010000207.1 GCA_019237205.1 Hyphomicrobiales bacterium
CGAATCGCTCGCGCCAGGCGTCATCCAAAGCTTGAATCACACCCTCTCTTAACCTTTCCTTTCCGCCCGGGAATCTGCCCCGGTTACTCGTCCACCGCCCAAGTCATTGACGCTTAAGCGCACTTTCCGGACTCCAATTTGCCCACATATGCCAGGCTATGTCGATAGCGAATTAGCGGCGACCACGGCCTTTGGATCGTCGAGCATGTCGGCGGGTGCCTTGTCGCCCAGCCAACCGTTGGTGGACACGAACCAGAACGCGCGCTGCCACGACGAGAGGCGGGGAGGGAGGGCGGCGAGGGCCTTCTTGACGGTCGGGTGCGGCCGTCCCTCACGAAACTGGAAGGCCGGGAAATACTCCTTGCCGCGGTGCTGGACAGAGAAAATGTCGCCGCTCTTTTTCCAGCGGGCCGCCGTGGCGTATGGGTTCTTCGTCCTCAGTCCCGCCTGCGCTCCGATCTCGGCGCTCGTCAGCTGGGGAACGTCCGCAATAAATCGATCGCGAAGCTCGAGATTGTCCAAGGCCAGGGCGCCGCGCGCGTCGGCGAGCTTGTCCGGCAGGAGGACCTCGGCAAGCTTGCCAATTGCGGACTCGAGCCGCGTCTCATCCAGCGTGGCGCTCACGCGGACGACCTTCTCGAGAAAAGCGCGCACGGCGTTTCGGCGTCCTTCGTCCAGGTCCGGCTTCAGCTGGAGGATGACGGAATGCCCGAGCGCGATATCAGCTGCAGCGGCCGCGAGATCCTCGAGGCCGGCGGATGTCGCCGCAGGAGCCGCCATCACGCCTGGCGCAGCCTCCTGAAGCGCGCGAAGGAACGCCGTCACGAAAACCTTGCGGGCGGCACTCTCAGGGCGACCAGGGCGCTCCTGTTTCTTGAAGCCGCCAGGCGCGAGCCGATTCGCGACCGGAGCCAGCGGCTGATCGACCATCAGGAAGGAGGAGAAGAGGGTATCGGACATGGCGTCACGTGAGATTAGGTATGAGCTTGCTCATATCACGTATGTCACGTACTGTCCAATACAAGCGGGTGGGATGACCGGTCTCGATAGGGTGGCATTCCCTGAGCCGCCCTCGTCGACGGCGAACTCGCCGCAATCGTTCTCGTCGTCACAAACCCGATCGGGAACTGAAACGACGATTTCGTCACCGGGCGGTGAGGGGTCAGCGGCAGCGGATGTTCGCCATAGCTTTGTCTCGGGAGCGAGGAGAGATTGTTCTGGGGGCGAATGTCTTGTCGTGCAGATTTTCGCACTTGGTGCCCCCTTCGGGGCCCGATTCGTGGGGCTGTCGGAAATCGCCTGTTTCCCGTTACTGCCCCAGCTCAGGCCGAGGCTGCCGCTGACGCAGTTTCCCGGCCGATTCCCGCGGACTGCCGGCACCAGTGTTCTCGGTCTGTCTGCTTATACTACAAAAACGGGCCGTTCGTTAGTTCCGGCCGACAGCGGCAGCAGCATCGCGGCGAAGGTGGTTGGCGGAAAGCGCCGCGGCCATCGGCATGGTCGGCAGCGCTGAGCGCAGCGACAGCATGGTCTCGATGCCTTCGCCGGCGGCGAGCACGTCGTTCGCCACACCAAACCGCACCGCGTTCCCGAGGAGGTCGCCTATCGCCCGCCGCGGCATATCGATCGGCGCCTTGCCGAGCCTGGCAGAGTCGAAGCCGTCGGGACCGAGCCAAGTGCAGTGCCCGCCGGTGATGCGCCCGGCAAGGTCGGTGACGCGGGCGATCATCGCAGCCCAGATTTCGGCCGGCGAGAATTGCCGCGATTACATCGGGATGGTCGTCAAGCCGCCGCAGGCGGCCCGTTTAAACGGCCGCGGCTCCGAATCGACCGATCGAGTGAAGTTGGTTGCCAACGCCCTCTTCTTCTACGCGCACGCCGAAAAATCCAAGGCGGAAGATCGGCCCGATCCCCGCGTATCTGCCAGTTCAGCCATTTGCCCGGTTACAGGTATGACGAGACGAGCGCAGCCGACGAATGGCGGCGCGGTTTCTTACGCAGCCGGCGGATCGCAGATCTCTTTCACGGACTGGAGAACGGCCTCGGGCGAGAAGACGCGTTCAATCCATCCGTCTCGAAACAGGATGGGCTTCGCCTTGGCGATCGCCTGCAAGGCGCCGTCCGAGAAGCGGCCCTCTGGGAAAACGCCGAAGGCGATCGCAAGCTCGATGTTCAAGTGGCCAATGATGAAGTCGATCGCCGCCTGTTGCGGAACGCCGCGCCGAACGGCCTCGTCGGTGGCCTCGCGGAGCGCCAGCGCGAGCGTCGCCCCGACCGTTTCGGAAAGCGCCGGCTCGAGAATCGCGAGCTGCTCGACGGTGCACCGGTGCGCCCGCATGACCGGCTTGTAGATTTCGCGCGCGATCTCCTCGCATTCG
>JAFAHO010000266.1 GCA_019237205.1 Hyphomicrobiales bacterium
GCTGGTCGAAGACGATTGGCCACTCGGCTGCCTCGTCCAGTGCGCATCCGCTACAGATGCGCCTCCGGGACGACGGATCTATTCGTGGTCTTGCCGCCGCGCGAGCTCGAAGCGCGCTATCGGCGCCCTCGGCCAGGCGGCTCCATAGCATCGCGACCGAAGTCGCTGTCCTCGACCGACGATGCCCTCCCACGCGCTGACCATGTTAGCTGGCGCCCGATGTTCAGCCACGAATCGCCCGAGCGGCAGCCTTCTTATCTTCCATATTGCTCTTGGCGGCCGCCAGCGCCGGCCCGGCGATCGCCGCGGGCTCCGGCGTCACGTCGCGCACGCCAAGCAGATCGAACAATGTCTCGAGACGAAGCTCGGTTTCCTGCGACGGCATCCCCGCGGCGCCGAGCGCCTTGACCAGGCCGCGCGCCAGCGCCGCGCGCTCCGCCTGGCCCTCGATCATGGCCGGCAGCGTGCGCAGAGCCTGCTCCTTGTCGAGTTCCAGCGCGAAGAACTGTCCGCGGACAACTTCCTTCAGACGGTCGATCGGAATGTCTGCATGGTCCTGGGCGAGTTTGCGAAGCGCGAAGGCGACGCGTTCGTCGAGTTTCCGGTCGGCCGCCAGGACATAAAGCAAGGCCCGCGCCGCCGCTTCGAGGCGATCGCCCTTAGCGATGTTCGACCGATGGCCGGCGAGCGTGGCCGCGATCGCCTCCCGCTCCTGAGAGGTCTTGGCCGGCGGCTTGCGAGGCGACGCGACGTCCGCGCCTGTGCCGAGCGCCGACTGGACGGCCGGAGAATTGTAGATTGCGAAGAAGGTCCTCTCCTCCAAATTGTCGCGCAAATCCCTGAAGCCATTCCATGCGCTGACGATCGCGTCGGCCATCTGCTCCTGAAGAGCGAGGAAAGGGTTGTCGCTTGCGGCGGGTCGGCGACCCGCCCGAACCTGGTTTGCGGCGTCGGCGACCCAGCGCATGAGCGGGCTGTCATGGGCGAAGACGGTGTACTGCAGGCGCGCCGGGTTCATCGCCCGGATGGCCTGAGCGAGCTGCTCGTTGCTGATCGAACGCACCCAGGGCTGCAAGAAGGTCCGGTAGCTCGCGAGGCCTACTTCCGAAACGCGTGCGACGGTTGCGAAGGCCACGTCGTCCTCGGCGCTGTTGCGGCCGAAGGCGCGGACGTCGGCGAGCGTGCGCGCTTCGAAGCGGGCGAGAAAGTCGCTCTTGACCAGGTCCGCCCCCGGTTCGCCCACCTTCTTCTCCGTCAGCACCAGTTCATAGAGGCCGGGCGGCAGGATATCGATGATATCCATCGTCTGCATGAACGCGTCGTGCTCGCGCGCCGCGACCTTCGGCGAGACGAAGATCGCCAGATGCCCGACCTGCTGGTTGATGCAGTAGATGATCGTCTTGCCCTGCGCGCGGATGTCGTCGACGCTTTCATAGAGATCGAGAATCCAGCCAAGCGTCTGCGGCGGCGGGCTGATGTTGTCGCCCACGGAGGTGAACACGATAATTGGAGACGTGACATTTCGAATGTCGAACAGCCGGCCGTCGGCCGTTGCGATCTCGTTGCGCACGAGCTTGTCGCCGACGAAATGGTTGTCGACGAGATATTGCATCTCCTCGCCGTTCAGCTCGATGAAGTCGCCCCACCATTTCTCGAAGCCGAGAAAGCGGGGCCCTTCGGTGTCCACCGCCTTGTAGACGCTGTAGAGCTTACTGAAGGCCGTATTTCCCGGGTTGAGCTGATCGAAGTTCTGCACAAGGTAGGCGCCGTCGAACTTACCATTGCCGAGATCGCTCGTGAGCGTGGTCAGCCATGAGCCGCCGAGGAGGCCGCCGGCATAGCGCATCGGGTTCTTGCCGTGCGTCCCCTGCCAGTAAGAGAGAGGCGACCCCGGCATCAGAATCGGTCCGAAGAGATCCGGGCGCAGCATCGCCACCATGAGCGTCTGGTAGCCCGCCTGACAATTGCCGACCGCAAACGGGCGGGGGCTTTTCGGATGCAGATCGACGACGCGCTCGAAGAACTTGACCTGGCCCTCGACGACGTCGAGGAACGTCTGCCCCTCGATCGGCTCGGCCGCAAAGCCGATGAAGTAGACTTGGTGTCCGGCGGCCAGCGCGTCGCCCATTTCGCTTTCCTGATGAAAGCCGCCGATGCCCGGACCTTGCCCTGCGCGCGGGTCGACAATGACCACCGGGCGCAGCGTCGGATCAATTTTCACGCCCTCGGGCGGCACGATGCGCGCGAGAGCGTAATTGATCGGACGCGCAAGCTCCGCGCCGTTCATCAGGATCTCGTAGTCGAACTTCAGCACCGTCGCGATCCTGCGCGATGTGATCTCGGCCTGCTGTTTGCCCCGCTCGCGCAAAACGTCGAGGAAAAGGATGGTTCGCTGCCAGGCGTCCGTCATGTACTCCTGAAACGCCCGGCCGGTCTGAACCGGATCCATCGGCGTTTTCGAGGCGTCGGTCCACGGAAACACCGAGGGGAGAAAGGCCTCGGGACGGGCTTCGGTCGCGTTGGCGATCGGTGCGGCGCTCTTGATTTCCATCGTCGTTCTTCCTGAGTGGTTGCTTGGATTTGCCTAAAAGAGGAAGTTCATGTGCCTGATGCCGGCGCGACCGGTTCGGCCCGCCCGCTCATGGTCCACTCGTCACGCCACCCAAGGCGCGATGACGCTTGACGGGGCGCTCGGCGGATGCCGCGCCGGCGGAAAGCTCGATGATCTCGCCCGTGATCTCGTCCTGGCGCAGGCGGCGATAGCTGCCGACAAGCTCGTCGAGCTTCCGCGCGACGTTGCTGCGCGCGGCGATCATCGCCCGCATCCGCGCTTCGTTCTCGGCGGCGAAGGACAGCATCACCTCCTCGCAGAGCTCCGCGAAGACATATTCCTCGGCGAGTTCGGCGAGGAGCTCGTCGCTGGGCAGCGTCGTCAGGGGAGGGAACGGCCGCGGCGCCGCCTTGAAGCGGGCGAAGTCGAAGGGGAGCAAAGTCCGTTCGACCACGTCGATCGAGGCCGAGGGGGCGGGCGCAGCGTGGATCACCGAGACCCGCCGAGCGCCGCCTTTCTCCAGCCGGTCGTAGAGGGCGTCGGTGATTTTGCTCGCCAGCCCCGGCGCTTCGTCCGCGTGAGCCGCCATGGGCGCCGACCAGCCGAACGCGAGCCCTCTCTCGGCTGCGACCATCGTGCAGCGAGCGCCGACGACAAAGAGCTCGGCGAGCTGGCTTTTGAGATGGCGCTCGGCGGCGTCCAGGACACGCTCGTTGAAGACGCCCGCAAAGCCTTGTTCCGCGCCGAGCACGATGAGGATGTCGAGTGTCGGACTTCGGCCCCCCCGCGGCGCCGCTTCGTCGATTTCGTCGTCTTCGTCACCTGTGTCGAGCGAAAGCGCTTCGCCGATCGCGTCGGCGATCACCCGCGCATACGCCTCGACCGCGGGCAGCTTGCCCCGGGCTTCGAGCGAGCGTGCGGCCGCGCTGCCGCGCATCGCCGTGATCACAGCCTCGAGCTGGTGAACCGTTCCGATCCGGCCCTCGACCTCACTGAGCTTGCCACTCATGGCGCGCTCGCCTTTTCCTTTTGAAGGGTGGTCACGGCCTGCGCGGCGAGGTCGCGAACGGCGGACGCGAGCGCCGCGCGGGTCTTGTCGTCGAGCGCGCCGCCTTTCGCGATTGCGGCGAGGCAGTCGGCGGCATGCGCGTCGAGATATGGCGCGACCCGTTCGCGGACCGCTTCGACGACCTCCGCGGGCAGGGAATCGAACACGCCCTCGGCCAGCGCGAGGAGGAGGGCGATCTGGTCGGCGGGGCGTAGCGCCGCGAAACGGGGTTGCGTCAGGAGCGCCCGGATGCGCTCGCCGCGCGCAATCTTCACCTTGACGCGATCGTCCGAAAGGCCGCCGAAACGGGTGAACATCTCGAGCTCGAGGAACTGGGCGTAATCGAGCCGGAGATGCGACGCGGCCTTTCGCATCGCGGCGGTCTGCGCGTTTCCGCCGACACGACTGACGCTGAGTCCAACGTCGATGGCTGGCCGCTGGTTGGCGGCGAACAGCCGGGAATCGAGAACGATCTGCCCGTCGGTGATCGAGATGAGGTTGGTCGGGATATAGGCCGACAGGTTTCCAGCGTCGGTTTCGGCGACCGGCAGCGCGGTCAGAGAGCCGCCGCCAAGGTCCGGCGAGAGCTTCGCCGACCGTTCGAGCATGCGCGAGTGCAGGTAGAAAATGTCGCCGGGATAGGCCTCTCGGCCGGGCGGCTCGCGGCTGAGCAGCGACAATTCGCGGTGGGTTGCGGCATGCTTTGTGAGATCGTCGATGACGATGAGCGCATGCTGGCCGCGGTCGCGAAAATATTCGGCGATTGTGAACCCGGCGAAGGGCGCGATCCATTGCAGCCCCGGCGAGGCGGCGGCGGAGGCGACGACGAACACGCAGCGCTCCGGCGCGCCGTACTGCTGCACGGCTTCGATCACTCGCTTGACCGCGGTCGCCCGCTGGCCGACCGCGACATAAACGCAGATCACGTCCGAGTGCTTCTGGTTAATCATCGCGTCGACGCCGATCGCGGTCTTGCCGGTCGCGCGGTCGCCGATGATGAGTTCGCGTTGACCGCGGCCGACCGCGAACATGGCGTCGATCGTCAAAATGCCGGTCTGCATCGGCTCGGAGACAAGATCCCGCTCGATGATGGCGGGTGCCGGACGTTCGACCGGCATCTGCGCCTCGGCGTTGATCGGCTCGTCGCGGTCGAGCGGCCGGCCGAGCGGATCAACAATGCGGCCGAGCAGGCCCGGCCCCACCGGGACCTGGACAACCTCGCCGGTTCCAGTCACCCGTGAGCCCGCCTCGATGGCCTCGCCTTCATCGAGCAGCACCGCACCTATCGAGTCGGCGTCGAGGGTCAGCGCGAAACCCATGCGCCCGCCGTCAAACCGCAGCAGCTCGCTGAGGCAGGCGTCGGGCAGACCGGACACGAGCGCGATCCCGTCGCCGACGCGTTCGACGCGCCCGACTGTTTCGGCCTGGGGTGCCAGATCGGTGTGGGCGACGGTTGCGCGGCTGCGCGCGAGCCAGGGGTCTTCGTGTGTCTCAAGCAGCGTCTGTGGCATGATGAACCAGCTCGGATTTGAGGCGAACGAGATCGGCGCGGAAGCTGTTGCGCACGACCGCGTGCGGGGCTTCCAGCTCGATGCCGGCGATCAGCTCGGGATTGACCGAGACCTCGACCAGGACCGGATGGCCGAGAATCTTGGCGAGGGCCTGGCGGCAGGCCTCGACTTCCTGAGGGCTCGCCGCCCGGGCGAAGGTCAGGTGGATCGCCGCGCCGCCCGCGCCGAGCGATGCCCGCGTACCCTCCGGAAGTTTCGCGAGCCCGGTTGCAACCCCATCGATGAAGGCGGCAACGCGAGCTTCTTCCGGCAGTCGATCGAGCAGCTTGGCCGCAATGTCGATTGCGAGCTGAGCCGCCCGATTTTCGGCGGCTTGTGCTTCACTGCGTCGTGCGGCCTCGATCTCGATTTTGGCAGCCGCGCGAAGCTTGTCGGCGTCGGCCTTGGCGTCTGCGATGAGTGCCGATTTTTCGACGGCGGCGTCGGCTCCGGCCGACTTGAAC